>NZ_CP064923.1:4145000-4492389 GCF_018336915.1 Acaryochloris marina S15 | reverse complement strand
ACCAACGAAAAAACAAAGACGTTAAAATTGAGCGATATGTTCGAGTGGCCTCTCCAGCTGCGGGCACCCTACTGGCATCTGAGCGAGCAGATACTTACCTCAACATTATCCTTACATTAGTAGGTAAACTAACTAGCCCCGCCGCTGCAGCTGCCTATGAATTTATCAAAGCCACCGCATTAACGATTATTAAAACGCGCACTAAAGCCGATAAACTCCCAGGACTTGAGGCCATGATGCCTCATATGGATAAAGGCTATATCCCCTTTCTAAACTCTGCCAAAGCATTAGATGAAAAGCAGGAGATTGGGATTATCGCGGGAGATCTTTCTGAAGGAGGGGCATTGACTCGAGTCAAAGCCTTCTTTGCAAATCTCTATTATCGCGAAGATAACGACCTCGTGGTTGATAGCAAATCCATGTTTCGCGGTGTCCCCCGCGAAAATGCCTGGGGCCTATATGCGCGCGGCCCCCATGCTGATCATTTCTCTTACTTTAAGGAAGATGCTACCCGCATCCCCATCGTGGGCTGGTTAGAAGACAAAAAAGAAGGATTTTCTCCGCTTCGTTCTAATGATGATTATGGCGGATTAAGAGGAAATAGCACACGTGCAATTCCCGATAACAAGCCCACCACAGGAGAGCGACCTGTGTTGTTCTTCCTACCCGGCATTATGGGCTCACATTTAGCCCACGATAGTGATCGACAATGGATTCACCCAGGGCGTATTGCGTTTGGAGGTATAAGCAAACTAAAAATTGATACAGGAAAGATTTATCAAGAAGAACCTTATCAAGATCAGATTTCGCCTGATGGCCTCATTAATCTAGTCTATGAGCGACTCTACGATAGGCTTATTAAACATTATGACGTCCTAACCTTTGACTTTGACTGGCGAATCCCTATTCGGGACTCTGCAGCATTGTTAGTTGAGCAGATTAAGGCAGAACTATCTAATCATCAACAGCCAATTCGCATCCTTGCTCATTCCATGGGAGGGCTTGTAGCTCGGTCTATCCTGTCAGAATATCCACGCGTATGGGAAAAAATGACGCAACGTGGCGGACGACTTGTCATGTTAGGAACTCCAAACTATGGTTCTTATGTGCCCGCCCAGGTCGTCACGCAAAAACATAAGCTCCTCCAAACCCTAGCCAAAGTTGACCTAAGGAATTCGCTTAAGGATTTAACTGTGCTAGTACGGGATTTTCCTGGTTTGATGGAAATGCTGCCCTATAAAACCCTAGAGGAGGACGGTGCCGAAAAAGCCTTTGATTTGATCACTCCAGAAAGCTGGAATGGATTCGAAGCATATCGTCCCGATCCAACAATACTGGAGAACGCCAAAGCGTTTCGGCAACGACTCAATCAAGCTATTGATGCCGACTATATGGTCTATGTGGCAGGTCATGATAAGGCCACTCCCACAACGATGGAAAAAGCGGACAACAAAGTGACGTTTCGCTATACTGGTCGTGGAGATGGTGCCGTGCCCTGGGAACTTGGACGGCTTCCCAAAGTGGAGACCTACTATGTGGATGCCGAGCATGGTCAACTCCCCAATTATCCACCCGCCTTCGACGGCTATCTAGAACTACTATCTGACGGTAGAACCAATAAGCTTTCGAATAGTCCCCCTGTAATTCAGCGGGATACTGAAACAGAGCTATTTACCTTAGCAGAAGAAGAGCAAGAACTCGAACTCCGAGTGTATCCGAATGAGGCCGATATCTTTGAGGCGATCGCGGGTCGGGCCTGGGAACTTCAGCCGGATTTTACAGCGCCAATCAAACTAGAAGTTACAAACGCTGATATTCGTGAAGCAAAATATCCCGTTATCGCCGGTCATTATATCGGAGATCCCATCGTCAGCGTTGAATCTGTATTAGACAAAGCCATCGGTGGGACGATGTCCCGTGATCTCCAGATTGGGCGTTATCCTGGGCCCCATGGAACAGTGCGGATCTATGACACAACAGAAAACCTTAAAGGCGGTGTTATTGTCACGGGGTTAGGTGAAGTCGGGAAACTCCAAAAGCTTTCTTTAGAAGGTGATCTCGTTTCTGCCATGTTGGAATATGCATTACGCCATATCCCAGAAGACGCAGCCCCACTCAATGAACTCAGTCTAAGCAGTATCCTTATCGGCAGCTTTGGCGGATCACGCATTACTGTGGAAGAATCAGTTTCCTCGATTTTCAATGCAGCCCTAACGACTAATCATATTTTGACCGAAAAACATCTGGGTAACTGTGTCCAAATTCGGTGCATTGAAATAGTCGAACTCTACCGAGATATTGCGATCAATGCTGGACATGCAGCGCAAACGCTACGGATCCGTCATGAACAGGAAGTTGATGTAACATCAAAACTTAATATTAGAGCTAGTGGTCGCAGCAGTCGTCCCATTTCTCCTTATGGCGCAGGTTGGAGCCGGAGAATTCAGATCACAAACTATGACAAATATGAGGGGTTAAAGTTTTTCGTCACTACAGATATGGCACGCAGTGAACCCTACATCCGCATAATCCAGTGGAAGTATGTGGATAATCTATTATCAGAATCGATGACAGATCCTATCTGTTCTTGCGCAACTCTATTCCAATACTTGCTTCCCTATCAGTTCTTAGATAATGCTTTAGATACGCCAGACTTGGTCTTAGGATTAGATAGTCACACGGCTCGAATTCCTTGGGAATTACTCGACCCTGATCATGATAAAACTTCTGGGCAATTGCCTTTAGGGGTCCGAGTTGGTGTGCTCAGAACGTTGTCTACCCCTGAATGTAGAGAAAATCCGCGTAGAGCCTCAGGTCGCAAAGCCTTAGTCATTGGTGATCCAGTAGGTGTTAATCCACAACTGCCTGGTGCAAAGAAAGAAGCCATAGCTATTGCTGACTATCTAGAAAAATCTAACATCAAACCAGAACGTCAGATTGGCACAGATACTAAATCTATCTTCAAGGCTTTATATAAAGATGAATATGACATTATTCACATTGCCGCTCATGGTGATTACAACGCAGAAGACCCTTCTAAGTCAGGTGTTTTGATTGGACAAGAGGATTTCCTCACGACGGGTGAGTTTAAAAATCTGAAAGCAGTACCCTCCATTGTCTTTTTGAATTGCTGCCATTTAGGAAAATTAGGTGAAGGGAGTTTGGGCCGCAACTCCCAACCGGGTCACTTAGCCGCGAGTTTAGCTCAAAAGTTGATTGAGATGGGGGTTGGCGTCGTGGTTGTGGCGGGATGGGCTGTGGGAGATCAGTCTGCTCAAGTCTTTGCAAAAAACCTCTATGAACAGTTGATTGGAGGTAATACCCTGATGAACGCAGTACGACTTGCTCGTGCTGCCACCTACAATACTGGTAGCCCCAATGACTTAACCTGGGGAGCTTATCAAGTCTATGGAGATCCAGGATTTACGTTTTACTGGGTGGATCGTCGTAATCCCACTCAGTTTCACAATCATGTGTTTGTCTCCCCAGATGAACTCCAAGAACATCTTCAAGATTTTTCCCAACGAGCGAATGGTGCGGATGACCTTAAACGTCTGAGCCTTAAGCGCCAACTCGACGAATTAGCTCAAAATATAGATCCTCAATGGCAACATAAAGGTGAAATCACGTCTGGACTTGGTAAAGCCTATTCTGACTTAGGCTATTATGCTGAGGCTGTCTTTTGGTATGAAAAAGCGATCGAAACATCGAAAGCTCCGATTGAGGCTATTGAGCGGCTCGTTAATATGAAAGCTCGTGCTGCCGAACAAATATTAAAACCTATCCCTCATCAACCTCCTTTAACGCCAAAACAAAAGGACAAAGCAGAGAGCTGGTTCGCCAGTGCGCAAGACCAGATAAATGGATTATTGGCAATTCAAGAATCATCAGAACGCTATAGCTTATTGGGATCAATCTTAAAACGATTAGCAAAGACAGCCCCTAAAGATGTGCGTAAACCACGTATTAAAGAGGCTCGAAATGCTTATGCAGCTGCCTGTGGTCAGAAACCTGAAAATCTCTACTATCCACTTTCCCAACAAGTGGCCTTAGACCTCTGCCTCGATCCCAATCGCGATATCGATAAAGAGTTGAAGGAGATCGAGAAGAGTGCTAAATCCCACGATGATGAATGGAGTCAGGCTGCTCTCGCAGAAGTAGCTCTGCTTCGCTACTTAAGTATCCATGAGTCAGAAGCATCTGTAGAAGATATCGCAAAAGCCTATTATCTGGCTTGGACGAAAGGGACGGGTCGTACTCAACGAGAAAAAGATTCAGCTTTTGATCAACTTGATTCTCTGATTGAACTCAGTAGTTACAAGGACACTTGTCAAAGAGTAAAAGATCTCTTGATGCGGCTAATGGATACTTAGTTTGGATTATTCATGAGGTATTTGAGTGTCATAGGGAAAAGCTTAGACCATAGCAGGTTCAATATCTTCAAAGAATTGGCTCTCCGGAAATTTGCGTGGTAGCCCTAGATATGGGAAACCGTTAGCCTTGAGTAGCAAAAATTGAGGAATCATCGCTCGCCTGACAAGCCGATTATTTTTTCTAAGCTATACTCTGCCTTCCTTTCATGAATTATCCTCACTGCCATTCAAATCGAGTCTCATTTCTTCAGCGTACAACCAATTTCGGTTATGCCATGTTCTGCTGTAAGCGATGCCATCGAACTTACAATGGGCGTACAGACACTCCCTTCAATTACCCCGAATTCAATAAATCCGATCTGGACGTCATACCAGTAAAAAATTTCAGATAAAACTGTAACTTTCTGTTTAAATGCTCCCGCTGGTTCATGTACTGATAACTAGATGCCATACTTCTGTCTGAATAGTGATTAACTAATTTGTAAAGGTTAATCACTATTCAGGCATTCTGCCACGATTATTCATGGCCTTAACATTGCAACTCTTTGTGTTAGACACGATTTATTTCCCCAGTGAACTGCGGGAAAAATCGAGACGACCAATACCTAAATACTGGCTTTCAGTAGATCCAGCAGGTGTCCCTCGCACTTCAAACATATAGGTTCCCACCGAAGGATTCCGCACTGGGCGAACAGCCATCGTAATTGTCTGGCCTGGAGCAATAGGTCTATCAAACGTGACTGTTAACGTCCGAATGGATGGATCACTGACCACGATATTTATCGGCAATGCCTCACCCTTATTCCGCTTTGTCCCCTCAAATGCTTTCACAGAAGTTGCCTTAAAACGGGGATATTGAACCCCTTGCTTCAAAATAAACTCCACCTTTTGCAACGGTTGAGCGGCATCTGGCGGAATATCAATCGTAAAGAAGTAAGTGGCTCCTAGAGATCGAGCATCTCGATTTGTTGTAGAAGTGCTGACAAGCTGAGGGGGGCGATCAAAAGTAACCTTTGGGCCTCTGGGGAGGGCTGGGAGAGCAGGTGCATCGATCACTTGCGCTACCGCTGTTGATTCTTGAATGGGTGCTGGAATGGGTTGTGGAGTCTCCTGGGGCTTAGCCTCCATCTTCTTGGATAGTCGTACAAAGGTATTGATGGGTATTCCCAAATTGAACCCAGCTTTAATCACGCTGCGGTCGCCTTGATAACCCGGCAAGACCACCTCTCTCCCTTCGGCTAAGCCATGAATGCCCACCACTTTGCCATCATCATTAAAGACAGGTCCGCCACTCATCCCTGCTCGGGTGACGTTGGTATACACCATCTTGTAACCCTTGCCGATGGATTGGGGCGGCAGGCCGGAAATTTCGCCAGATGTGAATTGATAGATATGGGGCAAGGCACTACCCGATGCAGGCCAACCTGAAATAAAGACCTTATCACCTTCTGTTAACTGATCAGAGTTGCCGAGTTTTGCCAAGGAGTAAGACTGCTTACTCGTAAAACTCACCAGTGCTAAATCTACATTCGGCAGCTTCTGTACCGATTGATAATTCAAGGCATATTCTGTCCCATCTGGGGCCACGATGTCGTACTCGTCAGGCGTGGCAACCACATGTTCTGCCGTGAGGGCATAGTAAGTATTTTCCTTTTTCCCCACCAACACTCCTGAACCAGGATTTTGGCCTTTCACCAAAATGGTGGACTCTTTGGCAATTTGATTCACCTCTGTTCCAGATAGCGCTTGGGCTGGTTGCACCATTACCAAAGCAGTTCCTACAGTCAAGGCAGGCAAAAGCACTTTAAATCGCTGCATGGGGATAACCCTTACTCACTTGAATTCATTATCGGCGAAGTTTATTCAGATGACGACTTCAGTTCTATCTAAACACTGCTGTAATGGAATCCACTGTGATCTGTCTCGGTTGCCAGAGAAGAGCCACATCACAAGGGACACGCAGACAGTAATGCCAATGGCTCTGTTGTAACCAGCTCATCAGTTGATGGTTCGCAAACCCACGATCTGCTAACACCATGACATCTGGATGCTGCCGCAATAACCAACGGGCCTGGCGCAATAGCGGTTGATATTCCTCAAAAGCGACAGCTGCACTCTTGTGCTCTAATACTTTCCACAACAACGGTACTGCTCTGCCACAGCAGACGACGGATAGATGAATCATGCAATATTCATTCCATAACACCGTTGTATCCATTGCCAGGTATAGACGATGAGATTGCCAGTTCTTAAGGGCTAGCAGGACTAGAGGTACATATAGCTTGTTAATATCAATGCGTTGATTGGCTATAAATCGTTGCCACCGACGCTCGACACTTTGGGCTTTTCTGGCTCGGCAGGGAACATAGGATTCCCAGGCAGATAAGCTTAAGCGTTCACTACAGATTAAGGCGCTTACCATCCAGCCCAGGGCAATGAGATGGCGCAAATCTCGATAATGGCTGTGTTGACGTAAAAAGGAAAACAGTTGACGATAAATTTGGGTGGGGCCTGACATTTGAATAACGCTGATTTGTGATTAAATCTAGCCTCACATGTCTCTCCACTCTTTTCTCATAAACTATGTAAATAAAGGCTTTGACCTACTTCTGTCAGGCAATCAGCATGCAAAGTTGGCTCATGAATTAAATCGATAGCATATCGTAAACTGAATATTTCAAGAAGTCTAATATAGGTGAAAATAATTGAATAACCTAGAATTTATAGAAACAAATTCTATAAAGACTGAGTATTTAGAAGAGTTATGACAATAACATTCATCAGCTATAACCATAAAAGCAAGACTATAGTGAAAGACTTAGCAGATGCTATTGAATCTCTCGGCCACACTATCTGGTTTGATCAGGAATTGAGTGGAGGCCAAGTTTGGTGGGATCAAATCCTCTTAAATATCAGGACGTGTGACTTATTTGTTTTTGTACTAACACCAGAATCACTACAATCAACTGCTTGTTTACGCGAGTATGACTATGCAAATCAACTGGGTAAGCCAATTTTACCGATTCTCGCAGCTGATGGAGTTTCCATTAATCTCTTGCCAACTACCTTATTGCAAATTCAAGCTATAGACTACCAACAAAAAGATCACAATGCTGCTTTAGCTTTAGCTAGAGCTCTTGCTAATCTTCCAGATTCTAAACCTCTGACTAACCCCCTACCTATACCTCCAGAAGTTCCAATCTCTTACATCGTAGACCTTGCTACAAAGATTGGTGCAACAATTCTAAGTTATGATGAACAAAAATCTATACTTGTCGATCTGAAAAGAAGTTTGAATGAGCCCGAACTTGAGAAGGATGTACATATCCTGTTAGAAAAATTTAGGAAAAGAATAGATATTTGTGCTGTTATTGCCGAAGAAATTGACAATATTGACAAAAAAATACAACCTTCTAATGATCTTTCAAATACTAGAAAATATCCACCATATTCAAATCATCACCTTAAAAAAATAACTTGGCGAACAAGGCAAGATAGTGCAATTGTCGGCAGTCTTGCAGGCTTTATTTATGGAGCAACAGTGACAAAATATTTAAATATCGATGTTATATATCCTCTAGCAGCGGGAGTATATATTGGTATTGTTTCTGGAGCAATTTCAGGTGTACTTATTGGTGTAAATCGCCGTTGTTTTGTATTTCTCTTTATTTCAATTATATTTTGGAGTCTATTTATAGGAGTGATTGACAATACTACAAGTCAATATATGTTGGTAAATCGTGCGCTTAATGGTCCCGTTATTGGAGCAATTTTGGGGGCAATATTAGTAAAAAGATCTTTGAATTAGACGAAATATTGTTGGATAAAAAAAGCTTTAAATCACACTGTTTAGCTCAACTTTAGTACTTAATAATGAGCCAAAGTAGATAGCTCCTACGTAAAATTTCAGTTCAGACTATGAGCGTGATTTAGTCATGCTCTTGGAGAATTATCTCTCTTGTAAATAAAACCAATCTAATATACTCTAGACGGCTAAGATATTAACTTCTTTAAAGGACTGAAACTTGAGTGATAGAAGGCTTGTTAGTTTCGCCTTGTGCTCTCCATTGCACTGGTCAAGGCACTGTTGAATGGCCCCTTTGAAGGCGGGAAAATCAGCATAATACTTTGAGTAGAGACCTTAGCGGATGACAACGAAGCTACAAAGCCTGTTTTATAAGGGATAGAGCAGAGAACCCTCTCTGAAAATAGAGGCGTTTATGGGGTTTAAGCGCAATCAGACTTTGCACCCAATCAGCCCACAATTCCATGGCATAAATCCATCGTTGCCCATATAATCCAAGACTAAATTCACTCTGCCGTTGAGTCGTATCTTTATGCTCTTTAATTCGTCCAGCATAAATATCCACTCCTAATTTTTTCATCCATTGCCCATGCAGCGTAGCTAAGGTATAAGCCATGGCAATCAACAAAACTAAGGCCAGAAATCGGGTGTCATTCACTTTCGTATCTTCTAAGTTATAACCTCCTGTCTTACAATCCTTGAAAAGTTGTTCAATTCCCCAGCGACAAGAATAAATGTCCAGTGCTTGTTTGAGACTCGGCAGATTGGTCAAGATATACCAAGGCTCTTTCGGCCCCTTATTTCTATATTTGCGTTTCCAATAGACAGCCAGATTAAATGGCCCTAAGCCATCTCCTTTGTTGCACAAAACACCTGTATAGAATTTAGACATTCCCGGTTTAAAGCCCAGCTGTTTGAGCACCTGATACTCTTGATGGACTTCCTCTTGAAAATGACCGTCTTTCTTCTGTCTTAAAGCAAAAGATACACCCTCAGACTCAAGCCAGTCAGCTAGTTTAGGGCTATGGAACTCTCGATCTCCCAGGACAAGAACCGGATAATTCTTAAACAGATGTAGCACTGTTTTTAAGAGCCGTTGTTGAGTGGCTAGATGACTATTACCCACATGCTCTAAAACTTCCCAATACAGGGGAAGAGCATGGGTTCCCCAAATGATACTCACCATGAATATATTGCGACCTTTCCATTGGGTTGGGCGTATTTAGCGGATCGGGGATGCCTTAGTTTTCGGAATGGTCACCTCTGGGAATAAGGAGTCAAACCGTTCATTGACCCAGGCAATTCTCAAGATCAGTAAATGGTTGAAACCATCCTCACTCCAGCGCATGCCAACTCCCTTAAAGCGCTGCTGAATCAACCACTTGCATGCACTTTCAACCATTCCTGACCCGAGAGGAATCTGTTGCTGTTCAAAGTGCCGATAACGGATGTGGTTATGATGGCGTTGGAAATAAGCCTGCACCTGGAGCAACGTTGAAAAAGACTTTCCCGTTAACAGTTGTGAGTGAATCAATATCGTCAAGGACCGTAATACAAGTAGGTGTTGCCCGTGTCGCAATTGGTGTCGCCAGTGCCGGAACCAGGCTTGGGCTTGAGCAGAGCGGGCATCTCCAAACATCGCTTTAGTTGCTCGTGCCAGATGGCCTGCTGAATGAAAAAAGTCGAGGACTGCCACAGCACAATGAGAGAACAAGGTGCGATAGACTCGCCAGAAGCCTCGTCCCCCATCACTGAGCCAGATGACTTTTGGAGCAGATTCAAAGTCTTGTTTGTGAGCTTCGAGTTGAAGTAAAGGGATGAACTGGTCGATATCGCCCAATACTGCCACCAGTCTTCGACGCAGTAATTGGGGGACCTCCTTTTTAGCTCGGGTAACCCGTGTTCCCAGGCGAGCTAAGATGGCGACTTTGACTTCTCGCCACTGGATTTTTCCCTTGGGTGAGTTCGGGGTGGGGCGAAAGGGGACCATCACACCATCGGCGGCAATGGCCAAAGGTAGAGCAGATAACATCTCTGAAATCGCTTCACAAGGGGCCTGAGTCCCTGATGATTGAGCGTTGAGTTGAGCTTCTAATTCCTGCTGAGCTTTGTTACCCACGGATTGCACCCAGTTCCACAAACTGGATGGACTCACGGATAGACCACTCCACTGACCCAGCATCCAACTGGCCAGTTCATAGGGCATGAACAGACTCAACAAGCAGCCCAGACGCACCAGTTCTTCGCTGCTGTGCTGATAGGGGGCAATCCCAATGGCTTGATCCAGGGGAGTCAACAGACTGCCTGGACATCCTTTGGGACAACGGCCCACCCGTCGCTTTCAAGAGATAGTGCCTACCAGTGTCTGCATCTGACGAGATTCCCATCCCTTCGAATGTAAGCGGGTTCCGCAGGTAGTACATACAGGCCATACAAATACTGCTTTCGCGCGCCTTGAGAGTTCATCCTCCAGAAGACAGCGAGCTAGAAACAAGCCCATTTGCAGAACGATATAAACCATCTGACTCAGGCTGGTTGATACGGGCGTATTTAGCGGATCGGGGATGCCTTAGTTTTCGGAATGGTCACCTCTGGGAATAAGGAGTCAAACCGTTCATTGACCCAGGCAATTCTCAAGATCAGTAAATGGTTGAAACCATCCTCACTCCAGCGCATGCCAACTCCCTTAAAGCGCTGCTGAATCAACCACTTGCATGCACTTTCAACCATTCCTGACCCGAGAGGAATCTGTTGCTGTTCAAAGTGCCGATAACGGATGTGGTTATGATGGCGTTGGAAATAAGCCTGCACCTGGAGCAACGTTGAAAAAGACTTTCCCGTTAACAGTTGTGAGTGAATCAATATCGTCAAGGACCGTAATACAAGTAGGTGTTGCCCGTGTCGCAATTGGTGTCGCCAGTGCCGGAACCAGGCTTGGGCTTGAGCAGAGCGGGCATCTCCAAACATCGCTTTAGTTGCTCGTGCCAGATGGCCTGCTGAATGAAAAAAGTCGAGGACTGCCACAGCACAATGAGAGAACAAGGTGCGATAGACTCGCCAGAAGCCTCGTCCCCCATCACTGAGCCAGATGACTTTTGGAGCAGATTCAAAGTCTTGTTTGTGAGCTTCGAGTTGAAGTAAAGGGATGAACTGGTCGATATCGCCCAATACTGCCACCAGTCTTCGACGCAGTAATTGGGGGACCTCCTTTTTAGCTCGGGTAACCCGTGTTCCCAGGCGAGCTAAGATGGCGACTTTGACTTCTCGCCACTGGATTTTTCCCTTGGGTGAGTTCGGGGTGGGGCGAAAGGGGACCATCACACCATCGGCGGCAATGGCCAAAGGTAGAGCAGATAACATCTCTGAAATCGCTTCACAAGGGGCCTGAGTCCCTGATGATTGAGCGTTGAGTTGAGCTTCTAATTCCTGCTGAGCTTTGTTACCCACGGATTGCACCCAGTTCCACAAACTGGATGGACTCACGGATAGACCACTCCACTGACCCAGCATCCAACTGGCCAGTTCATAGGGCATGAACAGACTCAACAAGCAGCCCAGACGCACCAGTTCTTCGCTGCTGTGCTGATAGGGGGCAATCCCAATGGCTTGATCCAGGGGAGTCAACAGACTGCCTGGACATCCTTTGGGACAACGGCCCACCCGTCGCTTTCAAGAGATAGTGCCTACCAGTGTCTGCATCTGACGAGATTCCCATCCCTTCGAATGTAAGCGGGTTCCGCAGGTAGTACATACAGGCCATACAAATACTGCTTTCGCGCGCCTTGAGAGTTCATCCTCCAGAAGACAGCGAGCTAGAAACAAGCCCATTTGCAGAACGATATAAACCATCTGACTCAGGCTGGTTGATACTTTGAGTGCTTCAGTTTGTTCTAGAAATTCGTCATGGGCTAGCACGGTTAGCAATTGCGATGGTAGGGTCATGATAGTTTTTTGGTTCGGGTACAGGATCTATTGTCCTTGACCCGTTTTTCTTTGAGCCATGCATCCCCGATCCTTTGCTTACGCCCGGTTGATACTTTGAGTGCTTCAGTTTGTTCTAGAAATTCGTCATGGGCTAGCACGGTTAGCAATTGCGATGGTAGGGTCATGATAGTTTTTTGGTTCGGGTACAGGATCTATTGTCCTTGACCCGTTTTTCTTTGAGCCATGCATCCCCGATCCTTTGCTTACGCCCCATTGGGTTCTATCTATCGCTATGATCCAATAGCCATATTTTCGATGTTTGAATTTCTTCAGCCGACGACGATGCTCCCGATTTAATCCTCGTCCTGTTTGCTCTTGTCGAATCCAATATTTAATCAGGGGGAACCACAAAACTTTGATGCTCAGTTGTGGCAATACTAAAAAGCGTTGCAAGTTACGTTTTCGACTGGGATATTGAATCGGTTGAGGAAAGACACTGGCCAATATGGAGAGTTTTACCTGGCGATGAGCCTGTATCAGTAACAACAGAAGTTGGAGGGTTAGATACTGACTTTCACTCAGATGTTTCTATGATGGATTGCAAAGCACTCAACAAGGTGCAAGCCTAAATACTAGGGATACATTTACTTCTCTGATTAGATATCAAGGAGTTCCATCATGAAGAAGAATACGAAAGAAAGATCTTACGTTGGGAAAGAAGTCTTCATTGGGATTGATGTACACAAGAAGACTTATACAGTTGTTGCTAGGGTCGAGGAGGAGGTCGTCAAGAAATGGACAACGAAAGCCTCTCCAAAATCATTAGCCCAACAACTCCTCAAATATTTTGATGGTGCCACGATCTATAGTGCTTATGAAGCTGGTTTTTCAGGTTTTGTGTTACATCGAGAACTTAAGGCGCATGGGATCCAGAACCTAGTAGTGCATGCCGCCGGGATTGAAGTTGCTATCAATAACCGGGTCAAAACAGATAAACGTGATGCACTTAAACTATCTTCGCTTTTGGAAGCAAAACGCTTAAAGGGAATTCGCATTCCCAGTGAGGAAGAAGAAGCACATCGATTATTGAGTCGGACCAGAAAACAGCTTGTTGAAGATTGCGCTGCGATAAAGAATAAAATCAGGATGAAGTTTCATCAATTTGGTTTAATTGATGCCGATGAAACTCGTGAAATGACTCATAAACTTGTCAAAGAAATTCTGGCTAATGCAACATCCAAAGAATTGATAATTGTGATTAATGCTTATTGGAATGTCTGGAAAAGTCTAGACGAAGAAATCAAAAAGATTGAGCAAGAACTCAAACAACAAGCCAAAGAAGATCCTAACGAAAAGACCTACCGATCTGCTCCAGGTGTTGGGCCACAGTCTGCTCGGGTATTATCGAATGAGTTGGGGGATATGTCTCAGTTTAAGAACGAACGCCAGTTATTTTCATACACAGGTCTGACCCCCAGTGAACATTCCAGTGGTGAAGCGATCCGTAGGGGACATATTACTCATCAGGGCAATGTTCAAGTCCGAAGTATCCTCATTGAGATCGCTTGGAGAGCCATTGAGAAAGACCAAGCTCTAGCTCAGTTTTTTAACCGACTTTTCCCAAGGACAGGAAAGAAGAAGGCCATTGTTGCTGTTGCTCGAAAACTAATTGGACGGATTCGGGCTACTTTTCAAAAGGGTGAGGAATACAAATTAGGATATCCAAATACCCCTTTGCAAATATCTTAAATAGCCCTATCACAAAGAAAAAATTCAACAGGAAGAAATAACTTACGGAAAGACAATATCGACAACTTTCCACTACTGTGACCCAGGTCCGAGCGATGTGAGCAGTATACTGACCACTTTCAGATGTATAGGGCACAGACCTTTTTCTATAACGAATGAGGAATATGTAGCGTAGTTACGACTATGACTTACGAATGACTGAATGTCGAGGAAGTCATTTCAATAAACTTTTCTTCCAAATTAGACTATTGGAGGTCATAGATTGCAAGGCTAGATATCTAAGTTGAACAGAATAGGTATTCCAATCAAATTTACCCATCTTTGTCATTATTTAGAGTTTGGGTTTAGTTTTTGTTGGAATTAAAAAGAATATTTTGACATTCCGGTTGACAATCCACATGACTGAGCACGGAGAGTAGTTTGGTATGATGCAGGGAACATTTTTTGAGATGGGAGTACAATCGTACTCCCTATTTTTTTGCCCTACTATTTTCTCAAGCTTCTGCCACGTATAGCCTACGGCGACCTTGTCCCTCGTTAAGGTTGAAAAAAGGGTTTGACTCCTTTGGAGAGGCCTATGTTCTGGGATTCGCAATGGGCAATGATCCAAATACCCATGGGTTTCATCTCGTGCTATTTCAATTTGTTGCTCGGTTTCTTTACCCTAGTCCTTATTGTTTAAGTCAAAGGGAGCTAGAAGAATTTAGTGTAGGAGTGGAACATGGGCGGCAAGTCCCGTTTAAGAGCTTGAATTATTCTAATTTTCAGTTTCTACAAGCTCATCAACTACCAGCCTTACGCAATATTTTGGGAATAGAGTGATAAACCTATGATCAAGGACCTATAGCGATCTGACGTGAGTTGTGAGAATTATATTCAACCTAAATGGATACTGGTAAAGATTTCAGCCTCTCTACATCTCACGATTGATTTCAGATTGCTATATCAAAGAACTAATGGGAGGATTGTTATGGTTCTATTCATTCTGCTGCTAGAAAAAAATGCTGAAAGTATTGCTGTCAAACTGAGCTTAAAAATAGTAGATTGATCATACTTGATAAGGTGTAGATAATGATTTTTACTGACCTGTATTTCTGGTATATAAATTGATCTAAATAAGTTTATAGAAGCCCTACAAGAGAGATCTTTTAGGGCTTGTTCATGGATCGTCTTGCACTCTCAAACCCTATCCACCAATCAATCTGAGTCTAATTAGTCCATCCACCCAATAAATCGTTAAGGCAACCATGAGTAGCGTTGCAATCCCACTATAGATAAGGCCATCTTTTTCATGGCTATTTAATAGTGCTTTAGCTAATGCTTCAACTTCCTCTCTATAACGTTGCGGCATAATTTCTCCTTGAAATCAAGAAAACATTGGGAATACTATTGAATATTCCCAATGTTTTCTTGTATGGCTTATACGTTGTGTAATTTTTCAAGGCTTTGATGAGAGAAATCTGTTGAATGCCCCAAAGAATTAATGATAGTCAGGTAGATCTCGGCGGCTTGAATCGCTGATGTTATGAAATATAAATAAAAAAGTATTTTTTTGATGACATTACCCCTATGGGTGGAAGTGAAATTAGGGTGAGCCCCCTGTTTTGCAGAGTTGACCTAACAGTTTTAAGTTTTATTTGCGAATTACGGTTAGACTCTCTTCTGTTTCTAGTATCTCTGTCGTTGTTGCTAGCTCAGCGGATTTAGGAGAGATACGATCGCTGAAGCCCTTAATGATGATGTATAGGATAGGAACAACAAATAGACTGAGGAAAGTGGCAATAAACATACCACCAAAGACGGCTGTTCCCAGGGATTGCCGACTGCCAGCCCCTGCGCCGGAGGCCACCACGAGAGGGAAAATACTGCTGAGGGTGGAAATGGCGGTCATTAAAATGGGGCGGAGCCGTTGTTGGGCTGCTTGCAGGGCAGCTTTTGGAATGGAAAGTCCTTCGTCCCGTAGCTGGTTGGCAAACTCAACGATCAGAATTGAGTTTTTACTCGCGAGACCAATCAACATCACGAGACCAATTTGGCAGTAAATATCGTTGGAAAAGCCTCGCAATGTTTGAGCCCCCAACGCCCCTAATACGGCAAGAGGAACCGAGAGCATGATGATGACTGGGTCCACATAGCTTTCGTACTGAGCTGCGAGAACCAGAAAGACGAGGATCAATCCCAAACTGAAGATAATCGTTGCTTGACCACCGGACTCGATTTCTTCGAGGGATATACCGGACCACTCAAAGCCTAGCCCTGGTGGGAGGACGTTGGCGGCGATGCCTTCCATGGCTTGCAGGGCTTGTCCAGAACTCACGCCTGCCTTTGCGGCTCCGTTAATCTCAATGGAACGGAATTGGTTGTAGTGATTAATGGTTTGGGCACCGGTTACCGACGTAATGGTGACTAAATTACTCAGGGGAATCATTTGGTCTGTGTCGGAGCGTACGTATAGCTTGCCAATATCATCGGGATTGGAACGAAACTGCTGATCGGCTTGAACATAGACCCGATAGGTCCGGCGACCTAGATTGAAATCGTTGACATACCGAGATCCTAGATAGATTTGCAGAGTATTGAAAATTTCGTCAACATCGACTTGTAAGGCTTTGGCTCGCTGACGATTGACTTCAACCTTGAGCTGGGGGGTATTGGCCCCGTAGGTGGTGAATGCTCCTTCGATGGCATCATTGCTGTTAGCAGCTCCCAAGACTGGACCTAGGCTGCTGACAAATTCATCCAGGCTCAAGTTTTCTGAACGGTCTTGTAGCTGAAAGGTAAAGCCGCCATAGCTCCCGAGTCCACGAATGGCAGGGGGGTTGATGGCTAAAATGCGCGCCTCGGGAATTTGGAACAATTGGCCGCGGACTCGGTTAATAATTTCTGGAGCGGATTGTTCGGAGCTGCGTCGTTCTGACCAGGGTTTGAGGGTGGTAAATACAATCCCTTTATTGGACGCATTGCCCCCAAAGCTGAATCCTCCCACTGCAAAGGTCGCCCGCACTTCTGGCAGGGGAAGCATGACCTCTTCGATCTTTTTCATCACGTCGCTGGTGTATTCCAGAGATACGCCATCGGGGGCACCGACAATGGTGAGGAAATACCCTTGGTCTTCTTCCGGTAGAAAGGCTGAAGGGACGGTGGTATAAATCCAGGCGGTAAAGGTTAACAGGGCGGCAAAAATAGCCAAGATGAAATATTTAAACCGATTCATCCAGTCCAAAATGTTGCTATAACTCTGACGCAGCCGATCCTGTTGACGATTGAACCAGTTAAATCCTGGTGCTAGCCAGTTGGGAATGCTGGGATTTTGACGGAGGAGTAGCCCGGATAGGGTGGGAGTTAGGGTGAGGGCGTTGAAGGTAGAGAGTGCGATCGCAAACGCAATCGTTAAGGCAAACTGTTGATACAACGCACCTGTTGTACCGGGGAAAAAGGCTACCGGCACAAATACCGCCATCAGGACGAGAGAGGTGGCAATAACTGCCCCCGTTAGCTCTTCCATGGCAACAATGGCAGCCTGTCGAGGTTCAATACCTTCATTCTGAATTTTGGCAGCGACATTTTCAACCACCACAATCGCATCATCCACCACCATGCCGGTGGCTAGGGTGAGGCCAAATAGGGTCAGGCTATTGATGGAAAAGCCAAACAGTTTCACAAACACAAATGTCCCGATCAGGGAAATGGGAATGGTGACGGCGGGAATAATGGTGGTGCGCCAATCTTGTAAAAAGACGAAGATCACCAGGACCACTAGGCCAATGGCTTGGATTAAGGTCCAGATCACTTCGGTGAGGGATTGCTCTACATAATCTGTGGTGTCAAAACCAATGTCATAGGTCATTCCAGGGGGAAAGTCTTCAGCCAAGGTTGCCATAGTTTCTTTGACGCCACGGGCAACACTTAGAGCGTTACTCCCAGGAATTTGGGAAATCCCCAGGCCGACCGCTTCTTTACCGCGAAACCGTAAGAATGAACCGTAATTTTCAGCCCCCAATTCAACTCGACCGACATCTTTGAGTTTGATCAGCCTACCGTCGGTTGAGTCCACGACTAACGCTTCAAATTCTTCGATGCTATTAAGTCGACTTTCGGCACGGATATCAATTTGGAATTGCTGACCTTTGGGGGCAGGCGGTTGACCAATTTGTCCCGCACCCACTTGAATATTTTGTTCTTGCAGAGCATCCACCACATCTTGCCCGGCCAGATTGCGCTTTGCTAGCCGCTCGGGGTCGAGCCATAGGCGCATGGCATATTTCCGTTCCCCGAAAATAGTGACATTGCCGACTCCATTGACTCGCTTCAGGGCATTGGTCAGATACAGGTCCGCATAGTTACTGAGGAAAATACTGTCATACTCGTCATCCTCGCTGAAGAGGCCAAAGCCCATGAGAATGCTGCTGGACTGCTTAGTTACCCGGACACCGGTCTGTTGGACCGCAGTTGGCAGCTGTGACTCCACGCTGGAGACACGATTCTGCACATCCACCGCAGCTAAATCTTGGTCACGATTATTTTCAAAGGTAGCGGTAATGGAGCTAGAACCGCTATTGCTGCTGCTTGAGGTCATGTAGCGCAGACCTTCGACCCCGTTAATCTCCCGCTCCAGAATGCTAGTGACGCCATCTTCGACGGTGGCGGCATCGGCACCAATAAAGTTGGCTTGAATACTGACCTGTTTCGGGCTGATATCTGGATATTGGGCAATGGGTAAGGTGGGGAGACAAACCAGACCCATCAGCAGAATGAGCAGAGCACAAACGGTCGTTAGAACGGGCCGCTTAATGAAAAAATTGACAAGCATAAGAGGGGGAGAGGACGGTTGCGAGGGGAGGGGCTAGGAATCAGCAGGCACGGCCAAGGAGAAAAGATGAATTGGAGAAAATATTGAATGAATCAATCACGGTGTAAACCAACCGGCAACCTATTGGGGCGGTTTGCCGGTTGGTTTGTCCGTCTCAAGGCGAAGCTCGGCACCATCTCTGACGGTTTGCAGGCCGGAAACAACGATAGTTTCACCGGATTGGATGCCATCCAACACTTGATATTCATTTCCCTGGATGCTGCCTAATTCAACGGGTTGCTGACGGGCCACCATGGCGGGCACTTGGCCCTCTGTCTGCTGCGGTTGATCGGCAATAAAGACAAAGGCTTTACCTCCCAAGCGGGTGATGGCTGTGGTGGGCACTAAAACACCAGGACGAGTTTGCCAAACGACGTTGGCTTCGACCCGTTGACCATCCCGTAATTTCCCTTTAGGGTTGGCGAAGCTGGCCTTGGCTAAGACAGATTGACTCTCGTTATTGACCGTAGGAGAAACAAAACTAATTCGTCCCTTGGCGAGCATTTGTTGCGATTGAGCTTGATTGAGTTCAACCGGTAGCCCTACCTCTAGCTGATCACGCTGCTCAATAGGAATATTGAGATTTAGCTCTAAGGTTTGATTTTGAATAACGGTCGTCAGGGTGTCACCGGCTTGTACGTAGGAACCCAACTTGATGGGAATATCCCCCACCATGCCAGCAATGGGGGCCGTGATGCGCGTATCTTGCACATCTTCTCGGGCCGACAAGGCACTGGCTTTAGCCTGATTCAGGCTGGCTCTAGATTGGGTTAAGTTGGCTTTAGCAGCAAGAATTTGCTCATCGACGGCTCTGAGGGCGGCTTGGGCGGAGGTGCGATCGCGGCGGACTTGATCCAATACTTGCTTAGCCAAGACTCCTTGCTTGACCAATGTTTGGGTGCGCTGAAACTCTGTATTTTGCAGGTCCAGTTCAGCGACGGCTCTGCCTCGATCGGCTTGGACGGCTCGAAGTTGGGCTTGAGCGTTACTGCTGGCGGCTGTGGCTACGTTGATATTAGCAACTGCTGCTCCAAAGTCTGCTTGAGACTTCTCTGGACTGAGTTGAACAATGGGTTGTCCAGGCGATACTCTCGACCCCGATGAGACAAAAATCTGAGTGACTCGCCCTTCTATTTCGGGTCGCAGTACCACTCCCTGTTTGGCTTCTAAGGTGCCTAAGAAGGCGGAGGTTTGTTTGACCGGACTGGTTTGGACAGTCTGGACTTTAACCAAAGTGGCTGGGGGACCTTGTGGACCAGTGGGTTGAGCCCCTTTGGGCCAAAACTGCCAGACGACTAGCCCCGTCCCGATGAGGGCGACACCTGCAATTAACCAATTCCGGCTGCTGCTTTGTTTTACAGGTTTGATGGTGGAGTTGAACGATTGTTCAACGGGTTCTTGTAGATTTGGTGTTTCAGATGTTTCCATAGGGGGACACTGTTGTGGCGGGACAGGAGGTGGAACTCTGACTTAGATTGAAATGCTTTCAAATTGAGGCACTCATTACCCAATTCTTGATCCACTGGAGAATATAAAAAGAATATAAAGTCCATTCTAGTGTGGATTATCTAGGATGTGGGTTAGCTGAATAACCTTCCCCTGGTTAATTTGAATGAGGTGGGCTAGGAGGGGTGTTTGGATCGGAACGGGTTGGGCTCAGTTGCTGTTGCACCCGTCGTCCAAATTCAGTCGGTAGTTTGGTGATGGCTTCTTGAATAAAGGCTTTGACGAATCGATCGCGGCGATGGAGCTGAAACTGGCGCTGGACAACTTCTGTCATGCCACCATCTCCCCACTCTTGATCGTTGCGAAAATATTCAATAAAGCTTTTGCCCGCGATCCGGGTTAAATAGGCGGCTCCCACGCTTTGAATGGTTTTACCGACCACAAATCCCACCACACTGAACTGCAAGGCCCGGGCAAAGAGTTCGATCGCGCCTTTAACAATGCCGAGACTCACCATGGTTTTAGCGAGGGAGAGGGCTAGATCCTTAGCCCGATTTAGGGTTAGATCGCAGCCATAAATCTTGGCGATTTCAATCACCATTTGAGTGTTGACGGCAGCGGTTGCCAGCAAATCAATCACTGGGACAGGGGTCACCCAAATAACGCCAGCGCCGATCCATTGAAACCGATCGACAATTTGGTCGGCCTGTTGTCGACGCTCTTGATCAATCTGTTGTCGGGCTTCTGCCCCTAAACGCTGGGACTGGAGCAGGATATTATCAGCGAATAAATCTTCTCCCTCTTGCCGCAGGATTCGGGAAATTCTTTGTATCAGTGCTTTTAGGTCTGGCTCTGGTTCTAAGGTCTCTCCAGAGGCTAAGCGAACGGGTTGGGGACGGGCTGCGATCGCAACCACGTCTTCCGGCTGAATCCAGTTCTGGACACGCTCATGCAGTCGTTCCTGAATCAGGTCTTGATCGGTTTGGGTATAGCAATCGGTTTTATTGAAAACTAGCAGAGACCGTTTACCCATCCGTCCCAACGCCCGTAGAGGCTGGTATTCAGACTGGGTTAAATCACCATCGACCACAAACAGCAGTAAATCGGCTTCCGTCGCTAACTTACGGGCAGCCTGTTCGCGATCGGTGCCGGCAACGCCCGGTTCTGATAGTCCGGGGGTATCTGTAATCAGCAATTCCTGATCAACATTGCGTAACTGGCAGCGAAAGGTTTGACCCACGGCCGTAGTGCCGATGGTTGCCCCGACTTCCCCCACCATTTGTCCCACAATTGCATTGACTAAGGAGGTCTTGCCCGCAGACCCTGTGCCAAAGACAACGATTTTGAGTGCCCGGCGGGTGAAGGTCTTCGCCATTTGCCGAGTTTCTTTCAGCAGGGCTTGGCGAGTCACTTCGTCTTGGATTTGCTGAATCTGCCGATGGACGGCGCGCAGATTGGAGGCAGCAGCATCAACTTTATCCGTGGGCACTTGGGGAGGACGCTTCTTCTTCGGCTTTTTCTTGCTCCGAAACTGCCAACCGTAATATAGAAAAGCTCCCATTAAGACTGCCATCAAAGCAATCAGGCAGAACACCAGTAAGTTGGCCAAAAAGGGAGATGTCAGGGCAACTTGCGTGTATAGCCATTGCAATGAGCTAATCAGCCAGAGCATCAGCCCCAAAATAATGGCGAGGCCTAACAGCAGAATGAAGAGGCGGGGCCAAGCCATGGTTTAGGGCAAATACTTAGTGATGCGTTTCAGCCCTGGAATGTCGAGGGACTGACGTCGCCAAACCCGGACCATCAGCCACAAGTTGCTGAGAAAATAGCCGGATGTAAATAAACTATTGAACAATAACTGCGAAATTCCCATACTCTGGGCGTTCTCTCCGCTAGTGATGGCAACACCAGAAGTGAGACATAGGGTTCCTATTAGCCATGCTAAGCCGATCAGGGTGGCCACTCGACTGACTTCTCGCTGCTTGCGATCGCTATCTCGTCGACTGAGGGTCCAGAGGGCTGGGACAACGCCAAAGACAGGGACCAAATAAATGAACAGAAAAAGACGCTTTAATGTTCTATTTTCTAAAACGTCGCGAGAGTCTTCCATAGCGTTAGCGCGGGCATGTTGATACCCCTATCCTAAAACATTGATGTTCAGCCCCTTGTCCCCGGGGGTGGTTGAGTGGGCTGAAGCCTAGCCCTAAATCTCAGGGGGTTAAAACCAAAAGGGGAGAGGAAGCGGCGAATTATTGCCAAATACTCCAAAGGTGATGGCAATGGCAACCAGGGCTAACGTATATAAACTCATCACCACCGAAATCCCCGTTGACCAGAGCCCAATTTTAGGTAAGAACGACAGCAGTAAGCCATTCCCTAGTAGTAAGGGAATGAGACAAAAGATTAATCCTAGTACTGTAGAGATGAGCAGCGGAAAGAGGCCTGTATTGCCGAGCTTGATCGGGCCAATGGCTGTGGTGTATAAGGCTAGACTGGCATATTTTCCTAACAAATATCCTGCGAGTCCACCGGATAGGATCTCAACAATTTTTCTCCAGGACATAAGATGTTTGCTCCACGATTATTTTGAGGATAGTTGGCTTAAGAACTCAAGATGGTGTGGTCTTTACCCCTGGGGGCTGCTCAATCTGAGCTAAATTCTGAGATAACCTCTTAGGTTAATCATCTGAAAGGCCAAACGCCACTAAGATAGCCTGTCTTGATTACAAGCGCTGTGATTACCATCAACAGGAGAGATGATTAATCTTTACTTTTTTAGTGTGTACCAAAAATCGTGAGAATTAAACAAATGATACAGAGCGAGGAGGTCTAATCGGCAATATCCATCCACATCAGTCCGATGAAACGCACCTTATCTTCAATTCAAACTAGGGGCGGGTCAAGGTTTTATTGTGTTCGTGGGGGCTTTCGTTTGGAGCGTTTGGGCTGCAATCTCTTTAATTTTGCCTTTGGCTTCTTGAGTAACAGCGATGTTCTCAGCCTGCTGAAATAATGATTGAGCGGTTTGTAAATCTCCCGCTTCGCCCCTAAGAATCCCTTTGCCAACGATGGCTTTTACGTCCTGGGGCTGTGCTGTCAGAATTGCATCATAAGTTGCTTCGGCTTTTTGCTTGTCTCCGGTTAATTCGTAGAGGTCTGCCAAGTTAAATTTCAGATCGAGATGGGTGGGCTTTTGAGCCACAATTCTCTCTAACAACGGCACCGCTTTTGCCAGTTGACCCACTTCTACATAATGGTCGTAGACAGAAATCAGGGAATCTAAATTATTCGGATCTCGGGTCAAGACGTTTTGGTGATCTTGGACCGTTCTTTGGGTGGCTTGAGCCTGTTGCGGTGGTTGGGTTGACCAGAGTGACGTCAGGGCAAATCCCACGGTTAAGAAGCCGATAACGCCAGCCGAAATAAGTCCCAGGGTAAAGCCGGGGCGTCGTGGGGTGGATACACCCTGATCGAGGGAGGTGCTTTGAGATAAACTCGTGGCCAAATCTTGCCCCGATTGGACTGAACGGGCTTTGCATAGTTCAGAGGTGACCCAAACTAGGCCATCGGCAGAGCCACTGGCCCGCAGAACGGGCGTGCCATCTATGCGCACAATCGGGATAGAGGAGTAAAACCGTCGATAGTTGGTGCGGGCATTCTCTAGGCGAATAATCAGGGGTTCTAGACATTTCTCAATTTGTAATTGGCCTAAGGGGCCTGCTTCTAAGCGATCGCATTGGGTGAAAATTAACCCCATGGGATACTGCAAGTTGTGATGCTTGATCAAAGATGCGATCGCAGTTACCAATTCGAGAATGTCTTTGACCGAATCCAGATAGGCCGGTTCGTGAATCAGCGCATAGGCATTAATAAAGACGCAGCAGCCCTGGGAACTCAACACCATCGATTGAAACTGACGGTTGTTCAGATCACAGATTTCTCCTGGCATATCCCACCAACGGAAGTTACAGAGGGTTTGGGTGCCCCAAAACCTTTGCTGTTTCAAGCTAAAGGTGAAGTCAGAGATCTTCATGGTGGGGGGTGGATAATGGCCCGTTTGAGCAATATAGTTTAATACCCCTTGGATATTTTCGTGAGCACCGTGCTCTTCACAGTCAAACCATAGTTTTGTTTGTCGATCTCCGTCATGGCTATGATTTGACTCGGTGTAGCTACCGACTAAAAAAACAGTTTTACCGACGCCACGTTCACCAATACTCAGTAAATTAATGGCTTTAGGAGTATCTCCAAATAATAAGCTCATTTTCTTAAATATTTAACGACTAGAGATTGAATGGGGAAATAGAAAGTTGAATTCAATGGAACGTCAACAGAAGCCTCAAGAGACTACTATCCGACGTTGATGGGATGAAAGAATAAGAGAGTGGCCTATAACAATGAGGAGCGGGTCTCTATTGGATAGAGTTGCCTCGATACTGCATGTCAGGTTTGAGGGCAGATTCTGCTGACGGGGCCGAGGCGGGCTGATCCAAATTGAGTTGGGATACTAGCTCTTGTCTGGCCTCTGGGGATAACTCAGTATCTTTATCCAAATGTTCAATTTGGAGTGCAGTTTGTAGACGCTTGATGGTGCGGTTGATCTCGCCATCCAGTAGACCTGTTAAAGCCTTAGCCGCTTTGACGAGCAGAAAGATCTCCGATGTACAGTTCGCTAAAATGACGTATCCTTCCTGGGCCTGGACCGAAATTTTCTCAATGCCTTGCCACTGCAATTCTTCGTGAGTACTTCTGGCGAGATACAGCATGGTGCCCGCAATAATCAAGGCGCTGTTTTCGCTAATACCAATGGGAGAAGTGATGGGCTGCCCGTCTATGGTCACTAAAAACGCGCTTTGAATCCCAATGGGCTTGGCAATTAATTCATAGAGAATTTGCTCAAGATAGTTCATTGGGGCCGGTTGAGGCTGGGCCGGTTGAGGCTGGGCTGATTGAGGTTGGGCTGGTTGAGGCTGGCGGGGTTGAACCGTCGTCCCTGGCTGATTCTTCCTCGGTTGAATAATGGTGTTTTGCTTGGAGAGGGATTGGGCTAGATCTACTTCAGGTATAGGAGTTGGGGGGGCTAGTCTGGACTGGCGTTCGCTTGCGGGTACAAAGATATTAAGCAACTCTTGCATCTGCAAAAACGTGCGGCTGTAGTTGCGAATATCATCGGGGATATCGACGCCAATTCTGGCAGGGGGATAACCGCGAATATCTGGAATAGAGATATTTTCTATAACCCCTTGACTGAGCTCTTCCTTATCAGAAATTGCCGTTGGCCCTCTCTGCAGACAAATATAAATACTGTTTAGATAATCATCCGTCAACGGTTCTGCGAGGTGATAGCCAATAAAATAGGGAACATGGCGACCGACATCATCCGTTGCATCGCCATATAACCACCCAAATAAAGTGTTGTTTGGATTGATCTGATAAAGGTAGGCGGCCCGGTAGTCAGCAGCCGGTGGATTATAAGAGTTCCAGCGTAAGTAGACCACTTGATGGACAAACGCATGTTGAATCTCTTGCGGGATTTGGGGACTCGATAAGTGCCTAAAACCGACGTTAGGAAAACTGGTGTAAACAAGTTGTCCAAGAGACTGCAACATGGTGGGTCCTAAGGATATAGACGCTTCACCTGTGATCCAAGGACTCAGGGGGCGATCCAATCGGATCACCTTATGAGATGAAACGTCACTCTCTCCACTATCCTGCCTTAAAACAGTATTTGTCACCAGCGTCTTAGTCATGTTGAACTCAATCTTATAAAGAAGTAATCATGCAACCGCAATGGCCAATTTACGCAGCTATGCAGCTCCAGCAGCGCCCCAGCTAAAACAATTTGAGAATGGATGCAATAAACGAAGACACGGAGCTAATGGGAATTAACCCCCCGAAGGCAAAGGTGGTGCGCTTGGCATCGTAGTTGGCTTGCTGAGACGTTCGACCGCTGCCGGAACTAAGAGATAAATTGTCGATTTCCGTCGTATTGGACGAAGACGACGAAATGATTTCTTGCTCAAAAAAGAGATAGGTCAACCCAAATCCAGCTGAAATCGTCTCCTGCTCTGGGTCGGATAATTCAATAAATAAGTCAGACGGTGGATCTGCTGTTGGCGGAGTGTTTTGTAACGGAGACATGATCTTTCTTCCTCATGATGGTTTATTAGTGGTTTAAAAACTTTTGATGTTCTCCAGGTTGAGATGCCAAGGTGGCCAAGTCTCCTTCCAAAAGCAGTTGACCTTTTTCCATTTGAATCAACCATTCTGCCCGTTTGATAGTGCTGGGGCGGTGGGAAATCATGATGGTGGTTTTGCCTTGGCGATAGGCTAATAACTTATCCAGTACTTCGGCTTCGCTTACCGGATCGAGGCCTGCCGTGGATTCATCCAAAATCAAGATGGGTGGATCGTTAACAATGGCTCGGGCAATGGCTAGCCGCTGCCGCTGTCCACCCGATAAGTTGGCACCAAACTCACCTAAAACCGTTTGGTAAGTATTGGGTAATTCGCTGATAAAGCTATCGGCATCCGCAATTTGGCAGGCCTTAACGATTTGCTCAAAGGAAACCTGTGGATTACCCAGATGGAAGTTCTCAATAATGGATCGACTCCAAAAATGAGGTTCTTGGGGGACAAATGAGACTTGCTGTCGGAGAGACTCAATGGATAAATCCTGTAAATTATAGGGACCCATTCTGACGGTTCCAGACTGAGTTTGGTAGAGACCGGCGATTACCTTGGCCAGGGTGCTTTTACCACAGCCGGATTTGCCAATAATGACGGTCACTTTCCCCCCAGGTAGTTTCAAGGAAAAATCATCCAGGAGAACGACTCGCCCGGCATGGTGAAAATTTAAATGGGAGCAGGTAATATCATGGTCTCCAGACAGCTGGGCAAACGGTTTGTTTGCTTCTCCTACGGATTCTGGCGTGGCATCGATGACCTCTAAAATACGGCCAATCGCCGTTTGAGCCCGAAAATATTCATCCGTGAGGCCGATGATTGTCGTCATTAAGGCCAGCATGTTGCCTTGCATGGTGTTGAAGGCTAATAACTGACCAATACTGAGTTCTTCCTTGATCACCAGTAGACTCCCCGTGGCTAAAAGGGCGACACTACCAATACTTGAAATCAACTGAGTAAAGGTACCGTTGAGGATACTCAGTTGAATCGTGCTGAAGGTGAGATTGGTGAGTCGGCCAAAGCGGGATTGGAACTCTTCCCAAAATTGGGGAGCTGCGTTGGTTGTTTTCAGGACTAGTGCACCCTTGAAGGTCTCAACTAAGACCCCTTGATTTTCTGAGGACAGAATCAGTAAATTGCGGGTTTTCTTCCGCAATATCGGCAGAAACGGTAAAGTCGCTATTGCCATGATGACGGCAATAGCGGCAGCGACTAGGGTTAAACTCGCGCTGTAAAACAGCATGAAGCCAATGGAAATAAAGGCAACAAAAACTTGACTGGGGACCCGAACAACGATTTGCGATATCAGTTGATTGACTTCGTTGATATCTCGCAAACGGCTGATAATCTCCCCGCTTCTGCGCGACTCATAGTAATTCAGCGGTAGCTGCAAGATTTTGCGACCAAATTCCAAAACCAAACCTAACTGCAGCCGCTGGCTGAAGTGAGCAATTAGGTTTGACTGCATGATTTGCAGGCTACTGCTGAACACTTGGGAAATGACAACTCCCACTACCACAACCGTCAGCAACTCCATATCCTGACGGACCAAGACATCATCGGTCAGAATCTGGATCAGAAACGGACTGGATAAGGCCAACAAGCCCAGCACAATATTGATCAGGAGGGCTTGGCTGAGAATATTGCGATAGGGCCAAATACGCCCAAGGAAGCGAGAAAATCCACCGGACTTCGCCTCATCTTCGCCTCGATCATGAAATCGATCGACATCAGGCTCTAGTAAAAGCATGATGCCATTCCAGGATTCGAGCAGCTCCTGTTTGGTGAGATACCGAATCCCAACGCCTGGATCGGCTACAACATACTTGCGACCGCGCTTCCCATAAAGAATGACCCAGTGATAGCCTTTCCAGTGGATGATGGCTGGCAATAGGATTTCCTGTAACCGATCAATCAAAGCTTCCGATGCTTTCACGGAACGGGCATTGAATCCTAATACCAATTTGTGTTTTGGGATGTAATTTAGATAGGATCTAATCCTATGTTCATTCCATAAGTATATGAGTCGAGTTAGTACAGTTAAACCGCATCTAACAGTGGATGAGGTGAAAGACAAAATTGCTACGGCTCCGACTGCCCGCTGTCAGCAAAAATGGATGATTATTTATAACGCCCTGGTAGATCCTCGCCCAGCTATCGAAATAGCCACGCATACTGCTACTAGTCTTCGAACGGTCCATCAGGTGATTTCCGCTTACAATCGCCTAGGAGCAGCAGCAATTGCTCCTAGGGCTAAACGGAAGAAGAATCCCGGTGCTTATCTGAGTATCGAAGAAGAGATTGAATTTTTAGAATCGTTTATTGAACGTGCTCAACAAGGTCATTTAACAACGGTTCAAGAGATCCAAACGGCCTTTGAGACTAAAGTGGAGACGTCAGTGGCACCCAGTACTATCTATCGTTTGCTAGACCGACACGGATGGCGCAAACTCATGCCTCGTCCGTCCCATCCCAATGGAAACAAAGCGGCACGAGAGGCTTTTAAAAAAACTTTCGGGGGCTGGTCCAAACCGCTGTAGCAGATCGCTCAGCTGAAGACCAACGTCCCATTGTGATCATGGCAGCAGACGAAGGGCGCTTTGGTCGTCTAGGGCAAGTAAGAAGAGCTTGGTGTGCTCCTGGAATTCGACCCGAAAGTGGGCAGCAGCTTGTCCGTGAATATCTCTATGGCTATGTTGCTGTTGCTCCTGCGTTAGGAAAGATGAGTGCTTTAGTCTTACCCTTTTCCAATACTCAGATGATGAACTTATTCCTAGCACAAGTGGCGGATGAATTTTCAGACTATTTTGTGGTGATGCAGGTCGATGGAGCGTCTTACCACACCGGAAAGAAGCTCGTCATTCCAGACAATATACGCTTGATTGTTCAGCCTCCTCGAAGTCCACAACTCAATGCTGTAGAGCATATCTGGGAGGAGGTGAAAGAAAAGCACTTCTACAATCAGGTTTTTGATTCTTTAGATGAGGTATCCGATACCTTGTGCAAGGGACTCAAAGAACTCATGGATTTACCCGATAGGCTGACTTCTATGACCAATTTTCCTCATATGAGAATTACGATTTAAAACGCAAATTGGTATAATGCTTCAGCTCCTCGTTTCAGACCTAAGAGGGTGGTGCCAAGTTGTCCGGTTCCCACGACTTCCCGACTACGGGTAATGCTAAGTAGACGGCCATAATACTTGCAGATTGAGGCTAGACAGGCAGCTCCACAGTCTTCTTCGCTCCATTGCTTGACGCACTGGTAGCTTTTTCGTGATTTGAGTAGCGGGTTGAGGAGCATTAAAGAGGGCATGGACAAAGTGCTTTTATCATTTGATCAAGCGATATGAGCAGATGAGAAAGATTAAAAGTTGGACATCAAGCGGGCTTTTTTCAACACAAATTGGAGAACGGTTTCTTGGCGTGACACAATATCTGCTCGACCCTCCATCCCAAATTGCAGGCGGCACCAGCGCTGTTGAGTGCCCATATATAAGGTGCGAGGTTGAACGGTGACCTCATAAAAGGCGGGACTGGTGCCAGCATCACTCATCGGAATGGCATCGGGCGACACATTTGTAACGGTTCCTTTTAAGGTGCCGTAATCGGTGTATGGGCAGGCTGACACTCTCATTTGGACCGTCTGTCCTGTTTTCACTTGGTTGATATCTTGGGCGCCGACCTTCGCCTTGATAATCAGAGGAGCATTGCGAGGGGCGATTTGGGCGATTGGGATTCCGGGCTGCACGACTTGTCCGGGATTTCGCAGATTCAGCTGTAAAACGGTGCCATCGATGGGCGCCCGAATTTGGGTGCCTTTGAGTTCATGATCGATCTGCTGCAGCTCTTTTTGAGTGTGTTGGAGCTGTTTCTGAGCTTCGATGCGGGTGCGCATCAGCTGTTCTTTTTGCTGATTGAGGCCCGCTAGGGTAACACCGCCTCTGGCTCGTTCCTGAGCAATTTGTTCTAGGGCTTGATCAATGGTGGCGTCTGTGGGATTGGTTGCGGCTTTAAGACGCTTAATCCTGGCGGATGCCGCTTTTAAAGAGGCTTCCTTCTCTTTGACCTGTAGCTTAGCAATAGCCCCTGATTCTTCTAGTTCTTTAAATCGGAGATACTCTTCGGACGCGAGGTGGTATCCGGCTTGGGCTTCTTCTAAGTCTGCTTCTGTACTGATTTTGAGGTTTTGATAGCGACGACGGTGGGACGTTAAGTTGGCTTCTGCGGCTGCAATGGAACGGCTGACTAACCGGGTTTCAGCAATAATTTGATTGTCTAAAGCTCTGAGTTGGGCATTGATCTGATATCTCTGAAGCGTAATGGATTGGATATCTCCTTGCAGTTGACTTTTTCGGTTTTGCAACCCTGAATCGTCTAGCTGCGCAAACAGATCGCCTTTTTTGACGATCTGGTTCTCCTCAACGCTGATATGGGTTATGGTGCCGTCCATCCCACTTTGGACAACACTCAGGCCACCTGCGGGCCGGATAGCTGCAGGCGCTTTGACGGTAATGCTGAATTTGAGAGTGGAAGAAATGGCGACAGCGGCACCGAATACCAGCACCAAAACCATTCCTCCCATGGAAACCCATGGGCTAATGGAGGGTAGAAATTCATCTTCCTGAACAAAGTGAAGTTGATCAGGTTGGAGGGTATTCATGGAATCTTATTGATCTTTCATGAAGGAGATTGATAAAGGGTGTTTGGTATAGAAAGGCTGGCTCATCTTTGATGCCTGTTATAATTAAGCCTTGAGAAGCTATATGCTCTCTGAATAGCTAGAACACTTGGATTGCAAGGTTCTAGCCACAAAGGGAAAGCAGGGTATATCCAAAAACCTCACTTGCACTGGGATGATTGAGATACCTGCCTTCCCGATTTTTTGTATTAATCAACTTGACCGAAGGCAAAGTTGAGCGCACTAGTGTTTATGGTTTGGTTGGTTCTAGTGATTGACCCAGATGCGCTAGCACCGTTGGGGCCAGCAGTAGCTATGCCACTCGCTTGATAGAGATTTAACTGAGAGAAGAAGGCTGTTTGATTTAGGTTGAACAATGTTGTTGTCCCACCTGCAACAATTTCCTGCTCGTTTTCAGATAGCTCTATAAATAACTCAGAAGATTTACCAGGCATAATGAGTGATTTGAACGTTGGGAAAAACTGGAATAGGGCTGGATAAAATTGTGATTCCATAATGAACTTGATAAAAGGTGTTCACTCAAAGAATTCATGCAATTTATACAGCCCTATTCGTGTGGTATTGAAACCTAAAACTCAGTCAAATGGATGACTATAGTACGTTGCCAAACTGAAAGTTAATGGCAGTGGTATGAAGTTCTTGGTTCGCACCAGCAATTTCACCAACCGCTGCAGATCCACCAGGGCCAGAAGCAGCGCCACCTGCAGCTCCAAGGACTTCAGTATTGGAGTTGAAGCTAGTTAGATTGGCGTTGATCAATGTGATTGAACCACCAGCAACGATTTCTTGCTGTTGATCAGATAATTCAGTAAATAATTCAGACATGATGTGACCTCACTTGCAATTAAGAGATTTTGGAATAGGGTGCAAGTACTACTGATACCAATTTGTGTTTTGGGATGTAATTTAGATAGGATCTAATCCTATGTTCATTCCATAAGTATATGAGTCGAGTTAGTACAGTTAAACCGCATCTAACAGTGGATGAGGTGAAAGACAAAATTGCTACGGCTCCGACTGCCCGCTGTCAGCAAAAATGGATGATTATTTATAACGCCCTGGTAGATCCTCGCCCAGCTATCGAAATAGCCACGCATACTGCTACTAGTCTTCGAACGGTCCATCAGGTGATTTCCGCTTACAATCGCCTAGGAGCAGCAGCAATTGCTCCTAGGGCTAAACGGAAGAAGAATCCCGGTGCTTATCTGAGTATCGAAGAAGAGATTGAATTTTTAGAATCGTTTATTGAACGTGCTCAACAAGGTCATTTAACAACGGTTCAAGAGATCCAAACGGCCTTTGAGACTAAAGTGGAGACGTCAGTGGCACCCAGTACTATCTATCGTTTGCTAGACCGACACGGATGGCGCAAACTCATGCCTCGTCCGTCCCATCCCAATGGAAACAAAGCGGCACGAGAGGCTTTTAAAAAAACTTTCGGGGGCTGGTCCAAACCGCTGTAGCAGATCGCTCAGCTGAAGACCAACGTCCCATTGTGATCATGGCAGCAGACGAAGGGCGCTTTGGTCGTCTAGGGCAAGTAAGAAGAGCTTGGTGTGCTCCTGGAATTCGACCCGAAAGTGGGCAGCAGCTTGTCCGTGAATATCTCTATGGCTATGTTGCTGTTGCTCCTGCGTTAGGAAAGATGAGTGCTTTAGTCTTACCCTTTTCCAATACTCAGATGATGAACTTATTCCTAGCACAAGTGGCGGATGAATTTTCAGACTATTTTGTGGTGATGCAGGTCGATGGAGCGTCTTACCACACCGGAAAGAAGCTCGTCATTCCAGACAATATACGCTTGATTGTTCAGCCTCCTCGAAGTCCACAACTCAATGCTGTAGAGCATATCTGGGAGGAGGTGAAAGAAAAGCACTTCTACAATCAGGTTTTTGATTCTTTAGATGAGGTATCCGATACCTTGTGCAAGGGACTCAAAGAACTCATGGATTTACCCGATAGGCTGACTTCTATGACCAATTTTCCTCATATGAGAATTACGATTTAAAACGCAAATTGGTATGAGAAGCTTATATTCAAACTAGAAAAATAATGTTCGCTAGTTTGTTTGTATGGGTTATACCTACTTTCAGTAGTCTTGCAAAATAGGATTATGTTGTTAGGGCAAAACGATGCCTAAGCAACATTACCGAATTGAACACTAAGCGCTTTAGTGTCAATTTCTTGGTTCGCACCAGCAATTTCGCCAACAGCAACTGATCCACCTGGTGTGGAGCCAGCAGCCCCAGCAGCACCAAGGATTTCAGTATTGGAGTAGAAATTTGTGGCATTGACGTTGAGTAGTGTGACTGATCCACCAGCGACAATCTCTTGCTGTTGATCAGACAGTTCAGTAAATAATTCAGACATGATAGATCTCACTTGCACTAATAAATGAACGTGAATATAGCTTGGAAATAACCAAAAGCCAGACTCAACATGAATGTGAATATCCGGGTACTGTGCCATAGGGATTGTGGCAGAGTTACTGAAAGCAAAACCCTTGATTAAAAATGAATCTTAGCTTTTGGGAACCTACCATCTTCTATGTGGTGGAGTACTAGGTTCACAATTAAGATCAGCTCTTGGTTGTTCTCAATACAACTGAATGTTGGTAATGATTAGGTTAGCGTTAGCCTTTTCCTAAGTAACATTACCAAATTGAACACCAAGAGCATTGGTATAAATTTCTTGGTTCGCACCAGCAATTTCACCAACAGCCACTGATCCACCTGGAGTAGAGCCAGCAGCCCCAGCAGCCCCAAGGATTTCAGTATTGGAGTAGAAATTTGTGGCATTGACGTTGAGTAGCGTCACTGAACCACCAGCAACAAGTTCTTGCTGCTGATCAGACAATTCAGTAAATAATTCAGACATAATATGACCTCACTTGCACTAAGGTATTTAATCGTTTATATGGAACAAACTTGATTTTTTAATTGAAAATTAAGTTTGCTTGTTTAGGTTTTTCAGAAGTATTCGATTTTGCTCCCGATGAATACTTTTGATTGTCTATTACATTAATACCGTAGTGATTATTCTAAGTCAAGCTTTTTTTTTTGAAAAAATATTAAATAAATCAAGTTACCTAATAATGGTATATAGATGCTTTTTTGTGAAAGTTTATTGAGTGGAGATTAGAGGGATATATATAAAAGCCCAAGGTTCTAAAATGTAAAATAAAACCTTGGGCTTCCTGAGCTTGACTCAAGAATAAGAATTGTATTGTTAATATGCTAGTTCACTTGTTTGATATCACATTGTATTGAGAAAAGTAGTTGCACTAAAGTTTTTGCCTGATAGATAGTTTTATCCCACAGAAATTATATGGATTGATGATACACATCTGAATATTCTATGCTTTTCCTTCTAAATATTTTCTTTGTGTCTATTTTTTTGAGCTCTAGTTTATCAATTAAGTATGGCACTGATATTTGAATGTACTCGTCAGAAGCGACTTGTAAAAGCTTGATAGCTCTCAGGTTCATAGTAGACAAAGACTCGGCTGCATCTGTTTAGAGTCTATGCATGCAGGTATTTAGCATTAAAAGAAGCTGCTTTAGAACCTTAAATCTACTTTTTTGGAGAGAGGACTATCTTCAATATGCGAACTTATCACTGAAGATGCCTTCAGTAAGGATAGACTTTAACTCGTTCCAAAAATTTGAACATGAGTTTTCTGAATCTATTGAGGAAAGTTTTTGGCATTTTCTTAGAAAGAGAGAGATGTCTCTACTCATTCACGAACATAGAAAACTTCCTGGCTAAGATTTTATAGTCACTTCTTTATGGAATTATGAATTCAGTTTGTGCAGCGTAGAAGATATTGTTTGAGGATTATTAGTGAAGCTAGTTAATCCTGACGACAAAAACTGTGCTGTACAACTTACAGTATCCCTGGTTTGGGAATAATATTCTTTTGTTCATTATTGAAAGTGAGTGTAGTGACCAATACTAAACTGTTGTCGTGTTATTGCCCTTTTAAGGGCATATGCTACGACAAACTTTATGACTCAACTATTGAATCAATAAGTTGAGTTGGAAAAACACAGAATCTATCACCTGCAAGTACATTACTGATCCACATCATCTGGATAAGTGATCCTAATCACAAGAATGTATTCTTAAATACATTTTGCAGGAATAATTAAGTGTTTGTTACTAGACGCCTGGGTGATTTGAGGAGTTTATTATGAAAAGATTAAGAATGTATGGGGTGAAGGTTGAGTCACAGGCTAATATGAGGGTGTTTCGGTAACTCTACAATGCCTAGGCCCCGTAAACGTTTTGCTCAGCATTGGTTGAAAAGCCAAGCTGTGCTCCGTGAAATTATTGTTGCAGCCAATATACAGGAGTGCGATCGCATCCTTGAAATAGGACCGGGCAGAGGTGTCTTAACCCGAGAACTTCTGGCTCAAGCCCAGTCTGTTGTTTCGGTTGAGTTGGATCGGGACTTATGCAAATCTCTCCGCTATACCTTCAAGGACCAGGACAATTTCACGTTATTAGAGCAGGACTTTCTGAACATAGATGTTGCTGCAGAGCTAGCAGATGCGCAACCCAATAAAATCGTTGCCAATATTCCCTACAACATCACGAGCCCGATTCTCAGTAAGGTCCTGGGACGTATTGATGAGCCAGCACAACCGATTTATGAAACGGTCGTGTTGCTCGTCCAGAAAGAGGTGGCGGATCGGTTGGTGGCCGAACCGGGTTCGAAGACCTTTAACGGATTATCGGTTAGGTCGCAATATCTCGCCCATTGTGAATTGATTTGTCCAGTTCCCGCCTCTGCCTTTAAACCCGCCCCTAAAGTCGAGTCGGCAGTGGTGCGGCTGACCCCTCGTCCCTATCCCCAACCTGCCCAAAACCCGCAATGGCTTTCAACCTTATTGAAGGTGGGATTTGGCAGTCGTCGGAAGATGCTACGGAATAACCTCAAGGCATTAGTGGATCGAGACCAGCTATCGGATTGCTTGAATACCCTCAATATCAGTCTCCAGGCTCGTGCCGAGGAACTGAGTGTAGCCCAGTGGATTGCTTTAAGTGATGCGGTGCATCCAAGCCAGGTATAGACGAGGTAGAGTGTTGAATGCACCGGTCAATCTGTCCGCTAACTTATGATGCATGCTTATACGCTGAAAGCGCCTGCCAAGATCAACCTGCTGTTAGAAATTATTGGCGATCGACCCGACGGGTTCCATGAGTTGGTAATGGTGCTGCAGAGCATTAGCTTGGCGGACATTGTAGAGTTACAGCCCCTCGGTGGCGATCGGATTCAATTGCACTGCAATCATCCCCAGGTGCCCTGTGATGAGACGAACCTAGCCCATCGAGCCGCTCGCTTGATGCAGGAGCAGTATCCAGGCAAAGGTGGCGTCGCGATTACGATTGATAAAAAAATTCCCATTGGCGCGGGGTTGGCAGGGGGCTCTGCGGATGCGGCAGCAGTGTTGGTGGGCTTGGATTTGATGTGGAATTTGGGGTTAACCCAAGCTGAACTCCATACCTATGCGGCTAAGTTAGGGTCTGATATTCCCTTTTGTGTGTCGGGGGGAACGGCCTTGGCCTTGGGACGCGGGGAAGAACTCACGCCCCTTCCCGACTTGGATCAGCTTTATGGGGTGTTGGCAAAGTATCGGAGCTTGTCCGTTGCCACCCCTTGGGCCTACAAAACCTATCGTCAACAATTTAGTGAATCCTATGCCCGTGATCCAGAAGCCCTGGAACGGCGGCGGCGTGAAGGACATTCAGTGGAGTTAATGGCAGCGATTACCCATCGCGATTCTCTGGAAGTGCCTCAACATCTGTATAACGATTTGGAAAAAGTGGTCTTGCCGGAATATCCCCAGGTGCAAGAAATTCGAGATTTACTGCAATCCTTTGGGGCGTTGGGAACGATGATGTCGGGGTCTGGGCCAACGGTATTTGGGTTGGCAGAGTCGAGATCTAATGCGGAGTTGATGGCGACACAGTTACAAACGGCTCTGCCTGATCCAGATTTAGAAATTCTAGTGACTAAATTTTGTAGTAGTGGCATTCAGGTGCTGTCTTAAGGCTGAAAGCGTGATCGGACAGCAGCGGAGACCTCATGTTGGCGATGGTCTTTGTTTTTGTTGCGTTGAGGTCTATAAACGGCTGATCAATCTCTGCCCCTGATCTTGATATTGTGTAGAGTACATCCACATTACTCTGCGGTATGACTCCTGATCCTGCACCTCAATCTTTGCCCAAGCATGTTGCTCAACTCCGCTGTGGTCTCGGCTGGGATATTCAAACCAAAACAGCCCTAGATCTAGATATGGCGGTCTTGGCTCTTGGAGCGGATGGGAAATTGGTGGAAGGGAAAGAGGGCATGATTTATGCGGGGCATCGCCGCCATCCATCTAGGGCGATTAAGCTGCTCAATGACAATCTGACGGGTGAAGGTGAGGGGGATGATGAACAGCTATTAATCCATTTGTTGACGTTACCGGCAGATATCATCAAGCTTTTGTTTGTGGTCTCTATTGATTGTGGGGAAGCGCAGAAGCAAGATTTTAGTCAGGCAAAGAATGCATTTTGGCGACTATTGGATGATGCCAACCAAGGGGTGTTGTTGCAGTGTTCCTTATCTAATGCTCAGTGGCAGGGCGTGACGATGCTGTTAGTTGCATCTCTGGAACGCGTGGATACTCAATGGCAAATCGTTCCTTGTTTGGCAGCTGCCCCACAGAAAAATCGTAATGAGCTGCTGAATCAGCATCTTGCCGATTAAATTGCATGATCAGGGCTGGCTTGCTGGCTAACTCTAGCCGCGACTGTTCTCAGATTAGTCTAAGAGCTGGGTTGAGATAGTCTGATGATTTGGGTTTTCTGATTTGGGATTTAATTGTGATGCACCCAAAAGAATTCTCTGCGGTATTTTTGACGACCCCTGGAAAAAAACTGATCTTTAGGGATAGTCCCTGATCGCTTGCGGACAGATTTCTGTCAAAAATCATGGATTGCAGAAGTGGCCACCCCAGGGATTGGGATCTGTTCTCTCTAAAGTCGTGGGGTGTAAAGACTGGGACAGATAGCGATACAGTATGCTAGATCCGCTTTGATAGATGGGAAATCCATGACGTCTGCTAATCCACCTCGCTTCAATCGACTAGAAGTTGGTGCCCAAGGAGAATGCACCCCAATGCAGCTGCCAACGTCAGGCTTAGACCTTTTTCCTGAACGTCATCCCTATCGATTTTGTCGTTTTCTGTGCGATCTAGAAGATATGGTGGCATCTGTCGCAGATGATCGCGATCGTGTCCGCATTGCCACTATCCTGGTTCACCGCTTAATCACTCAGTCTCTCTGGATCTACCAAGCTTGTCCGCATCCTGACCCTGAGTCCGGGATATCCACCCAAAGACTATATCGGGAACCCGGTTATCCCTTTACTGTCAAAATTGTTGCCTGGAGCCCTGGCCTCCAGTCTCCTGTTCATAATCATGCTGCTTGGAGTGTCATTGCCTTGTTAGGAGATAGCACCTGTGGCCAGGAAAAAAATCAATTTTGGTGTCGACAAGATGATGGTCAGCAAGCCAACTTTGCTCATCTTCTCCCCGCAAGTCAGTGTGTTTTAAAGCCAGGAGATATTTTGGGAATGATGCCAGATGCCATTCATAATATCTGTTCTCTCAGCTCAGCTAATGCCCAAAAACCAACCTACACCTTTAATGTCTATGGTGCAGCGGATCTAAGGCATCGCTATATCTTTGATACAGATAAGAACACCCAGCAAAATCACTAGATCTTGATGAATGTTTCTACAAAATCCAAGCAAAAAGCAAGCCCATCTGCCCAGATTGACTAAGACTGGGCAGATGGGCTTGCTTTTTGCTCATGATGAGTAAGGAATATTTGCCGATAAACAATTTGGCAAATATGACAGGGTCTTGTTAAATCACAGAAATTTCGCTATTGGAGAATCCTGAACGATTGGACCAAGAAGGATTGGACAAGGTGGCTAGAAGGGTTTGGCTTTGACCACCACTCCCATCAGCGTCGAAGAATAGCTGACCTGAACTTTGGTTATAGATAAACCGATCACCACTGTCTTGGGCTCTCGCCCCTAAGACAAATGCATCTGCAGATAGTATGCCTTTAGCCAGCCCAAAGTTACTGCCGTCAACTTCAATTTGATCCTCCGCAGTCTTGTAATCCAGAATGATATCGCTACCATCTGCAGCAGATTCAAATCGGAAGATATCGTTGCCATAGCCACCCTGCAGAGTGTCATTGCCTTGATTACCCATGATCAGGTTATCCCCACCGCCTCCTTTGATAGAATCATTACCTGTTCCTCCGAATAGGTGATCATCCCCTTCACACGCTAACAGCGAATCATTTCCTTGATCGCCATATAGCGTATCTCCACCTGCTTCATTTCCCCCCACTACAGTGTCATTGCCAAAAGAGCCTCTGATGATGTCATTGCCAAAACCGCCAAGGAGGTAATCCTGCCCATGGCCACCATCTAATAGATCATTATCTCGACCGCCTTTGAGAGAATCGTTGCCATAGCCACCATATAGAGAGTCATCTCCCCTGCATCCACTCATGGTGTCATTCCCAGACTGTCCATAGAGCCGATCACCTTTGCCGGATTCATTGCCACCAACGAAAACGTCGTTGCCAGCACGGCCATACAAAACATCGGCACCACCGTCACCGACTAGGGTGTCGTTGCCATTTGCACCGTAAATTGTATCGAGGCCATTTCCGCCTCTGAGCATATCTGAGCCAAAATTTGCGTACAGGATATCGTTGCCATTGCCACCTAGAACAGTGTCGTTGCCACTGCCGCCATGTAAGGTGTCGTTACCCCCATCTCCAAACAACTCATCATTGCCATTGCCTCCCCAGAGCAGGCTATTTCCGCCTTGATCGCCTAGGTAGTCGTTGCCATTACCACCAAAGAGCGTATTGTTACCCGCAGCTCCCCAAAGTGTATCGTTGCCACCTCCCCCTAATATCTTGTCATTGCCGGCACTACCGATGACTTCTTCGCTACTTGCAGTTCCATTGAAAGTGTCTTGAATGTGAATGGGCATATTTTTGGTCCAAATCCCTAGCAATATTGTTAGATGTCGATGTTAGCCAGTTGAGTAACAAAAACTGCTATTAACTCATTTCTGGAATAAGGTCAACTGCTTTACATCAGAGGTAAATGTAAGCGAATTTAATACTACGTTAAGAATGTGAAAAATTGGTGATGAAATGAGTCTATTTTTATTTCATGAGTGCCAAGACATAGTTTGCAAGACTAAACAGATAAATCATTTTGTCGTCTGAAGTAAATATCAAAACAAGAGAGATTTGAATTGCAGATTTTTTAGCGATTGAATTTATAGCTGTAATTCCTGTAGCCTTTATGTAGGAGGTAAATTCCGCGACTTTTAAATAATCTCTAAAAAATTACTTTTCTGCGAAAAAACATATGATGATGCTCGTGTCAAGATATGTTGTGCATGTTGGAACTATATTGTGGTCATCAGTATTTATAGTCTCGCCAAGACTGTTGATCGTTTTTTTGGCTCCAAAAAATCGACGTTTAAGCTCTATGAATGACAAGTATCAGTTATAATTCCGCCTGCAAAAAGAATATATATTCTAAGAAGTCTTTTAAAGATTTTGTTGAAGCCATCACATAAAGAATTGCAGTACAAAAGCACTAAAAATTTGAGTTCAATCTAGACTGAATACTTTATTCTGTGCTTTGGGATAGGCCAGACAACTCTATGCTGCAGCAGGTATTTGTGAATATCGGGTCATTGATGTCGCTAGAAGACAGATAACAGTGTTTCGAGACTTACGAAGTGGCGATGATGCGACTCAAACAGCTGTCAGTGATGAAAGTGTTTACCCTGCTTTTCCTGATGTGTCGATAGAGGTTCGACAATGAGTCAGAATTTCAGAGTGACATGCCAATAATCAGTGAAAATAGCCTGGAGTTGATTTGGTTGAATTGAGATTTCAGATTGGCGAGTTGTCCGAGTTCTTTGGGGACCTCCGTCAGTTGATTTTGGGAGAGATAAAGTTCCTTCAGATTGGCGAGTTGTCCGAGTTTCTTGGGGACCTCCGTCAGTTTTAAATTACTCAGGTTTAGAACAGATGCCGCTGTCCTTTTGGCTTCTGCAATCCGTTGCTGGGCTTCTTGATATGCTTCGTTAGAAGTCATCGTCATTTTTGTCGTAACCCATATATTTATAGGTGCATTAACAGGAAATAGATGATAAGACCCAGAAAGTCTTTGGATAGCGGACAGGCATGTGACGGGAACTGATCGTGAGGATAGTTATTTCCGTCATGCAAGGAGAGTTTTGTGCAATACCTGTTGGTGCATGAGAGCTTGTTGAGTGCAATTTACAATCTCATTCCTCGACAATCCCTCTCCTTTTTGGAAATGCTCTAGCCAGTTTTTGCAAATCACCTCAGGGTCATCGGGGATTTGATCCAAGTTCCAGCCGGGACAATGTTGCGCCTGCATAAATTGGCGAACCTTAGGGTCATAGCTGAGGGCAAAACAGCGATTGCCTTCGGCCGCGGCCATAATCAGTCCATGCAGGCGCATGGCAATGGTCATATCGACGGTTTGGAAGACCCCTTTAAGGTCGCTGGGATTGGTCAGACGAATCAGCGAACTATGGTTTGAAATTCTGTCATGAATCGATTGAGCAATCTCTAGATCCTGCGTAGCTTGAAAGGGAATGATCAGGATATGGGCTTCGGTTTGGGCCTGGAATTTAAGTAGAGCTGTGGTGAGCTTTTGTAAGCGATTGGGGGTGAGTTGGGGATGCGACCTTAACACCAATGCCACCTTCGGCGACGGCAGCTTATCCACCCAGCCCACCGATTTTGCCGTTAAATTCCAGACTGGATCGGGAGCTATTTGGTAGGGAATGCCCCAATCTTCGATATATTTTGCTGAAGCTGGATCGCGAACACTCACCGCTGAGCAGTTGCGAAACGCCCGACGAGCAAGGATTTGAGTGCTTTTGCGCTTCAGAGGACCAATGCCCTGAGCCCAGGCAATGGTCTTTAAGCCTAGTCCTTGGGCCAATCCCATCAGGCCAATATAGTAGACCGGACTGAGGGCACTGGTTGCATCTTGAATCAGGCTGCCGCCGCCCCATATAAAGGCTTGGGATTGTTGCATGGCTTGCAATACGCGGATGGAATTGTTGCGATCGCAAGTCTCAACCTGATATTGCCGTGCTGTTTGCTTGGGATTAGAAGACAAAACTAAAGGCGACACCTCCTCCGGCAGCATTTGCAGCAGGGTCGCCAGCAAAGCTTCATCACCGCCATTGCCGAAACCATAGTAGCCACTTAAAATTGCTCGCATCGGTTTCAGACCTCTCCCAATCCAATCTTCTGTAAGATTATCGTAGACAGCCACTTATTCATGAATGGTTTATGCACGCCCTCTCAATTCCCACTTGGATTATTCACGTCTCCAGCGTGATCGAGTGGATTATGGCCATTTGGCTGATTTGGACCTATAGCGAAGTCAGCCAAAATCCGGCATGGCGGTGGTTTTCCTTGGCCATGCTGCCCGCCTTGGTGGGGGCCATGTGTGCCTGTACTTGGCATTTCTTCGATAATCCTGCCGAACTGGAATGGCTCGTGACCTTACAAGCGTCTATGACCGTCCTTGGCAATATTGCTCTCTGTGGTGCTGCTGCCCTGCTTTGGTCTCAACGCCAGCCTAACGATGCTTAACCTAATAGATGAACTATGGCTCTTAAAGACGCGCTGTTTGCAGTTTCCCTTATCCCCTACCTAGGGTTTCTGTGGTTTTTGACCCGATCTGGCCAAGCGCCCCGACTGGCTCTAATTGGGTTTTACTTAACCTTGTTGTTTATTGCGGTCACCGCCCCTGCTGGCATCTATGCCCTCAAAGTCTATGACGTTTCCTTAGCCAATCTCGACTGGCTTCATGGTTCAGCAGAAGTCTTTCTGACCCTATCTAATATTGTGATTGTGCTGGGGTTCCGTCAGGCCATTGTGCAAGTCCAACAGGAATCAGATTAAAGGGTTTTCAAATATTCCAGCAGATCGGCCATCTCTTGGGGATTTGCTTTGAACTTTGGCATCGGTGGTGTTTTACCGCTAGTGACTTGATAAATCAAACCCACCTGAGACCGGTGAGTAGCGACACGGCGCAGGCTGGGACCTACCTTGCCATCTCCTGATGTGCCATGACAGCCAGAACAATTGAGCTGGAAAATAGCATTGCCTTGAGAAACCTTACCTTCCTGGTGCAACACATCTCGCACATAAGGATCAGACAAACGCATCTGATGGACAGCGACAATAATCACTGCGATCACTAGCAACCATCCAAGGACCATCAATAATGCTTTTTGCAGATTGAGGTCAGGATTTAAGGTTTGATCTGATGTTAGTGCCGGATCTTCCAAAGGTGATACATAAGGGATTACAACTTAACCTTAAGGTTTTTTGTAAGAATATATAATATATCTTAATACAACCTTCATCATTATGCCCTGTCATTGATTGATGATTTGCCGCATGTAATCTCCCCAGACAGCAGCAGCTTGGGCACTACTCCCTGAAGTGGGACTATTGTCATCATTGCCGAGCCAAATCCCCGTCAATAAATTGCGGCGAGGCACGTAACCCACAAACCATAAATCTCGGCCAAGGTTAGTGGTGCCTGTTTTACCCGCAGCTCCCGAGGCAATCCCAGCACCGCTGCCGGTCCCCGATTGCACCACTTGACGCATCATGTCTTGCATAACGACGGCAACCCCTGGATCTAAGACCTGGGTACTGGCATTTTGGGTAGCCTCATAGATCACCCGGCAGGTGGAAATAGAACGGGAATCTTTGCAGTCTCCGGCATCGAGCACCTGCCGAATGGCGCGGGGCGTATGGCGTCGGCCACGGTTGGCCACAACGGCAAAAGCCCGTGTTAGCTCTAAGGGCGTTACTTCACTTTGCCCCAAGACCAGGGCTGGAACAGCTTGTAAGGGAGAAGAAATTCCCAGTTGGCGAGCGGTTTGAATCACTCTGGGAATGCCGACATCTTGGGCAACCCGTAAAGCCACCACATTTTCAGACAGGGCAAATCCCCGAAACATGTCAATGTTGCCGCTCCCCCCATTCTGGCAGCCGGTAAAGGTTTGCCCCTGCCATGCAAACGGAGAACAGGAATAGGTTTTGTTGGGGGAAATATTGGCATCCACGGCTGCCGTATAGCCAAACAGCTTAAAGGTCGAACCCGGTTGACGCTGGGCTTGAGTGACTCGATTGAACTGACTTTTGCTATAGTCTGCGCCCCCCACCAACGCAATAATTTCTCCCGCTTCATAATCCACGGTGAGTAAGGCCCCTTGGGAATAGCCAAAGGTTGATCCAGAGGTGGCGATGGCATTGGATAGGGTTTGTTCGGCCGTATTTTGCACTGCCAGATCTAAATTAGTGGTGATAATAAAATTGCCTTCTTGGGCCAGACTGGCCCCTAACAATTCCTCTAACTCATCAAAGACATAGCTGTAGTAATAGGGAGCCTTAACGCTTTGCAGCTCTTCCCGAGCATTGGGACTAATCTCAATGCGGGAGCGGCGTGCCCGATCGGCTTCTGTTTGGCTAATCCGACCTTGCTGAGCCATGCGAGTAATGACTCGATTACGGAATTCCAGGGCCGCGTTGTAGTCCTGAACGGGGTTAAAAGCATTGGGGGCAGGCAAAATGCCCACAAGGGTAGCGGATTCAGCAATGCTCAAGTCTTTGGCGGGTTTATCAAAGTAAAAGCGAGCCGCATCTTCGAATCCATTGGCATAGATGCCTAAATAGACCTTATTCAAATAGGTCAGTAACAAAAAGTCTTTACTGTAGTAGGTCTCTAATTTCAGAGCAACGACGGCTTCTCGGAACTTCCGATCTAGGGTATCCTCACTGCCCACATAGCTACGAAAAACGCTGCGAGAGAGCTGTTGGGTAATCGTACTTGCCCCTTCTCTGACGCTGCCCCCGGAGATGTTGGTAATCACTGCTCGAACAATGCCAATGGGGTCGACGCCCATATGCCAGTAGAACCGACTATCTTCTGAGGCCAACAAGGCATCCCTAATATAGGGAGAAAAGTCATCCAGACTTTTTAGCTCACCATGGACCGTGTCCCGACGTCGTGCTAACGGGGTTTGGTCTCGGGATAGAACGACAATGGGGCCTTGGTTGGTGGTGGGTAATGGGCGAACGGTAAACTTCTGCCATTCTGCAGCGACTACGAGTAGGGTTAAACCCACGACTCCTGCGGTGCCATAGAGCAGATAGCGCATCCCTCGCACGTACCAGGGCGGCGGATCAATATATTCGACACTTACTGCAGCTTCGAGAGCCGCAGGTCCCAGGGTCAAGACATCTTTGTGGCGCAACGCATGGGAGTCCACCCGACGTTTGCGGCGGAAGATGCCGTTGGTGGATTGCTCATCCCGAATCAAAAAGGTGCGGCGCTTACCATCCCGCTGGATTGAGGCATGCACCTGGCTAACGATGGGATTGCGAATCACAATGTCACAGGTGCGGGCACTGCGGCCAATAATATAGCGATCGCTAATCAGGGGGTAGCTTTGGGGTTCCCCTTCACCGGAATTAATTTTTAACTCTGGCACCCGAGCATTACGCTTCAGGGTAAGCTTTGACAGATCTGCTTTCGCTTGAATGGTACGAACCACCTGCGTCACATTCCCTAACAGGGTTTTTGACGGCGAAGGTTTAGGAGATGTCATGGGCAAATCTCAATCGTCAGGTCGATGACTCGGATAGTGCTTCGTGCAGGGGGTCTTGGGGGTGAGCTTATACGCTGTGCTTAGGGCAGCGGGATATTTCTCTATCCTACTGGGCGGATGCCGAATGCTGCTGTGATGGACTGAATTGGTATTGAACTCTCGTTTCTCCTATTTAGCACTTTTCCCCCATATCCGGGTGTATCGGCGATCATTGACGTTCGCCTTGGTCTGCACGGTGGTCTATGTGCTGTCCATGCCGATGATTGCCTTTCTAATTGGTCAGGCCGCTCAGTATGTGGGGGATCAAAACCTCCAGGCACTCCTGTATTTACCCGGTGTAGTGGGCCTGTTTTTTGTGATTCGAGGCGGATTTGAATATGGCCAAGATGTGTTGATGGCCAAAGTTGCCTTTGATATCACCTTAAACCTCCGTTGCCGCGCCTATGCCCAGCTTCAGCAGCAAAATTTGCCCTATTTCCAGCAATCCGCCACTGGTGATTTGGTCTATCGTTTGACGGAAGATATTGATCGAATTGGCGAGATTCTCAACCAGCTGTTTCATCAATCTGTGCCCTGTGTGCTTCAGCTAGTGGCGGTTCTGGCCTATATGATTTATCTCAACTGGACCTTGACCGTCGCGGCTTTGGTATTAGCACCGGTGGTGGGCGGGGTAATTGGCTGGTTTGGTGAGCGCCTACTGGCCTTTGCCCGGAGAAGCCAAACCCAGGTGGCAACATTAGCCAGTCTTCTAACGGAGACCCTGAGCGGTATGGCAGTGGTGAAAGCCTATGGGGCCGAAGATTATGAAATGGAGCGATTTATGCAGGTGGCTCGACAGAGCCGTCAGGCCACCTTTGCCGTCGAGCGGATCAAGGCGATTCAATATCCGATTGTGGGGATTATCGAAGCGATCGCAGTCTCGTTACTCTTTCTGATCGGTGGCTGGCAGATCAGTTTGGGGCAGCTGACCCCCAGTCAATTTATTAGCTTTGTGGCTGCGGCGGTTTTACTGATTGATCCGATCAATCTGATCACGGAAAACTACAACAAATTCAAGCAGGGACAAGCCTCCATCGATCGCATTCAGGCCCTCCTTGAGCTACCTTCTCACCCTGAACCCCAGAATGCCAAGCCGTTGTCCCGCATTAAAGGTGCAGTGGAATTTCGGCAAGTGTCCTTTGCCTATACCCCCCAGCAGCCTGTATTAGAGAACCTAAATTTTCAGGTGTGCCCCGGAGAGACCGTGGCCCTGATCGGTCCATCTGGTGCCGGGAAATCAACCTTGGCTCATCTATTGTTGCGTCTGTATCAGCCGACGGCAGGCCAAATTCTGATTGATGGGATTGATCTGCAAACTGTCCCTCGACAGAGTTGGTATCAACATATTGGTATCGTGCCGCAGCACACCTATTTATTCTCAGGTACGATCGGCCAAAATATTGCCTATGGCCATGCTGATTTTGATCTAGTCCAGGTCCAGAAAGCCGCTGACATCGCCAATGCTAGCGAATTTATCCAAAAACTGCCCCAGGGCTTTCATACCTATTTAGGAGAACAAGGTACCACCCTTTCAGGGGGACAGCGGCAGCGTATTGCGATCGCCCGAGCTGTCTTTCATCATCCCCGTATCTTGGTTTTGGATGAGGCTACATCTGCCTTGGATACAGAATCTGAAGCTTTGGTTCAGGCCGCCTTGGAGAATCTAATGTCCGATGACCGCAAGTCGGTCTCTGGTCATTGCACCATTATCCTGATTGCCCATCGTCTAACCACCGTTCTGAACGCGGATCGCATTTTTGTGGTTGAACAAGGCCAACTTGTGGAATCCGGCACCCATCAACAGCTGATGGCTAATGGCACATCTCGCTATGCCAGTTTGTATGCCAAACAGTTGATGTAATCAAGTCATAGCGTTGGCGGGTTTACCCTCTCTAAAGACTCTGTGCACAACTGATGTTGATGGATTTCACCTGAGTGACGGCTGTCTTTGACCAGTTGTCGAACTAAGACGGCTGGTCTTTTGACGCCACAAAAGGATTTTACGAGAATACCGAGTTATCTTTATCTGCAAAAAAATAGGATTTGTTTTGAAAGTCAACTTCCTTTGGTGTTCTCCCCCGGCATTACTGTTTTCTAGTTCAATGATCCTCGCTATTCTCTTAGGAATAGAGCCCTGCAGGGCTGAAGATCTCAACTTAAAACAGCCTCAAACTAAGCTGTTAGAAGTTTCAGAGCTATTTTCTCTCAAGGTTGCTGAGGATCAAGCCGTTGTTGCTGAGTCTGACCTTCGGAACAATGCCTCTAAGGATCAACTCGTTGTGGCTGAGTCTGACCTCCAGAATATAGCTGCGCTAGAAACGAAATCGGTTAATCATCCTCAGGACTGGGACATTCTTGTCTCCGTTGAAGCACCCCTACAAATGGCTGATCGCTTGGAGGGGGATTCAACGGAGGAAGAACCATCTGCTGGGAGGGATGACGATTCAGAACCCACAGAACCCTCAGATAACCTGTGGCGTGCAGGTCGTCCAGATGGCCATGCGCCCATCGGTGTCATGGGTGATCACACCCATGAAGCCGGTGAATTCATGTTTTCCTACCGCTTTATGCGCATGGATATGGCAGGGAATCGAGATGGCACGACCGACTTAACGCCTGCTCAAGTGCTGCAACAGTTCCGAGTGTCCCCCACAGAAATGACGACGGATATGCACATGTTAGGAGCCATGTACGCCCCTACGGATGAACTCACCCTGAGCTTGATGGCTCCCTATGTGTTCAAAACCATGGAACATGTCACCCGTATGGGCACCCGGTTTACGACTCAATCCGATGGCTTTGGGGATATTCGGTTGATGGGGTTATACAAAATTCTCGATCAGAATCGGCAGCGCCTCCACTTCAACGCCGGGATCAGCTTTCCGACTGGATCGACCAACCGCAGAGACGATACCCCTGCTGGACCGAATCAAGTTCTCCCCTATCCCATGCAGCTGGGTTCGGGTACCTTTGACTTACATCCTGGGATTACTTATTTAGGCCAAACAGACGATTGGTCCTGGGGTGGACAAGCATTGGGAACCATCCGCCTAGGAACGAATGGTAATAGTTATCGCCTCGGCAATCGCTTCAACCTGACTGGATGGGGAGCCCGCCGTTGGAATAACTGGTTTAGCACGTCGATACGGTTGAATGGTGCGACCTGGGGGAATATTTCTGGTGCCGATCCTCGACTAAATCCTGCTCTTATCCCGACTGCAAACCCCAATCTCCGAGGAGGAACCCGCTTGGATGTGGGGTTGGGCCTAAACTTTCTAGTCAATAAGGGAGTCCTGGCGGGGCATCGGTTGGCCGTAGAATTTGCTCTGCCTGTCTATCAATCCCTAGATGGCCCCCAATTGGAAACAGATTGGGTGTTAACCCTGGGCTGGCAGAAAGCGTTCTAGCCGATGAGGTGGCTTGGGCCAGTGGGCTGAACAGTTTTGTGTCTCTTTTGTAAAGATAAATACATTTCTTTATCTTTCTTAATTAGAGAATGGATAAACGAATGACTTTCTTAGCATACCTGCGTTACGGTCTTAACTAAGAGACGGTTTCCCTTGCCTAGAAATACAGTTTAAGTCTCTACTGCTATGTCTTGTATCCGTAAAAAAGGGGTTTAGCACAGGGCCTCAATTGCGAAAAAGTTTGATGTTAGTTCTCAGGAACTAGCGTTAACCCTTTGAGCTGTCGGTTCCATGCTGCCTCTACAAAATTTTACATATCAAGACTTGACGCCTTTTGAGTCTTCTTAGAAACTAAAATCAAGTCATTACTCTCTCAATCAAGAACTTTTGTTATAATTTGTCCTAAATTGATAACGGTTCATTACGACAACTTATTAGGTTCGATGCTGGAGTGCATTGGATCTTGCCCAGCTCCTCTAGTTTTCGGTGGTATATAAAGCATGGAAACCCTTGAGTTTGTCATTTACCCGGATGGTCGGGTGCAGGAAATGGTGACCGGTATTGTGGGCGCGTCCTGTGCAGAAGTGACTGCCGCCATCGAAGCCCAACTTGGAAAAGTGGTGACCCATCAACCCACTTCAGAATTTTTTACTCAACCCGAAACCTTGCAGCAAACTGCTGTGAATCAAGTTGGCCATAGCCAATGGTAAATCCTGGATTTTAGGCTCAAGTTTCCTCTCCTAATTGTTCATATCACTCACAAAATCAAGTCACTATGTCTCATTTCAGCCAAATCAAAACTCAAATCCGTAATCTGCCTGCATTACAGTCAGCATTAAACGACCTCGGTCTAGACTGGAAATCTGGCCCTCAGCCGATTAGAGGATATAAAGGCAAAACTCAATCTGCCGAGTTGGTGATTGAACAAGACAACGGTTACGACATTGGTTTCAGCAAAAAAGACGAGGAGTATGAGCTCGTTGCTGACATGGACTTTTGGCAACAGGCATGGTCTGTTGATCGCTTCCTAGATCAAGTGACTCAGCGCTATGCCTATCACACTGTGATTAATACAACTGCTCAGCAAGGCTTTCAGGTTGCCGAGCAAGTCAATAATGAAGATGGTTCGATTCGTCTAGTGGTTCAGCGCTGGAATGCGTAATGACTGATTCAACATCTGGTGCCCCCGATGGGATGCCACAATCTACCCAACCTGCCCCCTCGCGCTCGGGTCTAGAACCTGAACTAGGGGGTGGGTTGCGACCTGATAGCGAGCGCACTGGCCTTGAACCTGAGCTGGGCGGAGTGATTCGTCAAAAAGGAGTTTTTGTAGACGAACCGACCTGTATTGGCTGTAGGCATTGTGCCCATGTCGCCCGAAACACGTTTTATATTGAGCCGGGGTATGGACGGTCTCGGGTGTTTCGTCAGGACGGAGACGCGTTTGAGATTGTCCAAGAAGCCATTGATACTTGCCCAGTGGATTGTATTCACTGGATAGACTACACTCAGCTTCAGAAGCTAGAGGAAGATCGAAAATATCAACAGGTGAATAGTCTCGGTTCCCAAATTCCGGTGACCTATACTAAGCGAATTTCACCTCAGCAGGCAGGACGCAAACCTCGTCCCATTTCCTTTGATGATTCAGGGCCAGGGCTCTAAGTCTTCCCTTTCGTTTCTTTCGGCTGCCCTCATTGTTTGCATCTCTGATTAATCGCTACGAACGGTTCGGTATCCATCTGGGCCTGGAGCGGATCCAGCATCTTCTAGATCGAATAGGGCAGCCACACCTGCAGGTGCCGATCATTCATGTTGCCGGTACGAATGGTAAAGGATCTGTTTGTGCCTATCTTTCCTCTGTATTAACCGCCGCTGGGTATCGAGTCGGCCGCTATACCTCTCCCCATTTGGTGGACTGGACCGAAAGAATTTGTATTAATAATCAGCCCATCAAGACCTCAGTCCTGACACAGCTTTTATTGGATCTGGAGGCGACACTTGTATCATCCCCAACCCCCACTCAATTTGAGGTCATTACTGCCCTAGCTTGGCAGTACTTTGCCCAAGAACAGGTGGATATTGCAGTGATTGAAGTGGGACTCGGGGGACGTCTAGATGCGACAAATGTTTGTGATCAGCCCCTAGTGAGTGTGATTACCTCGTTGAGCCGTGAACATTGGCAGCGTTTAGGTCCGACTTTAGCTGATATTGCGGGGGAAAAAGCAGGGGTTTTGAAGTCTAATCGCCCCGCCGTGATCGGCCCGCTCCCCCCCGAAGCTGCAGCAGTGGTCCAGGCCAAAATTGAACAGCTCCATTGTCCAGCGCAATGGCCTCAGCCCGCGCGGCGAATTGAAGCGCCTCATGCCATCTCTGATACTTTGCCTTGGGCAGAATCGGAGGGAGTTAGGTTTCCCCTCAGCTTGCCGGGGGAGATTCAATTGATTAATGCAGCTGTTGCGATCTCAACTCTCAAACAGCTCCAACTCCAAGGCTGGCAGATCTCGGATGAAGCCATTATTGAAGGGATGGCTAACACCCGCTGGCCGGGACGGCTGCAGTGGGTTAACTGGCAACAGCATCCATTATTGATTGACGGTGCTCATAACGTAGCAGCCGCAAAGGGGCTACGGCAGTATGTAGATAGCCAGCACCCGCCTCAGGTCCATTGGCTGATGGGCATGTTATCCACCAAAGATCATCAAGATATCCTGAAAATTTTGTTGAGGCCAGGCGATACTCTATCGGTTGTGCCCGTACCCGGTCACAGTAGTGCCGAACCCCAGGCCTTAGCAGAATTGGCTATGGCAGTTTGTCCTGAGTTGAAGCGTTGTCAGTGCTTCCCTAGCCTAGAAAAAGCATTAGAGGATGCCTATAGACCTGAATCTGGGACATCCTCTATGCAAGTGTTATGTGGTTCGTTGTATTTAGTGGGTCACTATCTTCAGACCTATGCCCCTACGGTTTGATTCCAGGCTTTCTCGGCATCCGCGATGGCTTGATCTACCGACTTGCGATCTAGCATGGCCTGCTGTAGATTCTCATACAGGATTTTCTGCAGTTTTTTGATGTCTTTCATGGCTGGAACCAAGATTTCAGCATCCTCCATTTGCTGGGCACTGACGACCCGAGCTTGGGAGATATCGTCGCCTTCTTTCACTTCACTGAAATAAGGATCAGCCAGAGATTCAGTGGTGGAAGGCAAGACATCGGCTTCTTTGGCAAAGGTCAGCTGATTCTCAGAGTTGGTGACAAACAATGCAAATTTGAGGGCTGCTTCAGCCTTATCCGTATCTTTAGGGATAATCAGGTTCATGACGGCAACATTTTTCTTGCCCGTAGAGCCCGTGATTTGAGGGGCGGCAACGGAATTTTTGGCAATGTCAGGGGCATTGGTTTTGACACTATTCAAAAACTGAGGGCTGGAAGACAGCAGGGCCACTTCCCCAGACTGATATAAATCAACGGCTCGCTTGTGTCCTTCGGTGAGTATTGCAGGTGGAATAAGCTTTTGCTTGTAGAGATCAACCCAGTATTGGAAGGCGGCTTTCCCTTCCGGGGAGTTAAAGGCAGCCTTACCCGCTGGATCCACTAACTTGACCCCCATTTGGACAAAGGATTCCATCAACTCTCCAGAATCAGTAGGAACCGTGGTCACAAAGAAGGCATATTTCCCGGTTTTATCTTTGATCTGCTTGGCTGCCGTTGCCAATTCTGCATAGGTTTTTGGGGGCTCTGAAATGCCCGCTTCGTCAAAAATCGCCTTGTTGTAAATGGCGATCCGAGCCGTTAAGTACCAGGGGATGCCAAAGGTTTTACCGTTCAGGGAACTGGCGTCCCAAATATTAGAGAGATAGCGATCGCGATCGGCCTGGTCGATGGCATCATCTAAATCCAACCAACTCCCTTTGCTTGCTAACTGAGAGGCAAAGTCAGGATTGAGATTGACAACATCGGGAGCGGTTTTGGCTGCAACCGCCGCGAGTATTTTGCTCTGCATTGCCGCCCAGGGCACATCCGTCCACTTCACCTTGATATCTGGATTATCTTTTTCGAACTGGTCGATGACCTGCTCAAAATAAGCGTCAAATTTGGGCGAGAGTTGCATCGTCCAAAAATCCAGGGTATTGCCATTACTTTGGGGCGCTGGTGTACAGCTAATCAACCAACTGAGGAATATCCCTAGTAAGGTTAATAGGCCAAAGCGTTGCCAAGTTTTTCGTTGAATCATGGGTTATGCGATCGCTTGTCAGAAAATATTGAGTAACAGTTTACGCTGATCCGAATCTTTTTCTCGTGACTTTGTTCCGACATCTCCTAAACACAGAATGGATTAGCTGTAGATCTGAGAAAAAAAATTGCCCCATTTGTCGAAGGTGTAGAACTTGGCTAAGTCTAGTGAAGTAGAGCATTAAGGGCGCCGTCCTGCGCTATGCTGGCTAGTACTGGGTCAATCATAAATTCATATTTCTGAATTTATATTTCGTTGGTTATCCGAACCCTGTTAGCCATAAGGGGAGGCACATCCTTGGCTGCACGCCAGAACGAGCCTCAGTTCGCTTTTTTCTGCTGTTAACTTTCCCTACTAGTGTCAGGCCGTTGTCCCTAATCTAAGCAAGATTCAGCAAACTGTTGGTGTGAGTAATTTAGACTCTTTGTTGCAGACTCTGTTAACGGACTTACCGGATCTGCGTTCACAGATGTATTTCAAGTCGTCTCTCAATGCCCTCTGTCGGGCCATTGAGGATGTGGTTTTGGCGGGCAATGAAGCGCCCCTCGTTATCGCTAGTTTTCAGCAAGAGCGTTTTTACCGGCAAGAAACCCGTCGATATCAGCGCATTGCTCAGAAGACAGACCATGTCTATGTCCTCGCGGCACCTGAACCGGAATCCAGTTTTGCGATCGCATCGGATCAATACGAAACTATTCCCCTCGATATCGAGGATAGTTTGGCCAACGAAAAACATTTGATTATCGTCGGTCAAGACTACACGGCTTGCTTAGCCTGTCAGGAACAGCAGAAAATACTCACTTCCGTGGAACAGTCCCAACGGTATGAGGGCATTTGGACCTTTGAGCGGGACGTTTGCCTGCATGCAGCCAGCCTGTTGTTGGATCGGATTGCCCAATATCGTCCTGAGCTAGCGTCCAAAGTCAAGCAGGCTAAGCAGCAATACTGTTTAACCTCGGCCTCTTCCATTCCGCCTTTGCCCGTCTTGCAATCTCGGGTGTTTGGCCAGCGACTGGTCACCTATTTACAGGCGAGCCAATACAAATTACTCAAAGCGTATCGAGCCCTATCGGCAAAAGAACGAAAAGAGCGGTTTGCCAATGCCATGACGGCTGCGATTCGTCAGTCCCTCGATCCTAAAGAAGTATTGGCGGTTGCCGTCAATGAGCTAGGGAAGGTATTTGAGCATTGTCGGTGTATTCTCTACTGTTGCGATCGCGCCGCTGAAGCAGTTGAAATTGAATATGAGTTTGTGGCTCCTGGCTTGCCCTCATTACAAGGGACTCCCTGGCCCATTAGCACCAACCCCCTCTTATCCATTGCCTTAGCCCAAGAACGGGCCATTGCCATTGCCGATGTCTTTGAAGTTCAACACCTTCGCCAGGATAAAGAATTTGCAGCCAAATTAGAAAAATGGCAGATTCATTCCTGGTTGATTGCTCCGATTCGGCATCAGGGAGAGTTGCTGGGGGTCTTAGAGTTACACCATGGGGGACCACTGATTTATCAATGGCATGAAAATGATATTGCCTTGGTGGAAGCTATTGCTGCCCAAGCCGGTGTTGCCCTCACTCAAGCCCAAGCCTATTCTGATTCGGAATCTCTCAACCGCAACTTGGCTGCTCTAGAGCAAACCCGGAGTAATTTGATTGCCATTGTGGGCCATGAACTGCGGACTCCCCTGTCTACCATCCAGGTGTGTTTAGAAAGTTTGGATAGTGAACCGGATATTTCGCCGGTCTTTCGCCAAGCCTTACTCAGTACAGCCCTAGAAGACCTCGGTCGCCTGCGGGATTTGATTCAGGATATTTTGATTCTCTCTCGGTTAGAGGGGGGACAAATCTATAACCAAATCGAATCGATTGAGTTTCAGGAAACGTTAGAGCTAGCTCTAAGTTCAATTCGTTCGAGCAATAACAGTAAAGAGTTACCCTCGATCAGTGTTGATGTTGATCCTCATCTGCCGACGATTCAAGTGGATGCGGAAGGCCTAGAAGAAGTGCTTAATCGGATTCTAGATAATGCCTGTAAGTTCACCGGGGCCGAAGGAGAAGTCAATATTCAAGCCCTCATTTCCCCAGAAGATCATTGTTTAGAAGTCATTGTTGCCGATACAGGTAGAGGCATCGAGCCTAGTCTGCTGGAATCTATCTTTGACTCCTTCTATCAAGAAGAGGATTTCCTGCGGCGTAGTAAAGGGGGAACAGGCTTAGGATTAGCCATTTGCCGACAGGTCATTCAAGGGATGAATGGCAGAATTTGGGCTGAATCCGCTGGACGTGATCAAGGCAGTGCGTTTCATTTTACGCTGCCCCTAGAATCGCCTAGTAATTCTCAAGACCTTACGCCGGTCACCCAAACCAGCCATCCTTGACCCTTTAGAGGGGCCGAGAATAGCCCAAGGCATCCTTCACTTTCGTTAAGGTCTCGTTTGCAATTGCACTCGCTTGGTCTTGGCCTTTTTGGAGGACTGCCTCCAGATCTTGTTTATGGGTCATTAATTCCGTGTAGCGATCTTGGATCGGTCGCAGGCCTTCAATCATCACCTCAGTCAGCAAGGGCTTGAATTGTCCCCAGCCCATATCAGCACATTCTTCGGCGACTGCAGTTTTCGTTTGCCCCGACATTAACTGATATAAGGTGAGCAAATTTTGGCATTCTGGACGGTCTGGATCATCAAAACTCAGTCCTCGAACTGGATCGGTTTTGCAGCGCTTAAGTTTATTGCGGATTTGCTCAGGGGTGTCTAGTAAAGTAATTCGGCTTTGTTCGGAGGGATCTGACTTTGACATTTTATTGGTGCCGTCTGTCAGGCTCATAATCCGGGCTCCCTCTGGGCGAATGAGAGGTTCAGGCAGTTTGAGAATGGGATCTTCTTCAGTTCCATACTGAAAGTTCAGGCGGGCTGCAATATCCCTTGTTAGCTCTAGATGCTGTTTTTGGTCTTCGCCCACAGGCACTAAATCAGCCTGATACAGCAGGATGTCGGCTGCTTGCAAAACTGGATAATCCAGTAAGCCAATGCTGACGTTCTCTCCCTGCTTCAGGGCTTTCTCTTTAAACTGAATCATGCGCTCCAGCCAATTGAGCGGTGTAATACAGTTAAATAGCCAGGCCAGCTCCGTATGGGCAGAGATATGGGATTGAACGAAGATCGTGGTGTGTTCAGGATCTAATCCGCAGGCCAAATAGAGGGCAGCCAGGGAATAGGTATTATCGGCTAATTGTTGAGGATCATGGGGAACAGTAATGGCGTGGAGATCCGCAATAAAAAAATAATTTTCATAGTCACTTTGTCCTTCGACCCAATTCCGAATTGCTCCCAAATAATTCCCTAAGTGAAGGGTGCCAGTGGGTTGGACACCCGAGAGAACGCGTTGCTTACCCATGCTTTAATTTTTGAATCGTTGATCACAATGCAATCTGCACAGTGATCTAGTGTGACATAGCTTCTGTCTGCTGGCGCTGAGTTTGTGTACTTAGCTCTATATTCAAAATCAAGGATCCGTATAAGTACGGATCTTGTCTTAAAACGAGTATTCAGGAGGTCAAAATTTATTTATCTTACGCTCAGAGGATTTTGGCGATTCCCTCAAAAAAATCCGAGATACTACGGAAAAATCTCCCAAAAAATACCCTTCAAGTTCAGTAGTTATGCGGTTTAGCCTATTGGGGGTTTGCCGTTAAATTAGATTCATTGGGCTGTCATACCCCCCGCATAAGCCCAGTTCAAGTCCCCGAAATGGCAACTTGCACCGAAAGGGTAAGACGCAAATTAGCAGGCCTAAAATCCAAGCATTAGGGGTATGGATGCTGCTAGTGTCGAAGGGACTTTCCTTAATCTCAGTGAATACTCCCTGTAAGTAATATTGCAGGGAGTATTGCTGCTTTAAACGATTTGAGTCATATCGTTTGAACCCAGCACGTTTCGATAATTGGGACTGACTTGGTATTAAAGTGCAAAATCGCTGTAGCTATTGCTGAGAATTCGAGTTTCTAGCTTAAGCAAGTGATTTTTCGGCAAAAATGGTAAAAAAGGAATTTGTTTACAAAACTTAAAATTTGAGGCAATTTAATTTCTGTTGCGGTAGATTCGTCTCTCTCACAGGTTTTGCGGTTCCAATTTGGAAAAAATTTGGTTTCTGTTTCGAGAGATTAAGGTTTGCTGAATTTTTCCAATCCAAGTGAGTGAGCGCTCTAAAATTAGTCCATAGAATAATTTTCAGTTCTAATCACAATTGACTCTAGTTGCTTTTTCAGAGTTGTTTGGCATAATGTAGCGAGTACCTGAAAATTTGCATAAGTATTGGCTTACACAGCTTATTTCGCGAATTTATGGTAATTTCATCTTCGAGTATCAAGCGGGGAAAACCATCTAAGGATCGAATCTCAACTATGAAATTGTTAAAAACATGTGGCTCATTGACTGCCTTATCCCTGGTCGTTTTGTATAACGCCATCAACATTCCCCTGAGCCATGCCGCTCAGCTCGGTCTGGGAGATTCTATAGAGACTGACTCCCAGCTGAATACTAATACTGCACAAAGTGATGTGTGCGAAGAAGAGCCTGTTATTTCACCTGAAGCTCTAAAAGATTCATCTAGCCCCCTAAGCCAGTCTTTAGGGCCTAATTTGATGGCTAGTGCCTCTACCTCCGACGTTTCTACTGGATTGCTAGCGTCTCGAACGCTCATTGCAGAGAATGGACTGATTGATTGTGGTATTGGCGGTGTAGCACCCGAAGGGGGTCTTCCCGCTGCAGCAGGCTTTCCTTTGGCAGCTGCGTTGATTCCAGCGGGTGCCGCTGCTGCTGCACTTCCGTTTGTGGTCGGGGGTGATGATTCAGCGGATCCTGCACCTGCACCGCCAGCGATTGACCCACCTGATGCAATTCCTCCTAGCGTTCCTGAGCCTGCTGAAGCAGCTACTGCTGGTCTATTTGCCTGTTTGGGGATTGTCGGTGTGTTAGCCAGACGGAAGATGAACCGCTCTCACTAATTCCTTAGACTGAAGATTCTCATTGCCTGGGTGATTGCGATTCAATCATGCCAGTGGTGAATCAAGATTCGATCCTTAATAAATAAATGCCTTGAAGAGAAAAGTCTTCAAGGCATTTCTATTGGTTAATACATTTCCGTTATGAGTTAGCTCAACTGATGGTTGTTTGTGGATTCAAAATGTTGGGATTATCATCCAACTGGAATTGGGATGTCGTACTCAGGTCGCTACTCTGTGAATGTTCCCCAGCGGCTTCGAAACCGGCATCATGAATGAGTTGGTAGACTTGGTCAACACTATGCCCCCTAGTGGCTAAATAGCCCTCTACAAAGAGAGAGTTGGCTGGGTATAGTGCTAAGGCTTGCAGACCCCGCAGATGACCTTCTCTCCCACCCCCAATCCGAATCTCAGCTTTGGGATTCACAAATCGGAACAGGCAAAGAATCCGTAAGCAGCGCTGGGGTGTGAGCTGGTTACAGTCATAAATGGGATTCCCAGAAATCGGTATGAGGAAGTTAATGGGAATGGACGGGACTTGATAGTTGTGCAGCTGATAGGCAACATCAACGATATCCTGGTCTGTTTCTCCCATGCCCGCAATCATGCCGCTACATAAATCTAGTCCGGCTGAACGAGCTGCTTTTAAGGTGTTGATCCGGTCTTGAAAGGTGTGAGTGGTGACAATATCAGCCGTATGGGACTCGCTGGTGTTGAGATTGTGGTTGAGGCGGTCCAGGCCCGCTTCCTTGAGGAGGGTGGCCTGTTCTTGGTCCATCAAGCCAGCGGAAAGACAGGTTTGAATGCCTACTTCATTTTTGATGCGGCTAATAATATGGGCTAAATGCTGGGTCCGTTCTGCGGTAGGTCCTCTGCCGCTCGATACCATACAGTAGCGATATACCCCTTTCGCTTTGGCTTCATGGGCCTCTTGGATAATGTCTTCTTCGCTTTTGAGGGGATATTTTTTGATGGGGGCGTCGGAAATTTTGGACTGGGCACAATAGCCACAATCTTCTGGGCAGAGGCCGTTTTGAATATCATTGATGCGATGCAGCATTACCTGCCGACCAAAATAGGTCATCCGCACTTCCCCCGCTGCTGCGACCAAGGACAGCAGGTCGATAGTGGGGTCCGATAATATGGCTAAAGCTGAAGCTTGGGGGAAAGTCTCTTCTGACAAAGCGATTTTGACCCACTCACTGAAATCGCTGCCCATACTTGACCTCTGACTTCCCTAACGGTGTAACTTAGTCAGAATATCGTATTGCGTATCCGGTCTGAACCAAACGTTGCGCAACATTAAGCCCCATAAATACGCTGACCATCTCCAGGGAGTAAGGTCAGCATGGAGGGATGAATCTTTTGACCAATGGTGACTTCAATATCGCCATCCCAGTTTTCAATCGATAGGATTTTGTTGTCAGGTCCCTGATAGTCGAAATATTGACATCGCTCTGCGTTGCGATTGAGGGTCGATCCTGTGCGGGTCATGTGGGCCATCCCCGATCCTTTATGGCGATAGCTTTCATTGGCGAAGGTCAGTTCAGGAGGAGGATTGGTGCCCACTTCTAGGGCAGTGGTGACTTCCAATAACGCCACTTCAACCACATCATCCTCTTCGACGGAGAGCCATTGGCGGCGGCTACCGTCTAGGAGTAGGTATTCTAGCCAGGAGTAACCTTGATCGTCGTAGACCAGTTTGCCTTCAACCACCCAGTCCGTTCCCATATGTTGGACAATATCACCGACTTCCAAGGTAAAGACGGTGCGTTCGAGGGACGGCAACGCTTGGGGTTGGGATGTAAAGGGTAGAGATTTTCCGGATTGTTGTCTCATGTAGAGGACAACACCCAATACGCCCATGATGATGATAAATAGCCAAAGGTAAGCCATAGTCTGCCTCTAGAGTGTTTCAATAATAGGCCGACCAGCGTGGATCGGCTTGGTACTGAACTATAACTGGATCGGTGAGCCGATTGATCTTGGCTTTACCGATAGAAATATCTGCGGGAAGTTGAAAGAGTTCGGGGAGGAGTGCTGGAGTTAAGAACCGAGTTGGAATCGTTAAACTTTGGGCTGAAAACTGTACGGGTTTTGGAGAAGCTAATACAAACCCCCAGGGGCCAAAGCTCGGCACATTGACGGTGTAGGGATAAACTTGTAAATCAGTCGCTGCTAAGGTTGTGGCAATACAGTCCATGACCTTCGGGGCGAAGAATGGGCTGGACGCCTGGGTGACGAAGATGCCTTCGGGGGCAAGGCGAGAGAGGAGCTTTCGATAGAATCCTTGGGAGTAGAGCTTGGCAAGGGCAGGGCGATCGGGGTCGGGGAAATCGGCAATGATCACGTCAAAGGTATCGGGAAGTTGGGGAGCTAGCTTAAAGGCATCTCCAAAGATCACTTCTACTCGTGGATCGTCTAAGGCACGAGCATTGCGGTCAACCAGTACAGGATACTGACGGGCTAGCTTCACGACGGCAGGATCCAGCTCAATGAGCACAACTTTTTCAACTTCCGGCCATTTGAGGATTTCCCGTAGGGCCATGCCATCCCCGGCTCCGAGCACTAGAACCTGGCGTCTTTGGGCATTGGTACTCAGGGCTGGATGGACTAGGGCTTCGTGATAGCGGTATTCATCGACAGTGGAAAGCTGGAGGTCACCATCTAGATAGAGTCGCGTATCGTTGCCAGAGCGGGTGAGGACAATGCGTTGGTAGCTGGACTGAATGCGACTGACAATGGGGGCTCGGTACAGGGTATTTTCTAAGCGATCGCTAAACGGTATCACGAAGGGAGAAAATACACATAAGCCAACGCCAATGCAGAGGCCCCAATAACTCCAGGACCGCATGCCCCGAAATAAACGCCCTAACCGAAACACCATAAAGGCTGGTAATGACCCAATCAGAACCGCTGTGGGAAACAGTCCCAACAAAGGCAGCAGCAACACGGGAAACGCTAAGGAGCCGACTAAAGCCCCGACATAATCTAAGGCTAAGACCCCCGCGAGGGCGAATTTGACATCCCGATCTTGTTCAATGATGCGGGTCAAAATGGGAACTTCTAGGCCCGATAGAATGCCCAAAATAAGGGTGACTAGAAACAGCCCCAGCCAAATAGGTCCATCCGCGACAAAAACGACGAATAGCCCGATGGGTAAGATAGCTGTTAAAGGAGCAATTAGAAGCTCAATTTGTAAAAAAACTTTGAGTAACTGGCGTTGTTGATTGTCGACGGCGATGAATTGGCTGACATAGGCCCCTAATCCCATGGCTGCCAGAAAGCCGCCCACGGCGACACCGTAAGCTAAGGCGGTATTGCCGACTAAATAACTGGCTAGGGTCCCTAAGAGCAATTCTGCGGCTAGGCCAACGCTCGAAGAGATGGCCGCTGCTGCGAGTAACCAGCGCTGCTGACGAGAGCTGAGGGGAATAGGTTCAGGCCTCTGTGTCACAGAGGTCGATTCTGACCCAGGCATACCGAAGCTTACTTACCCACACCCAGACTGCCACCGCGGAAACCGCTGTAGGAAGACCGGGCTGGGGAGACAATCCAGACACCACTCCGATAGCGTCCTGAGGTTCGGGTGCCTCGACGGGTCCAGTGATTGGTTTGGCGCTCTTGTCGGAGCTGAAAGGCGGAACGTTGGGTGTATGCAGCCAAGATAGAAGCGACTACAATTCCGACCGTTGCGACTGAAAAAAGTTTTGTCAGCATAGTTAAAAAAGTTTCTACTGCCATCCTAAATGAGAAAAACTTGAGTTGCACCTTTGGGAGTGGGGCTGGCTTCAAGCCGCAGCGATATGGGCGACCTTAACGGCCCCTAAGGTCACGGCACCTTGCTTGATGATTAGCCGAGTTGAATCCACCGGGGCATCGGGGGTGACTTCTACATAGAATCCGTAGGAGCTGGGCTTTTCCAGCACTAGAAAAAAGGTGGCCTGGCCATGGGTACTGTCGATATCGCCGTCTTCATCCCGCTTGAATTTGAGGGGCATCACTTCCGAGGCATTAAACAGCTCGTCGCCATTGCCGTCCCGCACCATCAATCGGCAGTTGAGAGAGGGGGGAGAGGTCTCATCGGCTACGGTTTTGACCACAACTTTGATCAGCTTGTTGGGGCCCCCGACATTGACTCGGTCTCCTAAATCGCTATCCCCAATGCTTTTATCGCTTAAGGTGGCTCCCGCCGACTTAGAAAATAAACAAGTTAAACCAGCCATCAGTAATCCACCCCAAAAGCCAGGCCATAAATAGCGGGTGTCGATAATGCCTTGATTGACTTTGATGCGGAAGGAAACGGATTCGGTGAGGGGCTGGTTTCGCGAGGTGCCATACTCCAGTACCTCTACCACAACATTAAGGGATTCAGGTTTGGCACTACTGATATCTAAACCTGCGTCTAAGTCATCTTCTTGCCAGGTTCCTGTTTGTCCTTCTTCACGCCAAACTCCTGACTCCTTCCAGGCATTTTTGAGACCTGCAGCTAGGACTTTATCTTGCTGGTCGCGAATTTGCACCTCATAGGCCAGGTAGCGATTGGAGGGGATCCTGGCAGTGACATCTACTCTGACCGCGCCAATGGCTTGGGGCTTAACTTTAATCGGCTGTAATCGTGCAGGTTTACCTTCCTGGGCCTGTAAAGTTTTGGAGGCTAGCGGTTTTACGAAAAAAATAGAACTCAAGCCTGCCAAAATGATCATGCCTACGGAACCAAGGGCCAAGTAGACCCAAATGTTCATGAACCGGCGTGTTGTTTTGTATTCAACTTGACTGGGCATGGGGATTGATGGCGGATAACAGTAAGAGATGCAGGTGAGGTGAGTCAGGAGGGTGGACCTGGAGGCCAGTATAGCTTGGCTAGAAGGCTAACAATTTGACGAAGACCTTAAGAGTCGGCATAGACCAGCTTTGGAATTGAGTAATGATCTGGAAGGGATAATGCTGAAGGTCACACCATAAACTGGTTGTTATTGCTCGTATAAATGGACATCTCCCGGACAACTTATGAAGCAAACTACGATTGCTGCGATCGCAACCGCTATTGTGCCCCAACAAGGCAGTATTGGTATCGTTCGCCTGTCGGGTGCCGAGGCCGTATCGATGGCTCAGCAGCTTTTTCAGGCACCGGGAAACCAGCTATGGGAGAGTCATCGGGTTCTTTATGGTTATATTCGAAATCCTTCAACGCAGCAGGTGATTGATGAAGGTTTGTTACTGCTGATGCTAGCGCCTCGCTCCTATACCCGTGAGGACGTGGTGGAATTGCATTGTCATGGGGGAATAATCGCGGTGCAGCAGGTGTTAGAGGCCTGTTTACAGGTAGGAGCAGAACTCGCCCAGCCTGGAGAATTTACCCTTAGAGCTTTTCTGAATGGGCGGTTGGATTTGACCCAAGCAGAAGGCGTAGCAGATCTGGTGGGGGCTCGTTCTCCCCAAGCGGCGCAAGCAGCCCTAGCGGGAGTGCAGGGTAAGTTGGCCTCCCCCATTCGAGAGCTGCGGCAGCGCTGTCTAGATACCTTGGCAGAAGTAGAGGCTAGAGTCGATTTCGAAGATGATTTACCTCCTTTGGATGAATCTGGTGTTCAGGCAGAACTGCAGGAGATTCACGCCACACTCCAGGCGATTTTAGCGACGGCAGACCAGGGAGAATTATTGCGAAATGGGCTGAAGGTGGCAATCATAGGCCGTCCGAATGTGGGTAAATCGAGCTTGTTGAATGCGTGGTGTCGATGCGATCGCGCCATTGTTACGGACCTCCCTGGCACCACGCGGGATGTGGTGGAATCCCAGTTAGTCGTGGGTGGGATTCCTGTTCAGGTTTTGGATACCGCCGGTATTCGGGAGACGAAAGATCAGGTCGAACAAATAGGCGTGAACCGATCCCATCAAGCGGCCCAGTCTGCCGATCTAGTCTTGCTCACCATTGATGCTGCAGCCGGATGGACAGCTGCAGATCAGCACCTCTATCAAGCCTTTCAAGATCTACCGATGATTTTGATTATTAATAAGGTAGATTTAGTCCCCACACAGAAGGTGAACTATCCAGACACGATTACTCAGGTGGTGTCGACCATTGCTGCTCAAAACCAGGGCATTTCCGCCTTGGAAACCGCGATTTTGGATACAGTGCAAACTCAGTCCCTGCAAGCTGCCAATCTAGATTGGGCTATTAATCAGCGACAGGCAGCAGCATTGCAAAAAGCCCAAACGGCTTTAGAGCATGTGCAAGGTGCGATGGCAGATCAACTACCGTTAGATTTCTGGACCATCGACCTGCGAGGTGCGATTCAAGCCTTAGGCGAAATCACTGGAGAAGACATTACAGAATCGGTCTTAGATCGCATTTTTAGTCGATTTTGCATTGGTAAATAATGGCTTGTTAAGCCCCTTAGATCACTGCTATATGGGGCTTAAGAGTATTTTTATTTGTTTATTTGTTCCAACGGCAGGAAATACTGGGAATTCTAGGTATAGTAACCGGCCCAAATATTCAGGACGTCGGATTGACCTGCCTTTGGAATCAAACATTTGTTTAAGTTACTACGATACTTTTCGATTGCGAGTTTAGTTGCCTGTAGCGGTGCCACTCTCTTCTTGTGGCATCAGGATCAACAAACAACAACGGCTCAACTCATCAGCGCAAGTGAGCAAAAGAATGTTGAAGTCACCCAAATCGTTGCCAATGTGGTGTGGCCCCAGCATCAGTCTTTTCTAAGTTCCACAGAGGCATTATCTCAAGAGGAACTACAAGACCATCCTCAGACGGCTGAGATTAATCAGACGGTCCGTCGGTTGATTAAAGGTACCTCCATTGCCAAACTTAAAATCTTTGATCTGAAGGGTCGAGTGGTTTTCTCGACGGATACGAAACAAATTGGTCAGGATAAATCTAAATATGGTGGTTTTCTGACCGCTCGTTCCGGTGAAACCATCACGAAACTGTCCCATAAAAGTAAATTTCGGGGAGTCCAGGGGCTCCTGACAGAAAAGAAGTTTATTTCCAGCTATTTACCGCTACAGCCTCAAGCCTCTACTTCAGATATTGAAGGCGTCATCGAAGTCTATAGCAATGTCACACCCCTGGTAAATCAAATTGAAGAAGCTCAGCAAGAAGGGCTTATCGCCGTCGTGGTTACCTTTTTGGGCCTGTATGGCGTGTTGGTGATCATCGTGGGCTATGCCCAAGCCATTCTGATTCGCCAAGAGAAGGCGAAACAAGCCGCTGAAGCTAAGCTGGCTGAAGAATCTGAAGCCCTGGCCCGTTCCAATGAAGCCCTGATCCGTTCCAATAAAGAATTAGAGCAGTTTGCCTATGTGGCATCCCATGACTTGCAGGAGCCTTTACGGAAAATTGAGGCCTTTGGCGATCGACTTAAAAGCAAGTGCAGTGATGATCTGAGTGAAAGAGGACAAGATTATGTAGACCGGATGCAAAAAGCAGCCGGGCGGATGCGGCAGCTCGTCCAAAATCTCTTAGCCTTTTCGCGAGTGACGAGCAAGTCGAAACCTTTTACCTCGGTCAATTTGAATGAGGTGGTCGATAGCGTGTTAGATGATCTTGAAATTCGGATTCGAGAAACAGAAGCCCAAGTCAATGTCGCTTCACTGTCTGTCATTGATGCCGAACCCATGCAAATTCGGCAGCTGTTTCAAAACCTGCTTAGCAATGCCCTTAAATTCCGACAGCCCGATCAGCCTTTATGCATCACCGTGGGTGGGCAGCCTATGGCCGATGGCGGGGATGACTCCTTGCAGCAGTCTGGAAACATGTATCAGATCCGTGTAGCTGATAACGGTATTGGCTTTGAGCAAAAATATACAGATCGTATCTTTAGAGTGTTTCAGCGTTTGCATAGCCGCAATGAATATGACGGCACGGGCATTGGTTTAGCGGTCTGCGCCAAAATTGCTGAGCATCATGGTGGCACGATTACCGCAGATAGTACCCCTGGCCAGGGCGCAACTTTTATCATTACCCTACCGTTTACCCAACTTCCCATGGAGAGTGCATCATGACCACCGTCAAAACTGCCCCAATCACCATTTTGATGGCTGATGATGATGAAGATGATCGGATGCTAACGGCTGAAGCTCTAGAAGAAAGCCGTCTGAGTAATGAAATTCGCTTTGTTGAAAATGGCGAAGAGTTGATGAACTATTTGTTTCGTCGTGGGCAATATACTGATCCCAAAACATCCCCCCGGCCTGGCTTGATCTTGCTCGACCTCAATATGCCGAAAAAAGATGGTCGCGAAGCCTTACAAGAAATTAAAGCAAATCCTGAACTGCGCCGAATTCCGATTGTTGTCTTAACAACCTCTAATACTGATATCGATATTTACCGCAGTTATGACCTAGGAGCGAATACATACATTACCAAGCCAGTCACCTTTGATGCATTGGTAGAGGTGATGCAGACCCTAGGTCAGTACTGGTTTACCGTTGTGGCATTACCCCCGGAGCAATGTTGTGAGGCATCTTGATCAATTGCAGATCAAAATATTGCTGGTTGAAGATGATGAAGATGATTTTTTCTTGTTTGAAGATCTGCTAGATGATTTTCAAAGCATCCAATTTGGCCTGGACTGGGTGGATACCTACGACAAAGGGTTAGATGCGGTTCAAAAGCGGCAACATGATGTCTATGTATTTGATTTTCGCTTAGGCAGTCGGACGGGCTTGGACCTACTAGAAGAAGTGGTGTCCCTCGGCTATCGAATTCCGATTATTTTGTTGACGGGCCAGGAAGATCGCGAAACTGACTTGGCCGCTATGGATGCGGGAGCGACGGACTATTTGGTCAAAGGCATGATCACGTCTGCCTTGCTGGAACGCTCCATTCGGTATGCGATCAACCATACCCGGGCATTGGTCGCTTTACAGGAGCGGGAATCACAGTATGATTTGGTCGCCCAGGCGTCTAATGATGGTCTCTGGGATTGGAACTTACAAACCCACCAAGTCTATTATTCGCCTCGTTGGGCGGCGATTATTGGCCAGGGTGGACAAGCATTACAGCCAGAAATTCAAGAATGGTTTGAGCGCATTCATCCCGAAGATAAGGACCGGTTTAAAACCGACTTGCGACGTCACTTACGACGTGAAACATCGGCCTTTGAATGCCAATATCGAATTTTGCACCAAGATCAGACCTATCGTTGGGTCAGTAGTCGAGGCATGGCTGTTTTTGGACCTGATCAACGTTCTGTTTTACGCATGGCAGGGTCCCAGACCGATCTCACCCACCATATTGCCCTCTATGACCATCTAACGGGCTTGCCGAGTCGGGCTTTATTTTTGGATCAACTCCGTCGTACCCTCACGCGGGTCAATCGCCAAACTAATTATCTGTTTGCCGTCCTGTTTTTAGATTGCGATCGCTTTAAGGTGATCAACGATAGTTTGGGCCATGGGATTGGCGATCAGCTTTTGATTGGCGTGGCCCAGCGGCTGACGGCTGCGTTGCGACCCGGTGATGTGATTGCTCGCTTGGGAGGAGATGAATTTGCCATTCTCCTTGAGAATATTGCCGGGCCCGATCAGGCTGAGCATGTTGCTAGTCGTCTGAACCGAGAACTAGAAAAAGCCTTTGAACTCCAGGGACATACGGTCTACATCTCCGCCAGTATTGGCATTGCCCTCAATTCAGAACATTCGCTCCAGGCTGAAAATTTATTGCGAGATGCAGATAATGCTATGTATCGAGCGAAGGCGCTAGGCAAGTCCAGATATGTTGTGTTTGAATCCTCAATGCACGATCGCGTCCAGGCATTGCTGAGAGTAGAAACGGATCTAAGAGCAGCGATTGCCAACCAGGAGTTTCAGCTGTACTATCAACCGATTGTTTCCTTAGCCACCCATGAGATTGTCAGCTTAGAAGCGTTGATCCGTTGGCAGCATCCTGAGCGAGGTCTAGTCTCGCCCCTGGAATTTATTCCTGTGGCGGAGGAAACGGGATTGATCTTAGCCATTGGTCAGTGGGTGCTGGAAGAAGCCTGTCAACAGTTATGGCAATGGCATCAGACCCTGACCGAGATTCCGCCCTTGAGTATTAGTGTTAATCTTTCCCGTAAGCAGTTTTCTCAGGCGAGTTTAGGCCAACAAATCCAATCGATTCTATCGGAGACGGGAGTAAGTGCCCGCCACCTCAAACTCGAAATTACCGAAACCATGATCATGGAAAATGAGGTGATGGTTGCTGAACTGATCAGTCAACTGCGTGCTTTAGGTCTTCAACTCCAGATCGACGACTTTGGCACGGGGTATTCCTCCCTTAGTTTTTTACATAATTTTCCCTTAGACACCCTGAAAATCGATCGTTCCTTTATCGAAGGCTTGGTGACGGATACAGAAAAGTCAGAAATTGTGCGAACTATGATTACCTTGGCCCATAACTTAGGCATGACTGCCATTGCCGAGGGGGTTGAAACCCAGTCACAGCTTCAATGGCTCCAGCAGCATCATTGTGATTGTGTGCAAGGCTACTTACTGTCTAAGCCCCTATCAGCGGATCAAATGCAAAGGGCGTTGACGCAGTCTGGCAAGGTGTTTGTGCAATCGCTGGAGACGAGTGCTGTGGTGGTATCTGCCTAATCACTAGCACCTGACAGCAGTGACAGAGATATTCCCCTGCCATGGGTATCACTTTGCCTGGGAGGCTTGATGGTGAATTTCATCACTCCCTATCAGCATCTACAAACTGTAAGAAGTTACTCAGGCTGGTTTCCCATAACGATCGATCAATCCCAATCAGTTGGTGATGCCCTCCATCGGGTGCAATTACCAATTGTTTGGGGGCAGTTATTTGCTGAAAGAGAGCTTTGACCTCCTGCACCGATGTCCACGGATCTTGCTGGCCCTGCATGACTAAGGTGGGGCATTGCACTGCTTGGGCAAATTCAATAGGATTGTGGCTAAATCCATTGACACCATGCTGTATGCCTCCCCAAAAGACGAGTAATTCTGCTAGGGGGAATGGGGGGATTTGGTGATGCCGCAGGCGGCTGCGGACGGCATCCATAAACCGGGCAAAGGGGAGTTCAATAATGATGGCATCGGGCTGGAGGTTTTGGGTTGCGATCGCATTCAGTATCGCCGCACTCCCCATAGACACGCCATAGGTAATAACCGGTGGCTGTAGATTCAGTGAGGGCAATGCTTCAAACGCAACGACAACATCCTCCGCTTCCCGCATCCCCACGGTAGTGCTATACCCACTCGATCCTCCCACCCCTTGATAATCGACCAAGAGCGAGTCATAGCCCAATTGAGAAAAAGATTGAGCGGGACCGATGAGCTGCTTGTCCTTTGTACTGCGATTGCCTGGGAACAGTACCACCGTTCCTTGAGAGGTCCCTGTAGCTGGAATCAACCAGGCTTCTAACCAGTTGGATGCATTGACGGGCAATCGATGGGTAGAGTAAGTTAAGCCCCTTTCCTGGGGAGTACGAGTATTGACGGGTTTAGGAAAACCAAGCCCCCCTTGTCCTGGGGCTCGAACATGGGTGAGGGCATAGGCTGCCAGGTAAGTGCTGACATTGATGCTCATCACTAGAAAAAGACTGACCCAAAGCAATCGCTGACGCCAAGGGTATTTTCGAGATTCTGAAGATGGGCGCCTCAGCTGCTGCTTCATGACCCCTGCTGCTAAGAAGCAGGCCATACTCCCACCGCCTAGAAAGGCCAGGACAGGTTTTAGGGGCAGCTGCCAAGCATTAATGATCTGTAATCCATGTAAGACTATAACCAGCAGTCCAAGGCTGATCAGTAGTCCCACCATGACCTGCCCAGCTTTGATCAGAGCGTGATACGGATTAGTCATGGGAGTTGTGCATTGGTACCATGATCGATGGCCTATCCCTTGCCTGCGGCCCATATTGTCACCCCCAAGCTAACCTATGAAGCCCTCTGTTATTTTTCTCGATGCTGTTGGCACCTTGTTTGGGGTGCGAGGGACGGTTGGGGAAATTTATAGCCACTTTGCGGCCCAATCAGGGGTCCAAGTGGATCCTAAATTGTTAAATCAAGCCTTTGTGGAGAGCTTTTTTGCCGCCCCTAAATTCGCCTTTCCGGGCGTTGCGCCCCCCGACTTACCTGCACAGGAATTACTTTGGTGGAAGGCGGTGGCTGCCCGTGCCTTTCAACAAGTGGGTGCCTTCTCAGACTTTACGGATTTTGATGCTTTCTTTCAGATTTTGTTTGATCACTTCGCGACCCCAGAGCCTTGGTTTGTCTATCCTGAAGTGCCGCAGGTCCTCCAAAAATGGCAACTGCAGGGTATTCAATTAGGGGTGATTTCTAACTTTGACAGCCGCTTACATCCTGTTTTAACCGCTCTAGAGTTGAGTGACTATTTTGAAACCGTTACTAGTTCTACCGCAGTTGGCTCAGCAAAGCCAGACGCTCAGGTATTCGCAGCCGCATTAGCTAAACATCCAGTGACTGCTAACGGCGTTTGGCATATTGGCGATAGCTGGCAGGATGATTATCAGGGCGCTGAACAGGCAGGACTCCGAGGGGTATGGTTGAATCGAGCAGGAAAATCCCCCCCCGGACCGACCCACACAGAAATTGCAGATCTATCCCGATTGGCGTTGACCTCGGAGCAGTAACAGCACCCCAAGTACAAGGGAAGGCGTCAGAACTACCCCTAAGGCCAACGGATTGGAGCTGGAAATGGGTAGGAGAGGACCTAGATCTTTGATAGCGACCGATAGGATAGTGGAAAGGCCCAATACCTTCAGTACAAAGCCGAGACTGCTTTTACCACTTTGAGGAGGGGCGTTTTCGGGTTGTGGCATAATCCTGTGTAATCCTGCCTGGTGCAATGCTGGGAATATCCCCTTAACAGTACCGTAAGCCCTGTCTAGATATCTGCTTTGGTGACCGATGAGTCAAATCTTGCTAGTTGATGATGAGGTTGAACTAACTGATGCCCTGAGCCGTTTGCTCAAGCGGGAGGGGTATAGCGTAGATGTCGCCAATGATGGTGAAGCCGCCTTACTCGCCGTGCAGCATCAGATCGGACAAGGGCAGCTGTATGATTTACTGATCCTCGATTGGATGCTACCCAAATTGTCGGGGATTGAAGTGTGTCAGGAGTTGCGATCGCAATCCCAACTCACCCCCGTTTTATTCCTGACGGCCAAGGATACCCTAGATGATCGGGTCCAAGGGTTGGATGCTGGCGCGGATGACTACTTAGTCAAGCCCTTTGAATTGAGAGAACTACTAGCGCGCGTGCGGGCCCTCCTGCGTCGAAGTGAGCAGTTCCCTCAAACGTCATCTGAATCTCTATCCCAGCGCCTCCAAATGGAAGGACTAGAGCTGGATTTGGAAAGCCAAATTGCCTATTGTCAGGGGCAGGCCATTACCCTGTCCGAAAAAGAAAGCCAGCTGCTCACCTATCTAATGCAGCACCCCCACCAATTGCTCACCCATGACCAGATTTACCAGCACCTATGGCCCAGTGGAGATCAACCCAGTAGCAACGTCTTAGCAGCCCAAATTCGGCTTCTGCGCCGAAAGATTGCCGCCAAGAACTCTCCACCGCTTATTCATACGATATATGGCAAAGGATATTGGTTTGGGTCCAAGGTAGAGACTGAACCGTAATATTTGTGGTGATGGAATAACAGACATTTAAAAATAAAAAAGCTCTTGAGAGTCTTGCCGTGTTTCGACCTCAAGAGCTTTTCATCTGAATCACTCCTCACTGGCTTAAGAATATCTTGAAGAACGTCTCTTAATGACATAAAAGTGACACTTTTTGGAGTGTCACCTCACTTTTCTAACCTATAGCAGATCGCGCTAATCTGGTCCGATTTACTCATAGAAAAGGATGGAGATTCAGCTTAGTTGTATGCCTGGGTTATTAAGGCTTTGACTATTGCCATCGATTTAAATTGAGATGCCCTAAATCATGAATTATAAGGGTTAGATTCTCGCAGTAGACGGAAGTCATGGGATGTTAACAGCTGCCATTCTCTTGCTATTTTTCTGCTGGGGTTCCCTGACGATTTCTAGTTGAATTAGTCCCAGTTTGATTCCCTCGTATTTTAGGCAGTAAGCAGTCTAGCCCATTACATAGTCTTGCCATCTGAACTGTTTGTAAGAGCAGCTTTGACACAATTTCTTGAGGAAACTGACTTTATGAAAGAGACCGAATCACTATCCAGGGTTTAATGACTTCTGCCACCCATTGTTTCTTCAAAGGATCGGTTTGGGAATGATTAGGCGCTTTCACTAAAGCCATCACTTTTTCGATTTGTTGAAAATTGGCAGATATATTGATAGCCTGCCGTAAAAAATGGCGCAGTGCTCGACGCTGTAATGCGACGGGAGCAGATTGGAGTAAGTCCCGATTAATATATCCCCAATATTGTTCTGTTTCAGATAAGACTGGGGGAGGACTGGGCAGGGCAATCGTCAATAGTTTCTGGGTTTCTGCTTCCAGAAAATCAACATCAGCTTGCAAGATCTCTGCAGTATGAGCAAGGGTTGTTTCAACTTGTGGATTGAAATGGGTCTTGAGATGAGGCAGGACTTCTAACCGAATGCGATTTCGGCGATAGGCCAGTTCCTGATTCATGGCATCCTGCCAGATAGGCAAGTTTCTCTGTTGGCAAAATTCTCCGGTCTGGCCTCGGGTTACGTCTAGCAAAGGCCGCACGAGCTGCACCCGATCTGAGAGGGGACGCTGCCAACTTAAGGCTTGTAATCCATCCGTGCCGCTGCCTCGCATTAAGTTATACAGCAAGGTCTCGGCGCGATCGCTGGCGGTATGGGCAGTCACTACAAGGGGATGCCCTTCCTGCTGGGCAATCTCTGTCAGCATCTGATAACGCCATTGGCGTCCGGCAGCTTCGCTTTTGAGTTCCGTGGTGGCTCGGTGTAAAAAGTAGGGTAACTGATATTGGTGGGCAATTTGGGTGACATGGCGGGCATTGGCATCAGAATCTAGAGGCCAGCAATGGTCGCCATGGGCAATCGCTAGTTCCCAACCCCATTTGGGCTGTAGATCGACTAAGAGTTGTAAGAGGCAAAATGAGTCTTGTCCACCCGAAAGTGCGATTAAGATCCGCTGTTGCACTGGCAAGAGTTGTCGCTCTTTCAGGATGTGGTGTAGGTGTGCATGTAGTGGAGTCCAAGGGGCAGATTTAATCACGGCAGGTCTCTGGGGACAGCTTATATTTTGGGGAAGACCTATATTTATTGCAGATTAACTTAAGGGTTGAAAGCATTTTTCTAAAATGAGAGTAAAGTCTGTTTACAACCATTTTTGGTGATGGAAACAAATACTAAGAAAAATAAGAATTTTGGGTGGATAGATACATCTTTTAGCCGAAATGCCATACTTGGGAATAAGAGAGTGTAAGCAAGATCACATCTTAAACCCTCAATCAATTGTCGAACGGTTTAGCTTCCAAAACTTTCATGGTGGACTCACAAGATCATTACAGTGTGCTGCAGGTGTCTCCACAGGCGACTCCAGCGGAGATCAAAACGGCTTTTCGTCGACTGGTTCGCCAGTATCATCCTGACTTAAACCCTAATAATCCCAGAGCTGCAGAGGTTTTTCAAAGAGTATGTACGGCCTATGAAGTACTGAGCAATCGCGAGCAGCAGGTTATTTATGACCCGAATGATCGTTCTCGATCTCCGTTTGTAGAAGAACCCGGTTCTGTTGTTCTCCAAGATGCTCAACAGTATTTTATGCAAGGGGTACAAAAGGCAAATAGACGAAATTATGCCACTGCGATTGCTGATTTCACCCAGGCGATTCACCTAGATAAGAGTTATTTAGAAGCTTATATGGGGCGATGCCAAGCTCGGTTTGCCCTCGGTCATAATCGGGAAGTGTTGCAAGATTGTGATCATATTTTGAGCATTCAGCCCCAATCGGCTCAAGCCTTCTTTTTTCGGGGACGATCTTGCTATCGCTTAGGCCATTTAGATCTATCTATTGAATCCTATTCCCAAGCTATTGCCTTAGAAAAAGACTATGCTCAAGCGTTTTATCATCGAGGCATTGCTCACATCAAGGTGAAGGAGCGCTTGGCGATTCGTGATTTACAAGCGGCTGCTAGTTTGTTTCGACAGCAGGGACATATTGGCCATTACCAACGGGCCATCGCAACTCTAAAAGATCTCAATCGCAAGCCCGCCAATATCGTATTCAACCTGCCTCGGAATGGGGCAACCGTGGCAACCGCTGCTGTGACGGCCTTACCTCGCCTGCTGGTTAATCCTAGTGGTGCTGCTCTAGAGGTTTGGAAAAGCCAGCTGCCCTATCAATCGATTGGGATTAGCCTAATTGGTGCTGGACTGGCCATGGGCGGTGTGGTGGGGGGAGCCCATTTCTTTGCCCCTGAGACTTGGACCGTGTCTGATGCCCAACTGATGCTGCTCAGTGTGGTGGCTTTCTCTAGCCTAGTGTTGGCGGGCAGCCTTATCCGTCGGATGGTGGGGAAAGGTGGAAGCTGGTCTGGGGATTTGCTAGTTGCTGGGGCAGCAATGCTGCCAGTGGGAGTATGGGCGATTCTCAGTGGTCTAGCGATGCAGTTAGGTCAAATTGAGCTCATTGCCTTGAGTCTTTTTGCCTCTAGTTTTACCATTCTGGGCTTATACAGTGGCTATACCAAGATTGGTCAGATTGCTGAACCAATTGCAGCTCTGGCAGTGCCCACGATTGTGATGATTAGTTATGGGGTGACTGCCCTGCTTTATCGAGCGTTGATGCTGCAATTGGTCTAAATTTGAGAGTATCTGGAACTATCTAGAAGAACCAGCCATAGGAATGTAACCCTTTGCCTAACAGGTTGACCCCTAAGTAGCACACCCACACGACAAAAAAGCCGCCAGTAGCTAGATAAGCCGGGCGTCGTCCTTGCCAACCTCGGGTAATCCGGGCATGAAGATAGGCTGCAAACACGAGCCATGTGATTAAGGCCCAAGTTTCTTTGGGGTCCCAACTCCAAGGAGCGCCCCAGGCTTCGTTGGCCCATACTGCCCCGGCAATAATCCCCACCGTTAACAGGGGGAATCCTAAGCCAATCATGCGATAGCTCATGTTGTCTAAGGACTCCGCTAGGTTCATGCGGGTCAAAGAAAGAGAGGGCGCTGGTGGCGCGGAGACGGGGGTGAGTACAGCCGTTGCTGCCGAACTCATGGATAATCCTTCATCTAAGGTATTGGCTGCTGGTGAGGAATCTGTCGAGGTCTGGAGGTCTCGAGTGTCCCGTTTGCGGAAGCTGCCTGTGCCAATGGAACTACCTTTAAGTTCTACTGTTTGACCGAAGGTCACGATTAAAAAGGCAATGGCTAATAATGACCCCACTAATAAGGCCGAATAGCTGAGCATCATGACGCTGACATGCATCATCAGCCAATTCGATTTGAGGGCCGGCACCAATGGGGCTGACGATTGCATCTCATCCGGTAATGTCAGGGTGGCAAAGGCGGCTATCCCCATGGCTACGGGAGCGGTTGCTGCCCCGACCAACCGGCTACGGCTGAGCCATTCTGCCAGGAGATGAATGGTGGTGACCCCCCAGGCTAGGAAGAATAAGGATTCATAGAGATTGCTAATGGGGAAATAGCCCCCTTCCATCCAACGAGCGCCTAGCAAGCAAGCCATACATAGATTCGCGATGGCCATTCCGGCTGTTCCTAAGGTGGGAAAGAACGGAATGTTGGGAAAGGCCAGTCCTCCCCAGTACACCAACATGGTTACAAATAAGACTGCGAAGGAAAGATTATCAAGCTTATTCTGGAGCAGGACCAGATCCATTATTTTTATCCTTTTCTATGAATCTTTGAGCCGTAGATATATACCCATTATCCTATCGAATGATGGAAAAGGGATTGTGGAAACCTAAAACTAAGTCTCAGGCACAGGAGACTGGAGTTTTAAAAAGGCCATTTGGGCCGCTGCTTTCTCGGCTGCTTTTATAGAGTGCCCTTTACCCACCCCCAATAATTGCTCTTGGAGCCAGACTTCGGCGGTAAAGCGCTCATCCATCACTTTGTTAGGGTGCTGGGATGAGGGAGGATGCTCTTGGACTCGATATTCAGGCAATTGTTGATAGACGGCCTGAGTCCATTGCTGGAGGGCAGCTTTATAGTTTTGATAAGCGGGGTCGGTTCTGACCTGTTCTGCCTTTTGCTCCAGAGGAGTCTGGAGCCAGGGCTGAATCAGCGAGAGGTCGCCGGTGCTCAGATAAAGGGCCCCCAATACCGCTTCAAAGGCATCCGCTAACCGGGAGTCTTCGCCCCGGCGATCGTTCATGGTACTGGGACCTAGCAGCAGAAATCGATCCAGACCATAGTTAGCGGCTAGAGTCGCTAGGTGGCGATCGCTCACCAATACGGAGCGAATTGCAGACCATTCTCCTACGGCCCCCTGAGCATTTTCTGTTTGTAGGAGAAGGGCTGCTATCAGACGGACGACGGAGTCCCCCACGAACTCTAATTGTTCATAATTGGCCTGACCAGAGGCAGAAGGGTGCGTCAGAGCTAGGTCTAGTAGCTCCCAACGAATGGGAGCATTCCCCGGTAGCCCCAGGCGCAGGATCAATTTTTCTAGCTGTCGTTGTCGTTGAGGGGGGCAACTTGCCATTGATTGGGGAAGAAAGATGACGTTTAAAACCTAGGGGTATACACCCTGAAAAATAGAGGGAAGAGCAGGCGGTAAGCCGGGTTCTGTTCTCTTTCTCCACCAGGGCATTTGCCCATGATGGGTAGAAAGAGGGTAGTTATCTATCTGGGACGCCTGTTGCCAGACGCCTCTAGCGGCGCTACAAACGAGAACGGGGAAAAGACCAACCGTTGCTCTCTGCCTTGCTCTCCACCGGGGTTTACCGAGCCAACGCCTCTCGACGTTGCTGGTGCGCTCTTACCGCACCCTTGCACCCTTACCTGTGAATGTTTTGCTACAAAATAGCGAAACAAGCCATCGGCGGTATGTTTCTGTGGCACTCTCCTCACGGTCACCCGCACTGGGCATTACCCAGCAAGTCTGGCCTTTCGAGAGCCCGGACTTTCCTCAGACTTGCGATCGCAAGTCCGCAACCACCTACTCCTACTCTTCCCATCTTTTACATAGTCTACATAGATATATGCCCATCCATCAGGAAGGTGTCTGACCAGTAAGGTTCCACCAGGCGACTGAGGGGTCAATAACCTGTACTATTTTGAATATTTATTGGAGAGAATCTTAAAAATAATAGTGATATTACAAGAATGTTCATAGAATTGTGATAATTGGTCTGTGCAGATACTGGTTAACAGCTAGGTATCCTCCTCCCCATGGGAATTTCCTTTTGTGGCTGTGAATACCGAACCACTTTGTAATGGCAATATTCTTTCCTTGCGCATAAGCCAAGGCTTCTCTTAAACGACAGTCTCATTCTTGCTGGTGTTCAAAGAGATGATACTCAGGACATGCTGTTGTCAAAAGCAATCAATGCTTTTGAACATCGATTTAAAAGCGACTGGTCATTAACGCCTATATATTTTGTTGGAGGCTGAGTACATGAGACCCAAACGATCTACTTCTATTTCCAAGTTAGCGATGGTAGTCACTTTGGGTGTCTCCTCGGCCATACTATTGTCTGAATCGGATTGGCAAAGGGTTCAAGCCCAGGAAGCGGCAACAACCATTCGCATCAATAATTTGACCCGCATGGCTCCGATTAATCAGACCCTTAAGCAAGGATATGAAACTCAAACCCCAGGTGCGACGGTCGAGATTAAGCGTCAGCAGGCTGATGCTCCCCTCCAGGTAGAGGGCCAACAGGCTGATTTAGCGGCTATTAGTCGCCTCCTCACGGAGGAAGAGAAAGGGCAAGGCTTAGTCCAAGTCCCTGTCACCCGGGAAAAAATTGCAATTGTTGTGGGTAAAGATAATCCCTTTGCCAAGGGGTTAACTATTGACCAAGTGGTTAAAATTTTTCGGGGAGAAATCACGAATTGGTCCCAACTGGGAGGCCCCTCCGCCCCTATTCGTGTGATTCATCGCCCGATTGCCAGCAATCTTCAAAGTACGTTGCAAACCTATGAATTGTTTCGAGCCGCTAACTTTGAGGCAGGTGGCCAGATTGTTCAGCTCGATCAAGATAACGTTGCGGCCCTGATGGATGAATTGGGTAAGGATGGCATTAGCTATGCCCTTGCCAGTCAGATTGGCGAAGCTGAAGCGATTCGCCCCATCTCCATGTACGACACTTTGCCCGATGATCCGCGGTATCCCTTTTCTCAGCCCTTTACCTATGTCTATGAAGGTATGCCCACTATCTCGACTAAAACGTTTTTAGACTTTGTGGCCTCTGCTCCGGGACAAGCAGCGATTGCGGAAGCAAAGACCCAATCTGCTATCGACGACACCAGTGCTAATGGTTCATCAACCAATGATTCTGCGCAAGATGGAAAAACAGATACCAATGCTGGATCTGCGGATAATGCTCAGTCAGATAATACTCAGTCAGCCAATACATCTTCGGCATCATCGGATGGTTCTTCTACCTCTAACCCGGATGGAACGGGGGCATCAACTGTTGCGAGCACGGATACGGCAGGAGAAGCCCAAGACACGTCTGGAGGGTTAGGGTGGCTACCCATTGCTCTAGTCACGTTGGTGTTGGGAGGGCTAGTGGGGGGTGTCTTAAAAACATTGCTGGCAAAATCTAAGCCGAAACCAGCCCCGAGACCAGCCCCCAATTATGCTGAAAAAATAAGACCCACTCGTATTCAAGCGCCTGAAACAGAGTTACAAGAAATGCCAAACTCCTCCCCTTCAGTGCCGGTGGGTGAGGCAGGAAGTAGCCCCCTTTCCCCTGAAAATGTGGTTTTGGGAGCAGCGGCAGCGAGCGCAGTTAATGAGATGGCTACGCCCTCTGAAACGAAACTTCAAGGATCAGAAACTGAGCTGCAGGTCTCAGAAATGGAACCGCAGGTCCCGGATGAGCGGGTAGATATTACGTCTAGGGAGCTACAGGCAAAAACGCGTATTCAAACTCCTAAAACTGAACTGCAGGATACACCGCCATCCCAAAGAGGTCCAAAGACCCAGATCCAAGATCCGACTGCCACTCAACTGCAAGTCCTTGACAGTGAAGATTTGGCAGCCAGTGCAGCACTAAACCTCGACTCTAGTCCCACTCAGCTTTACGATCCAACGGCTACCCAGCTACAAGATCCGAGTAATACCCAACTTCAGGAGCCTCATCCGACTCAGTTACAAGACTCAAGTCCGACCCAGCTGCAAGATCTTAGTGCTACTCAGCTTCAGGAGCCTAATCCCACTCAGCTGCAAGACCCCAGTTCGACTCAGTTACAAGACTCTAGCCCTACCCAGTTGCAAGATCCTAGCGCTACACAATTACAAGACCCTAATCCCACTCAGCTCCAAGACTCGAGTCCGACCCAGCTGCAAGAGCCTCAACAGGCTTGGATGGAAGATGTCGATAATCCTTTTGGCATCGATTCACCGCCCACTCAACTTCAAGATCCAAGGCAAACTTGGATTCAAGATGAAGAGCTGTCCCCCACCATAGAGGCGGATACTCCTCAGACTCCAGATCCGAGGCAAACTTGGATTCAAGATGAGGATTTCCCTGAAGGAATGGAACCGCAAATTTTCCAAACACTAGATCCCAAGCAGACGTGGATTCAAGACGAAGATGAAGGCTGATCAGAGTCTTTTTTGTACAAAAAAAATTTAATTAAGCGGCTCTAAGTTGCTTGACCACGCTATTGACCCAATTGCATACCCTTGGGAACTTCGGTTGCTACTGCTTCGACAGGTAGGTGATAAAGCCTTTTTGGGTACTATCCTTCTGGAGCGGGTTCTGATACTCTATCCAGAGTTAGAAACCGACTCAAACTGATAAATGTTCTGTTTTATAACCGAGAACAAAAAATCCACTTCAAAATCCATAGGTTTAAGTTAATCTTGTAAAACTCAAGCTTCAACCTGGATCTGACGGATTTCTTTTTTTAGTTTGGGAATAATACTTATAGAGCATTCATCGTCATCAATCAGGGCGCTGGAGACAACCCCATGCATTATTTATCTCTTCATAGGTTGACGGCATTTGCCGCTGCTGCCATTCCATTGGCGACGGCCTTACCTGCGATCGCAAATGGAATACCCGCCACAAACCCAGACCTATTAGAGAGTAAACGCAGCCCTCAAACCTTTTTGGCCGCTACTTTTGGGCAAACAGCGGTCCCCCAAAATAAATTTATTGCAGTTGCGGTTCCCCGAGATCGGGGTTACTACAATTTGCTGGTTCTGGAACAAATTTCTAGCAGTAAAAAATGTTGGAAAGAGCATGGAGCGAGCCCCACAGAAATTGAGCCTCTATTGCTCAAGTTCGACTTTACAGGGATTTGTGGCCGTAGCACCGATAGCAATGGTTACTCTATCCGTCAGGCAGGTAAAGATCTAGGGCTAGATTATCAACTCACTCTACAAAAACAAGGTAATGAGCTGCTGTTGCTAGGGATGCCCAGCTCTCGCCGGTTAGGGGAGCCAATGGTTATTGGTAGAACCCGGGGCATGAGTTCTGGACTGCTCAAAATTCACTTGAATTCTGGCTGGAATTTTGCCAAACGCACCTACAATGGCAAAACCCTAGGCCATGTTTATCTCAATACTGAGCAAGCACAGCCCGCTGTGTTTGCCGGACGGCGCTTATCGCCTCCACGGTCATCTGCGAGAAGGGAGCCGATTGTGCCGCCTTCCTCTGCAAAAGTAGTTGACATACCCGTGCCCTCCCAGTCTGCATCAGTGCCCAGTTCAGGGTTTCTCTATCGAGTTGTGGTGGAACCTGGCAATAGCGGGCAAAAGACTCGTATCAAATCATTAGTGCCAGATGCTTTTCGATCCGCATACCAAGGTCGCTCGGTGATGCAGGTCGGCTTGTTTAATAGCCGTTCCAAAGTCGATAGCATCGTAAAACTGTTGAAGCGCAATGACTTGAAGCCAGAGATTATTGAAAATGAGCGATCTAGAATTTCTGCAGTCCCTCCTTCTTCGATTGCCAGTCGCGGCGTAGATATTCCTGTTCCTTCCCCGGTAGCCGATCGTAGACGCCGGTTTAAATCGGCTGCACGCCAATCTAATACGCTGTATCGGGTTGTCGTTAAGCCTCGGAATACCAAACAAAAATCTAAAATTAAGTCTCTTGTCCCCGATGCCTTTCGATCGTCTTATAAGGGGCGATCTGTGATGCAAGTGGGGTTGTTTGACAATCGCTCTAAACTGGATCGCATGGTCAAACTGATGAAGCGAAATGGTTTGAAACCTGAAGTCATCAAAGATAGTCGTCGCCGCCTCGCCTTGCGAACCGTGCCTGCTAGGGTAGGTGTATTACCCGTGCCGGGGTCTAGGATTCCAATGGGGCGCGCAGATAAAGGGTCCGATATTTATCATCTCCGGGCAGGATTGCCCCCTGCACCGCCCTCGTCATCGATTGCTTTAGGACCTCGATATCGAATCGTGGTATCAGCCTTTAATTCCCGTCAAAAAAGTAAACTTAAGGGGTTGGTTCCCGGTGCCTTTCGATCTTCTTATCGTGGGCGATCCGTGATGCAAGTAGGGTCTTTTGCTTCTGTGCGAGAAGCACAAGATAGAATGCAACTGATCCAACGTCACGGGATGAATCCGATTCTGGAGAAAACTCAGTAACTCCGACATCATTACAAGGAGAATGCGGTTGTCTAGATTACAAAAAATTGCTTTGTTGCTGCTGGCTGCCTTTGTTAGCCTCGCTCTTTATGGTCAACCGGTTGGGGCGGCAACCCCAAAACCCCCTCCAGCAGAAGCGGGTCAATCTATCCAACCCTATCTGGATCGAGTCAAGGATAAGGTAACGACATTTCGGCTGAAAAATGGACTGAAATTTATTGTTTTAGAAAGACATCAAGCGCCCGTTGTTGCGCTTCATACCTATGCAGATGTAGGCGGTTCTGATGAACCGATGGGACAAACTGGGGTTGCACATTATCTGGAGCATTTAGCATTCAAAGGCACTCGCCGGATTGGTGCAACAGACTATGAGTCTGAAAAGCCGCTCTTAGAACAGCAAGATAAGCTATTTGACCAAATCCAAGCGGCAAAGGCTAAAAAAGATGAGCAAGCGGTTCAAACACTGACCCAAGAATTCACTGAAGTCTCCAAGAAAGCAGGGGAACTGGTGAAGCAAAACGAAATGGGCCAAATCATCAACCAAGAAGGGGGCGTGGGCCTCAATGCCACAACCTCCTCAGATGCGACCCGCTATTTCTATAGCTTGCCTGCCAATAAGCTAGAACTTTGGATGTCTTTGGAATCAGAACGTTTTTTAGAGCCTGTTCTGAGGGAATTCTATAAAGAGAAAGAAGTCATTTTGGAAGAACGGCGGTTACGCACCGATAATTCGCCCATTGGCAAAATGGTCGAAGTCTTCTTAGGAGAAGCTTTTGATGTCCACCCTTATCTGCAGCCGGTGATTGGTTATGAGAAAGATCTTCGCAATTTAACCCGTCAGAATGTCCAAGACTTCTTTGATACCTACTATGGTCCTGGTAATTTAACCATTGCCATTGTGGGGGATGTGAACCCCAAAGAAGTGAAGAAGCTGGCGAAAACTTATTTTGGCCGTTTCAAGTCGCGATCACAGCCCCCTCAAGTCACTGAGGTGGAACCCCCACAACAGAAAACAAAATCCGTGACCCTGGAGTTAAAATCCCAGCCTTGGTATTTAGAAGGCTATCATTGCCCTGCCATTAGCGATCCGGATCATGCCATCTATGAATTGATTGCTAGCTTGCTGAGTGATGGCCGTACGTCTCGACTCTATAAGTCTTTAGTAGAATCGCAAAAGATTGCCTTGAGTGCAGAAGGGTTTAGTGGTTTTCCTGGAGATAAGTATCCGAACCTGATGTTGTTCTACGCGTTAACGGCACCCGGACATACGGTCGATGAAGTCGCCACTTCTTTGAATGCTGAGTTGGCAAAACTGAAGACAGAATTGGTAGATACCCAAGACTTGGATCGTCTGAAAACCCAGGCTCGGGCTAGTCTATTGCGATCGCTAGATTCGAATAGTGGGATGGCAAGGTTATTGACAGAGTACGAAGTCAAAACCGGGGATTGGCGCAATCTGTTCAGTGAACTAGAAAAGATTGAATCCGTGACTCCAGAAGATGTTCAACGAATTGCGGACTTGACCTTCAAACCTGAAAATCGTACCGTTGGCTATATCTTGTCCAAGGGCAAATAAAGGCTAGGGTTTCAATTCAGCATTTGTTGGAGCGTTTGAGCTTGAGCAAAACTAGGCGTGATGGCTAGAGCTGCCTGAACTTCTTGTCGTGCAGCATCTAGCTTGTCCTGCCGTTTGAGAATAATTGCCAAATTGTAGTGGGCTAAGGTGTGGATGCTAGCGGGTTGTTCTGGACGATCTGGTAAAGACAAGATTTGCTTGAAAACGATACTGGCTTCATCCAATTGATTGGCTTCAATTAACGCCAACCCCATATTGGTATAGGGTTGGTCGTAAGTAGGATCAAGCTGGATAGCCTTTTCATAGGTTTTTATTGCTTCGTCCAATTCCAGTTGTAGATGTAAGCTTAGCCCTAAATTGAAAAAGGCCTCGGCCGACTGAGGTTGTTCTTGCACGATCTGATGTAGATGAGTTTCAGCTTGATTATATTGCCCTGCCTTCAGCTCCTGCTTGGCTTGCTGTAACGAGGTCTGGGGGGTCTGACTCTGACCCAACGCAGGGAGTAACCATAAACTACTGAGCAGTACTACAAGAATGACCTTGTTGGCCTTGGGAAGCGTCATTACGGGAGATTCATTTCGAACCTTGGTATAGCGAGGGAATGCTTGATACTAGTTGAGCCATTCATCGTCGTTAATATGTCTCAACTCAGGCCAACCCATATAGCATGAGTTGACCCGATATCCGTTTGCCTTGTCTACCAAATTGACCCGCATTGCTGTGCTGCAGTTAGGCGTGGTGTGTTAGACGCCGATGCCAATACGAGTCGCTAAACTCGGAGAAAGCGGCAAGAGGATGGCCACCATGATGAATAAAGCAGCTAACCCTAAAGCCGCTCGGGTATCGTCAGGTTCTGTGAGTTCATTAAGGCTGGGACGTTCTAAATCTCGCTGTAGGAGCAAAATGATGATGGCCCAATACAAGGCAATGGGATTGGCGATGGCAATGAGGGCCAATATGACTAGGGTAATCCAAGTACTTAAACGCGCAATTTTTCGCCCATAGATGGCTTGAATAATCCGTCCTCCATCAAGAGAGCCAGCAGGCATTAAGTTAAGGGCCGTGATCACCAGGCCAAGCCAGCCTACACCGACTAAAGGATGAACCAGTATGCTGGAGACTTGCAAGGTATCTCCCAAGAACAGACGTGCTAACGTCCCTACAAAAATCGACCCTCTAAGAAACGAAATATCGAGGGGTAAAATGGGGCTGGACGGGGACAAAATTAATCCCAAAATGAGTAATGTGAGTGAAAACAAACCCCCGGCTGCCGGTCCAGAAAAGGCAATATCAAATAAGCTTTGGCGATTAGGAAGTAGAGATTCAAACCGATTAAAGACGCCAAAAGAACCAATTTGCAGGGCTGGAAAGGGGAAGGGCCAGCTTAGTCGCACCTGATATCGCTGGGCACTCACTTGATGACCAACTTCATGGGCGACTAATACTCCTACTAAACCTAAGCCGATGGGGAGTGCTTCCGATAATCGCTCGGGTTGTTCGATGAGGTTGAAGGACAATAAAAAAGCACCTGTAATGAGGCAAGAGCCAATGGTGGCTAAACTGAGAATCGTTGCAAACAGCTTTTGGGTCCACCCACCTACTTTCGGGTCGTTGCGTCGTGGTAAGACAATAACAATGGGTTTTTCGTCAGTATTCTCGACCAGAAATAAGCGATATTGCTCCGGCAATCTTGATTCGAGCTGCTGGGTTAACTCGCTATGAACTGTGGGTACATCTCCTCTTAGATTGCCCTGAATGATGACCCCATCTTGATAGGGAATGGTTTCTGTGGCAAAAAAAGTGTCAATGCCAAAGATGCCCTGGATTGATTTGAGATCTTCCGCTGAAATGGGAGGTGGGGCAATCGTTGTTGGGGGGATTTCAGGGGGAGTGGAAGAAGAGGCTTTGCTATCGGTAACAGGATTATCTGAGCTTGGTGCGGAGGTAGCTTCTATGGGAGAGATGTCTGGTGAGGTTGGGGGGGGGACCTGCTGGGAGTCTTGATTGGCTAAATAGCGTAACCGCCTGCCTAAGGTGATGTAGAGGCTAATGGACAGGATTACCATCAAAAGAACGCTCGCTAGGTTGAGAGTAATCCCTAAACTGAGCAGACCAAACATGAGGAGCCATGGTCCCATGAGGACCAGAGATTGTAGCCAAGCTAAAACGCCGATTTGCCCCATGGGACGGGCGCGTTGATAGCCGACTCCGAGAATTACAAAAGCGGCCAAAAAAAGTAAGCCAGTCATAGGTGCTGTTGGATGAATGAAGTGAGCAGCGTGGCAGTTGGATAGAACATAGCTCGGGCCTACCGGTTAGGAAGGGGCTTGTAAGGTTGTTTTGGACACGATGCGAGTTTTTTTGCGATCGCTGTCCGACAGCTCTTCCCCTTCCTGTAGCCGAGTAGCGCTGCCTTGTAAGATCGTGGCAGCATTTTCATCCCCCATTTGTAAGGCGGTATTTGCAGCCATTTGCAGCATAGTTGCTGCGCCTGCGCGGTCGCCTTCCTGCAGTTTCGTTTCTGCAATTTGTGTCTGACGATATTTAGCTAAAGCCAGGATGTTTTTTTGAACTTTAGGGTTCGAAGAGGGTTGATAACTCTCCGTTACCGCAATCTCAACCGGGATTTTTTCGGAAAGCAGATCCGTTTGTTCCAAAGCAGGATTGTCATAGCGGACTTGAAGGGTGGCAATGGTCTGTCGACCAGGAGAGAGCTGATCAATATAAAGATTGGCCAGTACTGTCCGCTGCATCTGGGTCATCAGATCTCCGATCCGAATAATGGCTAAATCGCCTTCTTCTGTAATCGGTAGCTCTACGGTTTCCGGAGTAACCTGGGCCACAGGTTTGAGATTAGCCAACCGGACGCCAGGGCTTAGAGAAATTAAAAAATGAGCATTCGTCAAGCTGACGGTCTCAATACGGGTAAATAGGTTATTGAAAACAGTAACGGCATTTTCGGGCTTTTCGATGAAGGAGAGGCTTCCCCCCCCTGAATCCGCGATACCTTCTAATACATCTTCATTCCAATGACTACCAAAGCCTAGGGTATTGAGGGTAATGTTGTACCCTGCTGCTAACTCGGCAAACTGTTGACAGCGCTGATTATCGCCATGTTCATTCTCACCATCTGTGAGCAGAAAGGCTTGAGAAATAGTGCCTTGTTTACCGACTGCTAACTCTTCAATCCCTAACTTCATACCATCATCAATGGCTGTGCCCCCTTTGGGCTCAAGACGTTGGATCAGGGCTTTAATTTGTTCCGGGTCTTCCACCAGTTGGTTGGGAATCAAGACTTTGGCATGGTGATCAAAGGCTACTACGGCAATGTGATCGCCAGGATTGAGTCGATCGATCAAGCTTTGAGCTGCTTCTTTGACCGTCGCTAACGGGCGGCCAGTCATGGATCCACTGTGATCCAAAATCAAACAGAGGTTCAACGGCGCGTTGCGAGTGCCATCGTTTAATCCCGTCTCGTGAATGGCAGAAACAGCAATGGATAATTGACGTTGTTGCGTTCCTTGAGAGGCGTCAAGATGGTCATCGTTTAGGGCCAGACTGAGGCTGACGTTCATGGTTTGTTTCTCGTAATGCAGAATGTGGGTTGCTTCTTGGGATTGGGTTTAGTCTAGCGATTTTCGCCAACTCTAACTCACTACTACAGAACCCTTTACATCCTTATCCTAAGTCTTTGCGACTCTAACTGGTGGGTCTTAAGCGTCCCAGTGAAAAGACTAGGAGAGGAGACTTTGACAATGGCGCTTATCCCTTGGCCCAGGAAAAATATAGACTACAGCAATGGAATGATGGTGACTAGGAATTTAAGAGTCGGAGGGATCTTCGATGCCTAATTCTCGCTGTAATAACTCAATGGATTGTGGATCGATGTAATTACGGCAGCAAACTAACTTGGGGAGACGAATTAAATCAGGTTCTGCTGCAATGACTGCGGCTTTTAAGATATCAAAACTGGCTTGATCACAAATAATGGTCTGAGCATGGCGGATAACGGCATTCAGTTTATAGGTATCCTTACACTCCGCACTCATGACGTAAATATCTTCACCACGAAGGCTATAAATCATGACTTCAGCGACCCCTAATGTACCAGGGCTGAGACTGACTAACCCCAGCCGACTGCCTTCGGGCAGGGCTTTAATCAGCTCTAATTCGTCGGAGTAGTCATAAATATCGATGGGGATAATGCGAAAGGCTTTGGGGTCTTTATGTTTAGCCTGCACTTCAGCCAAAATTTCTTCGGCTTGGGTGGCAAAATAGCGAACAGCCAGTACCGTGGCTGCTTTACGGGTTTTTAAGTCTGTGGATAGCTCTTCTAGGGCCACTAACTGAATGGTGATGGATAAGGCTTGCTGGAGCTCTTGTACCGTAATTTCACCTGCCCCCCAGTCATGTTTAGGGACGGTAACGATCACGCGGGTACTGGCACGCAGACGTTCTGTGATGGCATTGAGGAATAGTTCTTCCACCTGTTTGAGGGTGTAGCCGCGCTGGAGGAAGCCGTCTAAACTTTGCTCAATGAGTTCGGGGACAGGCGTGGCCGTTTCTTCTTCCGTGATCGGTAAGGATTCTTGGCCTAAGGCTCGAACATAAATTCCAGACCCCACTTGGGCTTCTACAAAGCCAGCGTTTTCAAGTCGTTCATAGACTTTGCTGATCGTATTGCGATGAAGCCCCGTTTGCATTGCCAGCTGTCGTGTACTGGGTAGCCGGTAACCAGGGGCGAACTGCCGAGATGCGATCGCAAAGCAGACTTGGTTAAATAACTGCGTTGAGGCCGGGATTTCACTATCCGGCTGAATTTTAAACTGGACCATCATAGGCCAAGGGCAAAGTGAAAGCAGCAATCCCTCTATCATATGAGCTGAAGAGAAGGATTGACAGACTTAAATTAGTTATTTTGGAGACGAGTCGGTTGCCAAATCTGTGACTTGAATCGTGAAATCCCTTCCCAAACCCCAGATGTTTCGAGACACTAGACATGGCGTAATCCCTGGGAAAAAGATTGCTGTGGTAGAGATTCAGACTAAATCGGTGACCATTAATAATGGAGATATCTCCATCGATGCCTACTTAGCCAAACCCCTTGAGTCAGGCATCTGGCCAGGTATTGTGGTCTTTCAAGAAGTTTTTGGGGTTAATGATCATATTCGATCTGTCACGGATCGGATTGCCCAGCTTGGCTATGTGGCGATTGCCCCTGCACTTTACCAACGACAGGCTCCAGGATTTGAGGTGGGGTATAGTCCTGCTGATTTAGAACTCGGAAGAACTTATAAGAATCAAACAACCGCAGCTGACTTGTTAAGTGATATCCGAGCTACGTTGACCTACCTACAACAACAAGAACCGGTGAAATCATCCTTTGGTGCCATTGGTTTTTGTTTTGGTGGGCATGTGGCCTATTTAGCTGCGACGTTGCCAGATATTCAGGCAACAGCTTCCTTCTATGGAGCAGGCATCGCAACGATGACGCCGGGAGGGGGAGTGCCGACTGTAGCACTAACCCCTCAAATTCAAGGCGTTCTCTATGCTTTTTTTGGCACTCAAGATGCTTTGATTCCATCCATAGATGTAGAGCAAATTAAAGCTGAACTGCAAGCACACCAAATTCGTCATCAAGTGTTTACTTACCCTGCCAACCATGGTTTTTTCTGTGATCAGCGAGCCAGCTATCAGCCTGAAGCAGCAGCTCAGGCTTGGCAGCAAGTTCAACAGCTGTTTAGGCAGTATTTATAAGACTGCATCTCGATTAACCAGTAATCAAGAATCTTCATTGGGGTCTAACGAAAGCTGTTTGGCTGATGGAGCTGAAGATCGGCGACGACGGCGGCGAGTAGACGTCTGAGCGGGTTCAGCTGGCTTTTCTTCAGCTGGTTCAGGCGTGGCGACTAATACCGGTTCGATTTTAGCCACTTCAGCTTTGGCGGGGGGGGCAGTTTCAACTTCGTCTAGCTCTTCTTTTTCGTCTTGGGTGGCAGCGATTGCTTTGTTGACTACTTTGATGGCTGCTGTTTCAGTGACCACTTTGATGGCTGCTGTTTCAGTAGCAGCTGGTGCTGGGTTATCCCCTGGTGCGAGGATTTCTACAATGGCTGATTTGGGCTTTTTGATCTCGCCTGGGAACAAGACTACAGGCGAAATACCCATAAAAGCGTAGATATCCTGCTCTTCGGAGGTCATCGTCACGGAGATGACTTCTGGCGGTGTGTCTTGACGTTGACGAGTGCTGGAGCGGCTTCGAGATCGTTCCGAGCGTTCCGAGCGTTCCGAGCTTTCATTTCCCTCGCTTTTGCTTGCGTCTGAACCATTGGTGTCGCTGGTGTTTTTGACGACTGGTTTAGAATCCGAGGTAGAACCATTGCGAACTAAACGAGGGCTGATGGATTCCCGAGAAAGATTATCTCCTAACCGAGAACGGCGTCGACGTCGGCGGTTGCCTCGTTCTTGATAGCTGGGATGGTTCGTTAAATCAAGTTCTTGCAGGTCATCCGATGGATCGAGATGGATCTGATCATTTAAGTTGGCCGAGATGCCTGGTAAGGGTATACCGGATGTACTGATGGGGGTAGGTTTAGTGGTCTCAGATCGTTCCACCTCACCCACGGTTGGTGCAGCTTCACCTGGGAGATGGACCAGATTTCCAAGCCCCCCACAGGCGGGACAGGGGGTGCCAAATAGCTCGTAAATATTTTGTCCTTGCCGTTTGCGAGTCAGTTCGACTAAGCCTAATTCGGTCAGCTGGGCAATTTGGGGGCGAGCTTTGTCTGCTTTTAAGGCTTTATTAAACTGCTCTAGGACTTGTAGTTGATCGCGGCGAGAGTCCATATCAATGAAGTCAATGATAATGACGCCGGCGATATTCCGTAACCGCAGCTGACGAGCGATTTCAGTGGCAGCCTCACAGTTGGTCCACAATACCGTTTCTCGAGCTGTGGCGGAGCGAGTGAAAGAGCCGGAGTTGACGTCAACAACGGTGAGGGCTTCTGTTTTCTCAATAATGATATATCCACCAGAAGGTAGGTCAACCCTTGGTTTTAAGGCTTCTCGGATAGCCGCGTTGACGCGGAAATACTCCAGGATGGAGGTGGACTCACGATGCTGATCGACCAATACCCCTTGGGGTAACTTGTTGGTATTGTTCCAGTTCACCAGGTGCTGTTTGACCCGTTTGAGACCTGGGGTAGAATCCACCACAATCCGATTGACATTATTGCTGTAAACGTCTCGGAGGACTCTTTGGATAAAGTCTGTATCCCGATCTAGCAGTGCAGGGGCTCGCGTCGAAGCGGCTTGCTGCTGGACACTTTCCCACTGCCGTTGTAAGAGTTCCAAGTCTTCAATGATGGCTTCTTCGGCAACACCTTCGGCTTCAGTACGGACCAACAAGCCCATACCTGCAGGCTTAATTAATATGCCGAGGGCGCGTAAGCGACTTCGTTCGTCTTCTATGCGAATGCGGCGGGATAGGTTGACCCCCCGCCCTGAGGGCATGAGGACCAGGTAGCGACCCGGTAAAGATACATTTCCCGTGAGCCTTGGACCTTTAGTCCCTGTTGGCTCCTTCATGATTTGGACTAATACTTTTTGTTGGGGCGTTAACAGTTCAGTAATCGCACCAGAGTTGCGCTTTAAGCGCACTGGACCCAAGTCGCTGACATGAATAAATCCATTGCGTTCAGCATCGCCAATATTGACAAAGGCAGCATCAATGCCAGGTAATACATTCTCAACGATACCTAGGTAGATGTCTCCTACCTGATGACTGCCAGTGGCAACGATGAGTTCTTGGATTTGATCTTCTGAAAATACAGCAGCGATCCGATGCTGCTCGGCAATGATAATTTGCTTGGGCATTCAAATTCCTCAAAGAAACTGAGCCAGCAGACAACACGTTTCATGTCTGGGCTTAACTCGTAATAACAAAAGAGATTGTGGGGCTTGGACGTTCAAGATGTGTGGAAGGGAAACTGAATTAATATTGGAAACTAATCGTAGATTTGTTACCCAAAAATGGAAAGATCTTAGATCTTCTCGCAAGGGTAGAGTGATTCTGGCTATTTCACGAATAAAAGTGGCAAGAATCTTTACAAAGAGCCTGGCGAGACCGACAGGATTGAACCTTAAGTTGGTGTAAATACTGACCGGGTTATCCTCGCGTCAACGGTAGGTTTACAGCCTGGTAGATTCAGCATGCATCACTTCTTAAAAAAAGCTTGAACATGAAAAATCTAGCCGTACCGAAGTCGAGATAGCTCCTGTTGAGAAGCATTATAGCGTGGAGTCTCGGTTATGCTCACGCTGGCCTATGGGATTTTGACAAGGGGGACTGATTAAATCAGTGTCAAGCAGCATAGGACTAATGCTTCTGTCCATTCTACGATGGCACCGTAAACATCACCAGTCATCCCTTTAAATTGGTAATAAAACCAGTAGCTGATGCCGAGGGATAGGCTGATTCCCATTAGGATACCCCCCAAAACGGATTGCCATGCAAAGGGAAACCCGTAATATTGGCAGACGGTGATGATGAATAAACCCATTGCGCTAGGCCATAGATCCCCCATGCCTTGAAAAGCATTGGTGTGGAAGGCATTGTTACCCTCGGGTTTGAGATAAGGGTAGGCGGCAATGGCCATAACCTGAGCGATTCGTCCCCAGACTAGGGTCGTCACTAGGGCGGGCAGGTGAGGAATCGAGAGATTACTTAAGGCGCAGACCTTGAGGAGAATCACTAGGGTGCCAGCCATGGCCCCAAAGGCCCCAGTGCGACTATCGGACATGACGGCGAGACGCCGTTCGGGCTCCATGACAGCGAGGCCATCAGCGGTATCCATGACGCCATCCAGATGGAGGCCGCCGGTGATGCCTATCCAGAGGGCGACGACTAGAGCACTGCGAGTTAGGACGGGCATCTGCCCTAAGGCAAGACTATAGTCGATGGTACCGATGCCCACTCCTAAGAGCAAACCGACCCAAGGGGCCCAACGCGCAATTCGTTCAAATTCTAAGGGCCAGTTCGGGGGGAGTGGAATACAGCTATAAAATGCGATCGCACCCCCGATTTGCTTCAAAATGTGTTTCATCTGTGCCAGGGATAAGGAAAGAAAGAGGGATATAGGGCTAAGCCCTTTACATCTGCTCGAGTTGATTGTGGCATAGGACAGCCAGGCAATTTCTAGAGTGGGGGTGCTTTATGGGTGGGATTTAAGTGTGGTTTACTGCTACTAATGTCCTGTCAAAACAAAGATTTTTGTTGAATTTTTATCCAGAACATAGATTATTTAGAGACATTGCGTTAAATTAAGTCCCAAGTTGCAAGGATCTGGTGAGCATAGAGCAGAGCCAATCAGTATTTTTTTCAATCAAGAGGGGCGTTTCGTGGCTAAACAAATTTCTGAAATTCGTCCTTCTGTTGATCCACGATCTTCACAAGTCCTTCCTTCCAAACTGGGCAAAGCCAAAGATCGAGCACTAAATCTGGATCCGATACCCGAGTCGACTGATAGTCTCCGTAAAAAGCTAAAAGATAAACGGCGCCAGCAGAAACAGCAAGAAAAGCAAAGAAAACAAGCACTCCGCCAAAAATCAAACCGACGTAAAGATAGTCCGCGTCGAATTACTGCATCTAGCCCAGATTTTAAACAATCAAGTCAAGAATTAGCGGGGGCATTAGTAGTCCCTTCTTCTGTAGAGCCGGTACCTGTTCGTCAGCACTCCAAGAAAGTTGTCCGTCGCTCAACCTCGTCTCGATGGCGGCCGTTAAGACGCCTAGGAATGTTGCTAGGCGTAACCGGTGTCGCTTGTGCAGGGGGATGGGTTGCTCTGGAGCTAAACCTGCCGGATACGACCCATATGGAAATAGAAACCCAGGTTCGTGCCGGAACAACCACTCTGAAATCTGCAGATGGTTCCATCCTTTTTCAAGATGGACCTGCTAGTCGCAAAACGGTCAGTATCAATCAAATTCCTCGGCAATTGCAGCAGGCCTTTATTGCCACAGAAGATCGACGGTTTTTTGACCATGATGGCATTGATGGCCAAGGCATTTTACGGGCTATGGTGACCAATGTGCTGTCAGGAGAGCTAGCGGAGGGGGGGAGCACGATTACCCAGCAGCTGGCCCGGATGACTTATCTCAATCAAGAACGCTCGATTTTGCGGAAGTTGAAAGAAGCCCGTTTATCCCAAAAGATTGAAGATAAACTCTCTAAGACCCAGATTTTAGAGCGCTACCTCAATCAGGTGTATTTAGGGAGCGGGGCTTATGGGGTAGCTGATGCCGCTTGGGTTTATTTTGGCAAGTCTTTAAATCAGCTCAATTTGCAGGAAAGTGCGACCCTGGCAGGATTGCCTGCAGCTCCGAGCTTGTACTCTCCCTTAAGTAATCCCAAAGTGGCAAAGGAACGACGTAACTTAGTTCTGGAAAGGATGGTTCGGGCTGAGGCGATTACACCTGACATGGCAGCAAAAGCCAAGAAAAGTTCCATTGTTTTAAATCCTAAAGTGCCACCCAATGCCCAAGACCAAAGTCCGTACTTTACGGCTTATCTTCAGCAGCAGTTGCCGGAACTTTTGTCGGAGGAAGTGCTGAAACAGGGGGGATTAGAAATTGAAACGACCCTAAACTTGAAGTGGCAAAAAGCAGCTGCTTCAACCATCAAAGATGTGGTGTACCACGATGGCTATTCCCAGCGCTTTGATCAGGCGGCCTTGGTGTCCCTTGATCCCCGCAATGGTGAAATCAAGACGATGGTGGGTGGCAATGAATTTGAACAATCTCAATTTAACCGGGTGACCCAATCCCGACGGCAGCCTGGGTCTACCTTCAAAGCGTTTGTATACACGGCTGCGATCGCATCAGGATTCTCCCCCCATGATGGTTTTCAAGACGCCCCCTTTATTGTGGACGGCTATCAGCCTAATAACTATGGCCATACCTATAAGGGCTGGATATCCATGCACCAGGCTCTTACCAAGTCTGCTAATATCCCTGCGGTGCGAGTGTTTATGGCGGTTGGTTTTGAACCCACGATTAAACTGGCCCGGGAGTTGGGGATTCAATCTCCCTTAAAACCCTATTATTCCACCGCTTTAGGGGCGAATGAAGTTAGCTTACTGGAATTGACTCGTGCCTATGGCACCCTTGCCGCTCAAGGCTATCGAAACCAGCCCTATGGGATTCGTTCGATTCGCAATCGTCAGGGTAAGGTCCTGTTTCAAAATAAAACGACCAAGCAGCGCGTGCTTGATTCATCATCGTCGGCCATTATGACTTGGATGTTGCAGCAGGTGGTGACATCGGGCACTGGGAAACCCGCTCGTATTGGTCGTCCAGTCGCGGGTAAAACGGGCACCTCTGAACATAATCGAGATTTATGGTTTATTGGCTATGTTCCGCAACTAGTGACGGGAGTCTGGTTGGGAAATGACGATAACTATCCCACAACCGGCACCAGTACGACTGCTGCGGCCACTTGGGGGAAATTTATGAAACAGGCTGCCAAGGATATTCCCTCTCAACCCTTTCCCTCCTTGCCGAAACTGACGGGCCGGAAGGGAAGCATTGTGGCTAAACCTGTTAAGCCTAAACAGCTGAAGAATTTGCCAATGCCGAGACAAAAAGAACCCGCAGTAGAACCTGCTGAAAATGAGGTTTCAGATTAAATCTGGATCGGGTTGATTACTAAAACGGGGTGTGAGCTTACAGCTCACACCCCGTTTTTAAGGCCTTAAGTCAGTCTTAAGTAGATGCAGAAATAGAGCTCCGACGCTTATTAATAACGGGCTTTGATTTCCGACTACGTCCTCCATTTTTAGAAGACCAATCATCCAAGTTCGCTGTGATAGCAGGATAGCGGTCGAATGCCATTTGTAGTGCAGCTGCAGCAATGGTTTGAGTATCGTAGTCTTCGCTCAGTTGCGAAACGGTGGGCAAGAAAGAAGCCAATCGTTCCCCAGTCAGAATACTATGCAACTCTTCAGTCAGCTTCTCTAACCGGCGTCCTTCAATGGCTGAGCGGGTTGGAGTGGGTAGCGTGGGAATGTCTTGACGGATATGCTTCTCAATTTCATGAAGCTTCCAGCGATCGAGGGCATGAACCAAGGAAATGGCGGTGCCTTCATTACCTGCACGTCCGGTTCGACCGATCCGGTGCACGTAACTTTCTACACTATCGGGTGGCTCATAGTTGATCACGTGGCTCAGATCGTCAACGTGTAATCCTCGGGCAGCAATATCGGTGGCAACCACCCAGCGTATACGTCGCTGACGGAACCGGTCCAGCAATCGCTCTCGCTGACTTTGGCTTAAGTCACCATGATATTCATCGGCACTGTAGCCTGCAGTTTGCAGCTGTTGGGTTAGGGTTGCGGCTTCCCGGCGGGTGCGGACGAAAATAATGGCTGATTCAGGATCTTCTAGTTCCAGAACAGCTTGTAAGACCGTTGATCGCGCCCATGTGCGAGGAATTCGATAAGCCACCTGGTTAATCCGGGTCGGTGCAGCCTTCGGTTGCTCAACGGTAACGGTGACGGGATCATTTAGGAACTGCTTCGAGAGCTTGTAAATCTCTGGGGCCATTGTGGCGGAGAAAAATGCTGTTTTGCGATTACCAGGAACCCGCTCCAGAATTTTTCTGACATCGGGAATAAAGCCCATATTGAGCATTTCGTCCGCTTCGTCTAGGACGAACCAGCTGAGTTGGTCCAGAACGATTTCACCACGGCTAAGTAAGTCTAAAACTCGACCAGGGGTACCGACAATCAGCTGAGCGCCACGACGCAGTTGTGAGATCTGTCGGTCAATGGACTGGCCACCGTAGATAGCGACGACTCGCAGTGCGCCATCTGCTTTGAATTGGTAAACGGCTTCGCTAACTTGAACGGCTAACTCCCTTGTCGGAGTCAAAATCAGAGCTTGAGGTGCTTTTATGGTGGGATCCAGCTGCTCTAGGATAGGGAGAGAGAAGGCGGCTGTTTTACCAGTTCCAGTTTGGGCTTGGCCAATGATGTCGCGACCGGCCAGCAGATGGGGAATAGCTTCTGCTTGAATTTGGGTGGGTGTGGAAAAACCAAGCGCTTCTAAACAATCAACACGAGTTTGTGAAAGACCAAGTTGACTAAACGTAAGGGTCATGAACTCTCCTAGAGGGTTAATACAGGCTACTGCCGCTCGTGCAGATAAACGTCTACCGAGCAATCACCACAGCATCTGAATCATGACTATCAGTGTCTGCTCGTTAAAAAGTATGAAGTTAAGCGGTCTAACACCACTCAGGTGGAGTGGTTGAACAAGAGAGGGCAGTAGGGTGCCAACGGATATAAGTTGGCGATACTAAACAGGACTATGATCGCCCTATTGTTTCTATTCTGCAACAAAGTGTAACAAAAAGCATTATAAGTCAAGTAATCATGACATTTGGTTGGACTGAATACCTAGCCAAATGTCATCGATAAACACTCAAATCTTGATTACAGCTCGTTCAAATGATCTGTCCATGTAAGTCATAGGCATCTGCATCGGTGATGTGGACAGTCGTTAAGGTTCCTAGGCGAGGGGGATTATCACCTGGATTGATATAGACGAGGCCATCTACATCAGCGGAAAAGCGAGCGGAACGACCAATGAGTTGACCCGAGCCAGCATGTTCTTGCTCAATTAAGATGGGTACGGTTTTACCCACTTCTTGCTGGTTTTGTTGCCAGGAGATGGGTTGTTGCAATGCCATTAAGCGATCGCGTCGCGTATCCATCACCTCTTGGGGCAGCTGATTGGGTAAGTCAAAAGCGGGGGTGCCTTCTTCTTGCGAGAAGGTAAACACGCCTACATGATCAAATTCATGGCGTTGAACAAACTCACAGAGATGCTCAAAGTGGGCATCTGTTTCTCCTGGAAATCCCACGATAAATGTGGTGCGGAGAACAGCATCAGGCAAGGTGGATTTGATCTTCTCAATAATCTGATCGTTGACTTGACCCTGCCAAGGACGATTCATGGCTCGCAATACTTCCGGATGGGAATGTTGTAGGGGCAAGTCCAGATAAGGCAAAACGTTATCGGTGTCTTGAATCGCCGCCATCACCTCTGGGGTTAGGCCCGTGGGATAGGCGTAATGCATGCGAATCCAAGGCACATCCACTTCACCTAGGGCTCTGAGGAGCTGGGCGAGCTGGGGTTTACCGTAGATATCGATGCCATAGTTGGTGGTAATTTGGGAAATTAAAATCAGCTCTTTCACGCCTTCGGCTGCCAACTGTTGGGCTTCAGCCACGATGGACTCAATGGAGCGTGAACGCTGTTTGCCCCGCAAATGGGGAATGATGCAAAAGGCACAGCCATAGTCACAGCCTTCGGCGATGCGCACATAGGCAGTCCCTTCAGTTGTCGTGCGATACCGAGGGACGGTTTCGTCTGCAATATAGGTTGGTTCAGGAGAGACTTCTTTGACACGCTCTCCCGCTTCGGCCCGCTGAATCACATCCACGATTTTGTGGTAGTCGCCAGTGCCTACCAGAGCAACAGCTTCGGGAAGCTCTTCGAGCAATTCCTCTTGGAAATGCTGAGCCATGCAGCCCGTAATTACAATTTTTTTGTTGGCTTCAGCGAGTTCAACCAGGGTGCGTACAGATTCTTCCCTAGCGGCCTGAATAAAGCTACAGGTGTTGACGATCACGTAATCGGCAAAGGCTTCGTCGCTATCGACGGGATAGCCAGCTTCTACCAGCAGCCCCAACATATGTTCAGTGTCAACGCGATTTTTTTCACAGCCGAGATGAGCAACGGCGACGGAGGGCTGATTGGCCATGCAGAGTAGATCAATGTCGAGAAAGAATACTCCGTGATCCTATCTCATGATCTGAAATTCAGTCAGCCTGGGCGAAAATAGCCTCCGAGTCTTGCAGGATAGTTTCTACATCCGGTAGGTCTACATGTTGGTAAATAGCCCGAATTTTGGCTTGTTGATCTGAAATAATCAAAACCCCATAATTTTGTGATTCTTGCCGAAAGGCTTCGTTCTCAGTGGAGAAAATACCGTAGAACTGATCAGCTAACTTCAAGTCGCCTCCTCCATAGAGATCTGCCCCTTTGATATTTGCAATGGGACCAAAAACACCACATTCATCATTGGTGCAGACGGGTGGCAGTTCTGAATGTAAGAGATGAACTAGAAATTTACGGTTCCCCAGTTTATTCCGACCGTTTTGATGGGCAATCATGGCGCTTCTGGCAGGTAAGGTTGTACCGACAGATAGTCTTCCAAGGGTTGTAACTGATTTAAAGGGAATTTGAGGTTTGTCTTGCGTTGGGGCACAACTGCTGATGAAGAACGTTGTACTCAGTACCAATCCACACCAGAGGGTTTTAAAGCGTCTTTGGCCAGGATGATATTTTTTCAACATTGCACACCTGATTTAATTCGCAGCACTATTTTGATGAGCCCAGAATTGTAATCTTGCTTTTTAAAAGGTGAAAGCATGGTTAGACTCAATTTCCCTCTATTTAGCAAATAATGTTTAACCTATCTGTGGAAGCATGATTAGGTCTGAAGTGGTGAATATTTACTAGGCTAGTAATCAAGATCTAGTATGAAGTTTTTGTGAAGTTCAAGGTCTTACTCTCCAGCATGATATGAACTTCTGACTAAAGGACCAGAACGAACGTGACTAAACCCGAGAGAGCGAGCAATCTCATCTAGGCGATCAAACTCCTCGGGGTGCCAGTATTTCTGGACCGGGAGATGGTTGAGGGACGGGCGCATATATTGGCCCAGAGTGATGCGATCGCATCCCACTGCCCTTAAGTCTTCCATTGTTTCAATGATTTCAGCTTCTGTTTCGCCCAATCCCAGCATCAGACCTGATTTGGTGGCAATAATAGGTATGACATCATTTTTAGGTGCAAGTTCCTTAACGGTGGCCAGAACCTTTAGCGATCGCTCATATTTTGCCCCTCGTCGCACGGGCCCTTGGAGACGCCGAACCGTTTCCAGATTGTGGTTATAGCAAACGGGGTGGGCGTCAACGACGGTGGCGATCAGATTGCGATCGCCCCGAAAATCAGGGGTTAAAACTTCAATATCGGTATTGGGGCTAACTGCCCGAATTGCCGCCATGGTCGCGGCGAACCATCCTGCCCCTTGATCTGGCAAATCATCTCTGGCAACGGAGGTCAGCACCACATACTTCAGCCCTAGTAGCTGCACAGAATCAGCAACCTTTTGTGGTTCTTGCTCATCTAAGGGTTGGGGCGCATGTCCCTTATCAACCTGGCAAAACGAACAGGCTCTGGTACAGACTGGCCCCATTAATAAAAATGTGGCTGTCTTTTGGGCATAGCATTCGCCCCGATTGGGACATCGGCCCTCTTCACAAATGGTGTGGATATTATGGCGTTTGACAATTTGCTGCACGGTGGACAGCTCACTTGCCTTGCCAATTGGGCGGCGTAGCCATTCCGGTAAGCGTTCTCGTATTTCTGTATTCGCCATTGGGTCTGCCTTCTGACTACCTGACAGCATGGAAGCAAAGCATGCATTAGGTAATCACTATAGCGAGTTTGTATCTCTTAAGAACAGGCAGTTTAAGAAGGAGTTGGCTGGTCCTTGACGGGGATAAGCGAGAACCAAAAGCGGTGAACTGCGGCAATATTGGAAATAACGGCTAATGCAATTAGCAAAATAAAGAGCTGTTGGGTGAGCAATCCCAAAATAATCAATACGATTCGAGTCGCTCGGCTCCCAATACTGGCAATAGAACTTTTGCCTGCGACCTCACTTCTGGCCCGAATGTAGGGAACCATGGTGGTCCCCAGCAGGGCGAATAATCCCACCAGTAAATATTCAGTGGGGTTCACCAAAATTAGCGCTGCAATCAGGAAAAAATCGACGTAGCGATCTAAAACGCTGTCTAAAATACCGCCTTCGATTGAGGTGAGATTGCGCTCCCGGGCAATGTCCCCATCCAATCCATCCATAAGACCACTCACCACCACTAATGCAGTTGCGAGCCAAAGCTGCTCCTGAATAATCAGCCATCCTGTGAGGGGACCACCAATCCCTGCAGATACCCAGGTGACTCGATTGGGGGTAATCCAGGTAAAGCGAGCTAAAGATCTGGCTAGCTTAATCGTGAAAAACTGCACCATTCTATCTAGCGGAGACAGGGGGACTGTGATAGGTGTCTCGTCATGAATTTCGGCAGAATCCTGAACAGGTGTGGAAGGGTTGGGCATAGCTATTTCCCGTAAACTCAGGCAACAGCGACCCTAACATGCCTATAGACGAAAAATCAAAATCACCGCTATGGTCAAGAACCTGGCATTAACCCCTTAAAAAGGAATAGAAATGCCTGCACCAACTGTGATTTCATTTTGATCACGGACTCTGAGCTGATGCCAGGTAGATGAGCCCACACGATTGGTGACAAAGAATTCAACATTGGGTTGGTTCTTGCCCGATTCATCACCCCCTATGATTTTTCTGGGATTCCAGCGCACGGCCACGGACCAGGGGATGCGATCGGCTAGGGTATTGCCGATAAAGGCATTACCCTCACCCAAGAAATTTGCTCCCAATTCGCCAACCAGGCTGAAGTCTTGAATGACCTCAACGGAGCCGCCTACGTTAAAGCCTCCCAGCTCTAGACCATCTCGCTGGACAAATCCTGCCGTGGGGGTAAACCAAAAGGCTAGTTGATCATTAACTTTGTAATGCAAGGGTAAGGATAGGGTCACCACAAAGCGCCTGCCTTCGGGACTGTCGGTCTGAAAGATCAGAGGGAAGTCTTTGGGGGCCCCTAGTCGGAATTGACCGTTACGGTTGTTGTTGTCAAAGTTGTCGAAGATATTGTTGGTGAGTCCCACTGTTACTGCGGCACTGGCTGTGAAAGGCGCTGCTTCTTCCTGGTTAAGCAATCGTAGTTTTACACCAAAGCCTTGCTCTGATTCGTCCACCTCACCAGAGATGTAATCCAAATAGGCAAAGAGTTCTAAGTCTTTGACGATCCCATAACGTAGGGCCGTCTGAATTCCTTGACCACCGCCTTGTAAATGGAAGAGAAAACGCTGACTGGGCACCGTCCCGCCATCAAAAAAGGCCAGGCCATCGGTTGTGTTGGGTGAATCTTGGCCATCCTGCTCACGATTGAAGCTATCGGCAATCCGGCGGTTGGAGGCAAAGAGGCTGGGTAAAGAAATGACTCTCAACCCCAAAGCCGTTAAGTCCCGATCGGCAGTCAGGGCCAATGGCCCTTTGCTGCCAAAGGTATTGGTAGCAAAGATATCAAGCCCCAAGCTGGGATTGAGGAAATACCGTAGCCCCGCATTGTAAGCAATAGATTTGGCGGGTAGACCTGTATCCCGATTAAAACTGTTGTTGCCGGTAAAGGGCACAAACGCATCACCCCAGAGGGTGATCCGAGGGTGGACTTGATAGGAAATTGCCCCACTTAACCCCAAGGTTGTGCCAAAGGAACCTGGATTTGCGAGGGGTGGACGGGGGATAAAGACGGCATTGCTATCGGGGAAGAAGGCAATGGTGGGTGAAAGGGTAAATTGCCAACGCTCGTTAACGGTGGCAGTAAAAGGAAACTGGAGTGCTGGAATTAAGCTTTTATTCTCTTGCTCAATCCTTCCTGGATTAAATTCAAAGGTGCGTTTGGTCAGGGGCACTGCCAATGAAAAGGAACCGCTGAAGGCCAAAGTATTGTCAGGGTTATCCCACAGGCGTTGTTTGACGGATACCGTTAAATCTCGGTTGTTGACCCGTCTGACTACACCAAAGGGACCCAGGCGGTCTGGAGTGCCCGTATCAACGACCTGCAGGGTTAAATCCAGCTCTGTACTATCGGTGACACCCCAAGTGACTCCAAAGTTGGGGTAGGCTGCTGTACCGCTAGCGGCTTCAGTACCAGGTAAAAAGAAGAGTCGATTATAAAGGCTAAGGGCCACTGCCCCTTTGGGAAGGTGAATCGCGGTGGGTTGCTGAAATTGTTGGTTAGCTAAGGGGCTAAAACGAGGCGCTGGCGTTTCTTCGCTATCTTCAGTGTTACTTTCGGTTTCAGCTACGGCTGGAGGAACTGAATCGACCTGGGCTAGATCTGCTGCACGAGTGGAGATGGGGAGAGGAGGGGTGACATCCTGGTGAGTTGTGGCCTGAGAGATGAGTGCCTGCTGTGGAAATAAGGTCGTTGGATGAGGCGGCAATGATTGTTTTGCATGGGGAGGAGGTGAGGATAGTGTTCCGGTGGCTGTAGTGTCTGAACTCGCATTTGAAGGACTAGCTGGATCAAGATTTTCCGGTTGAGCAGCAGTCGATTGAAAACTAACTTGGCGAGTGCTCTGGCTTGAACTGGATAGATTCAAGCTGCTGGAGGTCTGCTTGATCTGGGCTGTCGGACTTTGGCTAAAACTGAAGTTGGTACTTTTGAGACCTGCTGGGTTGAGATGGCATTCGTCACATGAAGTAGGGGTTAGGAGTGGATCTGAGAAGGGGGCGGTTTCGGCATGGGTTGGCAGACTCAAACCCATGATGGCAACGAAAACCCCAGTCGATAGGGTAATAGACTTCATATTGAGGATAATGACTCCGCTGAATCTCCGGTATGCAGGGATGTTCTCAGCCCTAGCTCCGCTCGGGCAGTTGGGGAAGAGTATACATCGGCTCGTTAGCCCTCAGATTAACGGCAAAAAACTTGAGCATGGTTTGCCAAAACATTCATTTCGACGGAGCGGTAATTGATTTGTTCTCCGTCAACGGCAAGTAAGCCTTCAGAGCTCAGAGGTTCTAGGTGGAGACAGCGCACCTTGTAGTATTCCATCTCTGGAATGAGGATATGTTCTCCGGTGGCAATCTTCAGAAATGCTGTCAGTAAACGCCAGCGGGTAATTCCTTTACGAATGATTAAGACATCCATATAGCCATCTGCTAATCGGGCATGAGGAGCTGCCAAAACGCTATGGGTGGCCCAAGCGACGTTCATCACCCAAAGGGCAATAAATTCTCCTTCGAGAACTTGCCAATCTGAGGATGGAGAATTCTCTATTTCTACTGGCTGCGGCTCGGATAGGGGCGTTTGCTGAGGGGCATCAGGGCTAGGCTGCCAGTCTGGGGCTGGCAAAAAGGAAATCCGGCCTTGATAACTACGGAGGGCCAAGATGCTGAGAAATGCATAGACATCACTGCGCAAGGACCCGAGGAATTTGAGGAAACGGAGCTTATTGGACTTAATGTCGATATCACTAATCAAGGCCCAGGCGAGGGAGAGGATGCTGTAGTACTGTTTGCCATCCTGTTTGACGACACCCAGGTTAATGGGTTGGTACTTGCCTTTGGCGATGATAAAGGCGGCATTACTCGGATCGTAGGTTTCTTGGGATAGGTCGAGAATGGTCTTTCCTAGACCGTTGCCTGTACCAGCTGGGATGATGCCGATGGGTTTTGCGATCGCAACCTCCGCATCAGCATGGGTCATCAGTCCATTGATCAATTCAAAAACGGTGCCATCACCCCCAACAACAATAAATCCATCTATTGTCGATAGGTCGAAGTCCCGGACAGCCTGGATGGTCCGATCTCCCCCCTGGGTTTCCAAAATGCTCACCTGGCAATGGGCATCTTCTAAAATGGCCTGAGTTGATTGAAAGACTTGTTTGGCCTGTCGTCGTCCACCCTTGGGATTGACTAAGACTTTGAGGTGACGGGGCTTGACGGCTTGCTGGGGTTGAATGGGGTCGCTCTGTAACGCTTGGCGAATGACGTTAATCCACTGAGATCGCATCTGCTCTGTGGCACAGACAAACTCATATTCCCGTAACTGTCGGCGTTGGGGTACAGTCCTAGGAGCGGGATAGGCACATAGAATAAATCCGACGAGCCCTTGAGGATATTGCTTATCAGTGGGCCTGACGCCGACTACATCATCAAAGGCTAACGTTTGCCGCAGGCCAGCATGGAACCAGGACAAACTAGAGGTCGTCAACCAACCCCTGGCCTGAATATTGTCAACGGCTGGTTCGGAGTCGCTGACGAAAAAGAGTTGTTCCTCGAAGACAATATCCAATTTAATCTGTTGCGAAAACAATGCTTTTCTGGACTCACTTTGCCCAAGATGCTTTAAATATTTTATGGCTTGGGGTTGGGCTATTCCTAGCTGGAGTTTTAGAGGCGTTTCTTTGGAAGACGAAACCTTTTGAACTTGTAAATATACCGATCCAGACCCAATGGTTTGGCGCTAATAAACGCTGGAGAGGATTGATTAGCTTACCATTAACCTGTGTTGTTAGTACCTTTTTTCTGCAGGTCTTTGAGGCTCAATTTTTCTCAAACTCAGGTCTGCAGATTCAACTCTCCAACTTTAATTTTCTCGAATATGGATTGTTAGTTGGCTTTATTTTTAACCTATCCGAGTTACCCAATTCCTTCGTGAAACGACGGTTGGAGATTCCCCCTGGGGATGAAAACAACAAACTTTTCTATGTCATTGATCATATGGATTCCACCTATGGAGTGCTGATCCTATGGTTTTTCTATTTTCACTTTCCTCTCCATTTGGTGCTAACAGGAGCAATTGTGACACCGTTACTATTTATGGGGGCGACATGGGTGCGTAGACAGTTGGGTTTAAAGGCATAACCCTAGTTGACAAAATTGACAATGCACCCGACAAACCTGAGAAATTAGGATTAAATTTAGTCAATGCCTAAGGTTAAATCTACTCTCAGCACAAAAGACAAATAAGCGTTAAGATTCTTTGTATTTGGACTTAGGAGATGTGACCACTCTATGAGAGTTTTACTGATATACCCCCTCTTTCCAAAAAGTTTTTGGTCATTTGAGAAAACCTTGTCCTTAGTTGACAAAAAAGCATTATTGCCACCCCTGGGGTTAGTGACGGTAGCCGCAATTCTGCCCCAAGAATGGGAGTTTCGGCTAATTGACCGCAATATTGAAGCCGTGCCTGAGTCAGACTGGGACTGGGCTGAGATGGTGATTCTATCCGGCATGATTGTGCAGAAAGAAGATATGGTGGGCCTCGTGGAAGAGTCCCATCGCCGCGGCAAGAAAGTTGCGGTGGGTGGACCTTTTGCCACGTCTGTCCCTCAAGATTTGCAGGCCGTAGGTGCGGACTACTTGATCTTGGACGAAGGGGAACTGACCCTGCCCATGTTCATTGAAGCCATAGAACGTGGAGATGAGAGCGGCATCTACCGAGCGACGGAAAAACCTGCCGTTACCGATACGCCCATTCCTCGCTTTGACCTGCTGAAATTTCCTGCTTACGACAATATGTCGGTGCAGTTTTCTCGGGGATGCCCGTTTCAATGTGAATTTTGCGACATTATTGTTCTCTATGGTCGCAAGCCTAGAACCAAAACTCCTGAGCAACTGATCGGTGAACTTGATCGGTTGTGTGAGCTGGGGTGGCGTGGCAACGTGTTTATGGTTGATGACAACTTCATTGGCAATAAGCGCAATGTGAAACTGCTGCTCACCGAGCTGCGGGATTGGATGGCTGAGAAAGATTATCCCTTTAGCTTTGCAACTGAGGCATCCGTTGATTTAGCTCAGGATGAAGAGTTGATGGATCTGATGATTGAGTGCAACTTTAATAGTGTGTTCTTGGGGATTGAAACCCCGGATGAAGACAGCTTAAAGGTAACCAAGAAGTTCCAGAATACCCGGGACTCCCTCAGCGAATCCATCGATACCATGTCTGAGAAAGGGCTACGGATCATGGCCGGGTTCATTATTGGTTTTGATGGAGAAAAGAAAGGAGCGGGCGATCGCATTACCCGTTTCGTCGAAAAGACCAATATTCCCATTGCCCTATTCAGTATGTTGCAAGCTTTGCCTAATACCGCCCTGTGGCATCGCCTAGAAAAAGAAGGTCGCCTGATCCAAGGCCAAGAAGGAACCGGCAATCAAACCTCATTGATGAACTATGTTCCCACTCGTCCCATTGATGAAATTGCCAATGAATATGTAGAAGCCTTCTGCAATATTTATGATCCGGTGAAGTATTTGGATCGGACCTACCGTCATTTTATGAGTATGAAGATCCGTCCCAAATATGGGGGTTCGGGTAAAAGTTCTCTAAAGGTGAGTTGGATTGATATTCGAGCCTTGTCTACCCTGGCTTGGCGGCAAGGGGTGGTTCGTGAGACCCGCTGGAAATTCTGGATTAACTTGTTCCGGATTCTCCTAAAGAATCCACAAGTATTCACGCGATATCTGTCGGCATCTGCTTTTATTGAACACTTTATGGAATATCGACAAATTGTCCGGGAGGAAATTGAGTCGCAGTTAGCTGTGCATTTGGAAAATCATCCTCGGGTTGTGGTCAAGCCTGCAGAAGAATCTCCCAAACCGGAGCAAATTCCAGCTAAAACGGCTTAACGGCAACAGTCAAAAAGCTTTCAGCCGTTTTAATCTCTCTATCCACCCATCATGACTAACCCATCTTTGTCTAAGCAAACCTGGTCACTAGACCACGGCGCTTTGATAGACCTTTGCCAACGGCAAAATAATCTGTTAATCATTCAAGATTTAGATGGGGTGTGCATGGGGCTGGTGAAAAATCCGCTGACCCGAACCCTTGATCCAGCGTATGTCCGAGCGGCTCGCCACCTGGATGGACATTTTTATGTCCTCACCAATGGCGAACATATTGGCAACCGCGGGGTCAATCGCATTGTTGAGAAGACATTTGATGCGGGAACAGTGGCTCAAGAGGGCCTCTACTTACCCGGTCTCGCAGCCGGAGGCGTGCAATGGCAAGATCGATTTGGTACCGTGTCCCATCCAGGGGTTAGTTCCCAGGAATTGGACTTTTTGGCGGCGGTACCTAAGCAAATTAGTCAGCGTTTGCACCAGTTTTTTCAACGTCAGTCTGAGAATGATCCCAACATTCCAGCCTGTATCGAGGCAGCCGTATTAGACAATCCCGTTTCACCCACGGCAAATTTAAACGTCTTTTATGATCTGCTGGCTGACAAAATTGAGATTTATGCTCAGCTTCAGCAAGAGATGCAGGTGCTGACAGCAGAGCTACTGCAACAGGCAGAAGTCCAGGGACTGGGAAAATCTTTTTTTGTGCATTACGCACCCAATCTGGGGAAAGATGCTCAGGGGAATGAAATTTTGCAACCTGCGACTGCTGAAGATGCGGGGACAACAGATTTTCAATTTATGTTGCAAGGCGGCATTAAAGAGGCGGGGGTGTTGGCGATTTTGAATCGCTATTATCACCAACGAACCGGACAGTACCCTTTGGGCCCAGACTTCAATGCTCGTCAAGCTCCACAATCTCATGCTGCCCTGGTAGATTTAGTCAAAGAGAAATTTGACCCAGTTCACATGCCAACCCTAATTGGGGTGGGTGATACGGTCACCAGCAAGGCGGTTGAAGAGAATGGAGAATTGCGGTTTCAACGAGGGGGAAGCGATCGCAACTTCTTACACCTCATTCAAGCTCTGGGTCAGGAATTTGATACTCATAATATCGTGATTTATGTTGACAGCAGTGGCGGCGAGGTCAAAAACCGTAAGGCTTTGCAGCTAGAGAGAATATCTGATTCTCAGTCAGGGGCCAACTCACTCCATCGAGTCGTAACGGGGCCTGGCGACGATCGAGATACAGCAGATCCATTGACGCTGAATGTGGTTTTTCCTGAAGGGCATACACAATATATTCAGTGTTTTCAGGACATTGCTCGACGCCGCCATCACTAGAAGGTTAGACGATACTGTTAAAAGACCAGTTGAGAATCTCATGACTGTTTACTAGTCCGCCGGTACCGGCCGTAAATCCGATAAAAGCTTGATTTCCCAAGGCCCCAGCGAGATCAATGTTGGTGGATAATACTGCATCAGCAGGTTGGACATTAGTGTTGGATAAATAGACCTGTAAGAGATTGGTTGTGCCGTTATAGTTCACCCAAGCGGTGAGAGGATTGCCACTATTTAGATCAAAGGGAGCATTAACTGAGGCCAACGGATTGTTGGTACTACCATTGCTCAAGATTGATAAATGGTTGCTATTGAGTTCCATGGCGCCGTTATTGAATGTATCAAACTCGATGGCGATACTATTGGTTATGCCTCCATAGCCGAGGCCACCACCAATGCCGCCCAGGGCATTGCTCCCTGTAGGGCTATTTTGCAGTACTAAGCTAAAACCGTCAGCACCAGTTGTACCCTGGCCTCCCGTAATTTGGAACTGGAACTGGCTTGAGAAGCTAGTATTACCATCTACCTGAAAGGCCTGATTGAAAAAGGCACTCCCAGCCCGGTTGCTACTGGCAGGTGTTAAACGGAGTCGGCTATTGGTTCCTGATGCACTGCCATTGAGATTGAGGGAAGATACGTTAGCAAAATTATTGAAGGATGCCGATAAATTGGGCTGTGGGGATTGGATGAGATTAACAGGTTCCCACTTCAGAATTTCTCCAGAGACGAGATCTACGCCATAGAGCCGACCATCCGGCCCCATCTTCATGTCCACCACAAAAGGAATATTAGAGTCAAAGACTTGAACATTCGAAATTTGACGATTATTATCGAAGGTTGCTGCATAGAGGGTGCCGTTGTTGACATCCCCGAACATTAGCGTATTGCTATTGTAAAAATCTCCGACGGTAATGGCGTTGGCATTATCCGGTGCTCCATGACTCTGGGATAGGAGGGGAAAAATGGCTGCTGCATCTCCAGGATCATTTCGATTTCCATTGTTGTAGAAGGAGATGGCTGGGGACAAGTCTTGATAGCCACCGGTTGGATTGGGGCCTTCTAGGTAAGGCCAACCAAAATTAGAACCGGCGATTCCAGTATTAATTTCTTCCCACTGGGTCCAGCCCACATCACCGATCACAGGTAAGTTTGTCACTGGATCAAAGGTAAAGCGGTAAGGGTTACGGAGTCCTGAATAAAACACTTTGGATTGATTGCTGTTGGCATCACCATTAAAGAAGGGATTGGTGGAAATCCCTTGACCTGTGAGGGGATCGATGCGGAGCACTTTACCGGAAAGATTGTTGATGTCCTGGACTCGAACCCCACGAGGATCGACGAAGTTATAGGAGGTGCCGTCTCCATTGCTGAGATACAAATACCCGTCGGGGCCAAATTCTAAGTCACCAATGGAATGGGATTCACTATCGGTGGCTAGGTAATCCCGAATATTTTGATTTTGAGTCCCTGGACGATTCGGGTCATTATCTTGGCTACCGAGATCAATTTGGCTAGAGGGAGCGGTAATGGTGGTGCCATTGACAATCCCAGAGGGGGAGATAGAGAGATTGCCCGTACTGTTGCTATCGGGCTGACTGGTGTTGGCCCAGGTACTGTTGGTGCCAGCTAAGACAACTAAGCTATTGGGATCTGCAACCATTGTGGTGGGATCGACCGTGAGCCGCACCATCCGCGAGGGGCGATTGCCATTGGCATCTGGAGCAGCTAAGCCTGTATTGCCAATGGTCTCGGGTGGATCGTAGGTATAGAGTAAATAGACATAGGGTAAATTAGGAAAATCTGGATGAATGGCTAGTCCTAGTAAGCCGCGATCTCGTGTGTCATTCACCTGGCTGGATAGATCGACTAAGGGGGTGGATTGGAGCACGCCATTATCAATGACCTGAACAACTCCATCCTTTTGAGCAACCAACAGATAGCGACCATCAGGTGTCCAATCGAGAGTGGTGGGTTGTGTTAGTCCTGAAACTGCTGTCGTGCGATTGAGGTTGCCCAAGGCCAAGTCATTATCAAGAATGGTGATATTGGTAATGTTATTCCCGAGAGCTCCACCGTTTGGGTTAGTTAAGGTAACGGAAAATGTCTCGTCTCCTTCGACAAAGACATCATTGAGGATAGGAATAGTCAAGGTTTGGGTGGTTTGGCCGACGGCAAAGTTTAGGGTGCCGGATGTTGCCCTATAGTCTTCGCCAGCAACTGCTGTGCCGTTACGGGTACTGAAATCAACGGATGCTGTGCTAGAACTATTGCCGCTCCGTTGAACCGTGATCGAGGCAGTTGCGGTTCCTTCTTCCACGCTAATGGCAGTATCCGTGACGGATAACGTGGAAGCTGCATCATCATCAATGATTGTAACCAGGGTGGTGCGGGGTGCTCCCAAGCCACCGTTGCTGGGGTTTTGGATGCCGACGGAGAAGATTTCGTTCCCCTCCAATAGGGCGTCATCAATGATGGGGATCGTAAACGTCTTCACCGTTTCACCAATGCCAAAAGTAATTTCACCTGTATTGCTGCGCCCGTTTAAGGTGGGAGTGATGAAATCTACGTCGGCTAAGGCTGTGTCTGAACTACCCACTTCATTGGTGGTGTACTCAAGGGTGGCTGGAGCTAGGGCTGATCCTGAACGAATGGCTGTGATGGTGACAACGCCAGCCGATTCATTAACCAGGATGGGATTATTAGTATCAGCTAAGGAAAAGGTCTCCACAACAGGGTCTGGAACCTCTAACAATCCAGTGCCCAGTGCTAAATAAGCGACCTCTTCAAAGACGTGCTGAGTTTCCCTCTCCCTCGATTGCTCCTCTTCTAAAAAGAGGGTGGTGCCGGTCGTGTCTAGGGTCCGATAACGAATCGAAAAAGGATCGCCACCATTGTTGGTGTTGGATTGAGCTAGAAATACGGGTATATCATTGCCGCTAAAGACGTTATCAAAGCTGGCAGTGGAATCTTGATGATTACTTGAGATTTGATTGGCAATGAAGGGGACACTGCTAAAGGTGCCGCTACCGGGTGCGATCGCAATCCAATCCACTGCTTCCACAGCATGGGTTTGATCCGCAGCTTCTTCCTCTTGCAACCTTAAATCAAAGCCAGTGGTCGAAACATTCCTGAGCCGCTCTGCCACGGCGGCAGCTTCATTTTCGCTAGTCGTTTGGGCAAATAGTAATGGCGTGTCATTGAATGCAGTAGAAAAATCAATCGAATCCCAGTTGTTATTGCTCTGGCTGCTCCCAGCCTGGAGGACGGTACCATCCGCTAGGGTATGTGTGCCTTCCTCTACAACCAGATAACCCAGGGACTCGGTGGTATGTCGTTCATCGAGGTATTCCCACTCGTCAATGCGAATCTCGAAACTGTTATTGGCTACATTTCGGATCCGAACGGTTGAAGGATCAGGCCCATTAAAGGAGGGTGGTCCAGCAATGACGACGGGATTTGTATAGGTTTCTTGGAGTGTAATCTGAGTCCATTGATGATTGAGATTGTCTATCCTGCCACTTTCACCAATTGTTGCTAGCGTTCCTTGATAAGCGACTTGGCCAGCACTGCTCAGAGCTACGGTCGTTTCTACCAATCCCACGCTTGATTCTAAGAACCAATCTCCCCCTTGACCCGTTAAGTCATTTGAGGCAGCAACATCTGATTCTGTGATGGTACTGATCTCTTGCAGGAAGGTTAAGTCATCACCAGCGCTAATGTTGCAGCCATAAAACAATAGATCGCCATGGTCTGCTAGAGCCTCGCCCCAGATTTCAAGGTCATTGGTGTAAGTATTGAGGTTGTTTTGAGTTAAAGCTGTGTTGCCTAGTTGGACTGTTCCTTGGCTACCATGAGAAATGATGTGAATACTATCTAAGTCTTGAAACTGAGACAGAGTCTGGGCAATTTCTTCGATAGTATCCGTGGGGGCATCGAGTAAAAAGACTTGATCAACGTCTAATTCTTGGATCAAGATATCTGTTTGTGATAGCTCAGCATCAATAAAAGCAACGGATAAGATCGGTTGCCCTGGGTCAAATGAAGTATGGTTCATTGTTATTAATTAAGATAAGCAAAACACGATATAAGCCTCAGCGTTGTCTTACCTCTCTAGACACAGGGGTGTATCCGTCCGAGACGCTGATCGAAAATTGACGCAGGACTCTATAGCGCTTCTATTGTTCAAGAAGCGCCATAGCAAACCTATTGCAAGGAGAAAACCTGGCAATATTTTAGATAGTCCTAAGTTAGGGAAAAAACGGTTCTACAGCCAAAAAAATGATGCCAACGCCATCTCGATAAATGGATATTGATTCGTTAACGGATGTGATGATTCTCTAACGCAGATAATATCGTTTCTCTACTGAGAAACTAATTTAAACTGAGTTTATATTAGCTATTAATAGATTTTTTTTAAAGGTAAATAGTTGTATATTGATTAATTTTTATTGTAGATAAATTGATGAGATGAAAATTTCATTCGAGATTCTATTCCTAATAGATCTATTGTGGACATTTTATTCTCGCCTGGAAAATTGAAATGACCCTTCTGTTATCGAGTTGGTCGTGCCTCAAGTAATTGTGGGTTGAGTATACTAGAGGCTCAGCTCAGCTTCTAACCTACCCATGCAATGCCCACTATGCGGTCATTCCAAAGCACACAAGCATGGCAAGATGCCCAACATGCTTCAACGATACCGTTGTCCTGAGTGCCAGCAGACCTTTACTGAACGCTTTGATACCCTTTACTATCGTCGTCAGGTGAGTCCAGAGCAGGTCCGACAAGTCCTCCAAGCCCATGCAGAAGGGAGTAGTCTTCGAGGTATCACTCGGACCAGTGGCCTAGCTTACAACACTGTAGTCTCTCTAGTAAGAGCTGCTAGCCAACGATCTCAGCAACTCCATAATGGCCAAGTGCAAGCCGTTGAAACGGAGGATGTCAGTGCAGATGAAATGTGGTCCTTTGTGAAAAAAAGCAAAAACACTGTCTTCCCCATGAGCTAGAGATGGGTGATTGTTGGATGGCGATTACCTTGGCAAACACAAGCGGCGTGATCCTCTCGTGTCGTGTGGGCAAGCACACCGATTCATTATTGAATGAACTGGTGACTAGCACTGAAGGTAAGACCGATTGCAAGGACTGGAATAGCGACGATTGGGGGGGTACGAAAGAGTGTTGCCTTGGGAGATTGACCATTACATTGGCAAGGACAGAACTCAACGACTCGAACGCACCAATGGCATTATTCGACAGCACAGTGGTCGATGGCATCGACGCCAGAACAAATTTGGCAAAGTGTGGGCGCAAACCAAAGTCACTGCTCGATTAGTGGTCAGCTATTTCAATTGGATTTGGACACACAGTCGGCTTAAAACAACGGCGGCACAACGTGCTGATCTAGCCTCGCGAGCTTGGCATTGGGATGACATACTCACCTACCCCACAATTGTTTGATGCACGACCATCGAGTTGAAGGCGAGAACAAAATGTCGCGGTTGATACTAGTTGGCCCAATCTTTAGCGCGTTCCACTGCTTTTTGCCAGGTTTTAAAATTGGCTTGAGCCGCTTGGGTATTGGTGCTGGGTTGAAAAACTTGATCAATTTTTCGAGCAGCGACTAAAGCTCCATAGTCTTTCCACATCCCTATGGCTAGCCCGGCCCCAAAGGCTGCCCCTTGGGCAGTAGCATCCAAAACCACAGGGCGTTCAACGGGAATACCTAGGACATCGGCTTGATACTGCATCAAGAAATTGTTCTGACAAGCGCCACCATCAACTTTGAGTTGCTGAATGGGAGAGCCACAATCTTGGTTGACCGCATCGACCACTTCCTTGGTTTGGTAGGCGATCGCTTCTAATACTGCCCGCACCATATGCTCTCGCTGGGCCCCGCGAGTAATTCCCAAAAAGGCCCCTCGAGCGCTCATATCCCAATGGGGGGCTCCGAGGCCACTGAGGGCCGGGACAAAATAGACCCCGCCATTATCTTCGACGGCTTTGGCCAACCCTTCTGTCTCGGCAGCATTGGTAATGAGCTTGAGGCCATCTCGCAACCACTGAATGCAGGCTCCAGAGGTGAACATACTGCCTTCGATGGCATAGCCAGTTTGGACTTGACCATGATCTGTTTGAGTCCAAGCCACGGTAGAGAGCAGGCGATTCTTGGATCGAGCAATTTCACTTCCTGTATGGGCCACCAAAAAGGAGCCGGTACCATAGGTACATTTGAGGGAGCCGGGGCGATCACAGCCGTGGGCGAACAAGGCCGCTTGCTGATCCCCAAAGATGGCGGCAATGGGAATTTCCTGGCCCAAGAATTTGGCGTCGGTTTTGCCAAAGACCCCTAAGCTGGGATGAATTGCGGGCATAAATGACTGGGGAATGCCAAATAGATCAAGGAGATGGTCATCCCAGGTGCCTTGGCTTAAATTCAACAGTAGGGTACGACTGGCATTGCTGTGATCCGTGGCGTGAACCTTGCCTCCTGTGAGATTCCACAAGGCCCAGGTATCGATGGTGCCTGCGATCACGTTGTCTAAATTGAGATTGGGGTTTTGCTTTTTAACCTCTGCTAGGAGCCACGCTAACTTACTCCCTGAAAAATAGGCATCGAGGACCAAACCGGTGCGATCGTAAATATCCTGGGTATGGCCTTGCTCTGCCAGCTGGTTACAGTAGGCTGCGGTGCGTCGATCTTGCCAAACAATGGCTTTGTGCAGTGGCTGCCCCGTGGTTTTATCCCACAGCAAACAGGTCTCGCGCTGCACGGTCAGTCCGATAGCAGCGATCTGAGCGGGATCAATTTTGGCTTGGGCGACTACCGTTTCCATGGCCCAGCGGGTATCACGCCAGATTTCTAAGGCATCATGCTCCACCCATCCCGGCTGAGGATAATACTGAGGAAGCTCTTTATAGGCCTGATCGACGATCTGGCCATCTTGGTCGAAGAGAATGGCACGATTGCCAGTGGTCCCCAAATCCAAGGCCATGATGTAGGTGGCTGAAGTCATGATCTTCCTCGAAGGGTTTACACAATCTTCTCTAGGAGTAACCCTTGAGTGTCCCTTAGTTCAAAAGATCTTAAGCTTTCGACATCATTACCAATTTCTAAGCCGGGAGAGGTCAAGACGACTCGCCATTCGCTTAGTTCTAGCTGTAACCAGTCCCCTAGAGTAACGGTGGCGGGATCACCTCCCATATGGCTAACCATGACAATATCTTCGGACTGTTCAATGCCAGGGCCATGCTGGCTGCGCTGTCCATAGAAGAGGGTGTAGGTTTCCTCGGTGATGCGGTTGAAGCGATCGCGTTCGGTTAAGTTCTCGCCTAGCCAAGGATGAGCAAACCGATATTGACGTGCGGCTAAATTGAAGGCCACTTGTTCAGGGTTTAAGCTGTCTCCCCAATGTTTAACGTTGGAAAAGTCATAGCCATCTTCCATAAAAGCTCGGGCAAACTGTTTCAGCTTAGGCACATCCAAGTCGTTGAGAAATTCGGGACGATCCGAATGTTTCAATGATTCCAAACTGATATTGGTACAGACATTCGTTTCTCCTGCAAAACAACGCCGACAGGATTCCGCTACCATTTCCAAGTTGTAATCTGATTCCAGCATGGTGGCTTGCAACGCTTTCGAAAACTGACGCAGCATCTCTAGATCCGTAAACCCGAGGGCTTTGAGTTGGGGAAACACTTCAGGAGGCTGAAATAATTCTGGTGTGAGCTGCCAGTCAAGGAAGCCAATTTCTTCGGAAACCACTTTGACGCCATATAGCTCATCCGTATTCCGGAAGAAGCCCCAAGCTCCTCGGAAGTTGGCATTGAGAAATTCCATAGGTAAGCCTGGGCAAAACCCCAGTACCCACAGCTTGATGGCAGGATTGTCATAGGCGGTTTTGGTGACCTCGACGAGGGTATCTCCCAAATGCCAGTTAATCGGGCCTTCTGGATCGATTTGATTGCCCCGGCGAACGGTGTCATGGTTGGCGCAGCCGGTAATCCAATTAGAGCCTTGGAACATGACCTCGCAGACTCGTCGCCATTTTTGATCCCAAAAGTGTTGGAGAGCTGGGGTATTGTGGGCAAAAACTAGGGGTCCCCACTGGTAGGAATGGGGTTCGAGCTCAACCAGCTCCAGATAGCGAGAGGTCTCTTCCCAGCCCTCTTGGGGCCAAGGACGGCCATCTTCAAAGATGGTAAACATCAGGCGTTCGTTGCCTTCTATCTCTTGGACAATGTTGCCCATAGCCCTTAGATAGCCGTCGTCCTGTTCGACTAAGTTGGTGAGGGGATTGAAAAACCGAAAGTCCTGTCCCCCATCTACTCGAATGCCATCGGCCCCGGTATTGTTTTTGCGACGCTGCATTTCCAAGAGGATGGCACGGACTGCAGGTAATTGGTGGTTTAAATCCTGGCCATACATGTTAGGGCCTTTCAAGTACTGGCGGCTAATGAGCTTTTCGCACTGGTTATCGGCATGGCCGTACACCAGGTCATAGATGACTTGAATGGGCCCTTGAAAAAAATTATGGAGCGTGGCAATAAAGTCGATGATTTCGTCGGGGCGCAGGGTTTCTAGGACGGATGGATTGGTGGCTGTGGAGCCAATAATGGGCACGTCGTAGCCCCAATTCTGGGTATTGGGTTTTCGCAGGGTGATTTTGATGGTTTGGGTATCTTCATCCGTGAGACTGGTCGGCTCAGGGGGGCGGGCAAAGAACTCATGGTGGTGGTTGTCTTGGTCTAAGCGATATTCAATGGTGGGCTCCATGGGCAATAGCTCGATGGCGTCGTAGCCCACATAGTTCTGTTCTACAGGGGTGAGATCTTCCCCTTGAGCGAGTTTGTCTGAGATGCGCTGGTAGATGCGTGTCAGGCCCGCAAGGGTGCCTTCGGGAGAAGCGGTATGAACATGGAGCTGCAGGATGCAGACCGGCGCCGGGAGTCGAGGCGGTGGATTTTTTAAGTCAGATGCTAAGAATCCTTTGCGAGATTTTGTCTGAGCCCCCGTTGCCTTTAAATAGTCCAAATCTGATCGCTGACGCTGGAGCCGATCGCTGTCATAGAGTTCGGCGGGGGCAAAGACCCCGTAGGGGAGGGAATAGGCTAAGGGGTCGCGAGTGGTTTTTACGCGTCCTTGATTGTCGATATAGCGGAGCCAGTAGAAGCTGCCTGCTTGGTCGCGAGTGCCGGGGCGAAGTCCTTTAATCACGCCCCAAATATATTCACCCTGGAGGATGAGGGGGATGCGATCGCGTTGCCAAGTCACTTCTTGCTCAGCAGCCCGGAAGTTAATGGCTTCTAGGGGAGTAAACACTTCTAGATAAATACTGCGCTCGGACTGAATCACTTCAGCGGCCAGCCCAGGTGTCCAGAAACCGATTTCTGTGAGACCGTCTTCTCGGTAATAGGCTCCTAATCGGGTGGCGAGGAGTTGGCCTGTTTGAAAATAGGTAGCGTCAGATTGGTCAATGTTGGCGGCCCAGTCTAGTAAGACTTGCGTTTCTTGGTCATCTAGAACGGGCTCAGGGAAAGCGGAATCAACCACAGTTTTTGCGACATGAAGGGCGTTTTTGCTGTTGTCCAGCCTAACAGAAAGCAGCAAACATTTATCAGGGCTTAATTTGCAGAGTGGGGCATGTTGGCATAGGGTAATCTTGGGGTCATCTCTGATTGCAAAGGATTTTGAGACGGGTTCTGTGGGGTAAAACTCAACTCGTCCATGCCCACAGCATTACAAAAGATACAGCGATGTTGTGGGCGCTCGAACTTTGACATCCCCATTGATCTAGATGACCGTGACAAATAGGAGGCCATCTGATGAAATCTTCCCTAGTGATTCTTTACCACCGTGAACCCTATGATGAGGTGATTGAGAACGGTAAAATTCACTATCGGCCCAAGAAAAGTCCCAATGGCATTTTGCCGACCTTAAAAAGCTTTTTTGCCAGTGTGAATCAGGGGACTTGGATTGCCTGGAAACAGGTGACGGCAAAGCAACGCAATAGCTTTGAAACCCTAGTCACGGTAGAAGGCGAGGGTAATTACAACGTTTGTCGTATCCCTTTGAGTGCCGATCAAGTTAAACACTTCTATCACATCACGTCTAAAGAGGCGTTTTGGCCGATTCTCCACTCCTTTCCCTACCACTTCACCTATGAGTCTTCGGACTGGGAAAACTTTCACACCATCAACCGTCTGTTTGCAGAAGCAGCTTGTGAGCAAGCGGCAGATGATGCCTTAATTTGGATTCATGACTATAACCTGTGGATGGCGCCTCACTACATTCGCCAACTCAAACCCAACGCCAAGATTGCCTTTTTCCACCACACTCCTTTCCCTTCTGTCGATATTTTCAATATCTTGCCCTGGCGAGAAGAAATTGTAGATAGCCTGCTGTGTTGCGATATTGTTGGCTTCCATATTCCTCGCTACTCGGAAAACTTTGTTAATGTGGCCCGCAGCCTCCGGCCTGTGGAGATTGTGGAACGAGGCCCGATTCCTGAGCATATTACGCCCGTGGGTACGGCTTTGGCTGAACCCAATATGACCACCTACCTGCGTTATAAAGGTCAGCTCGTCAATATCGATGCCTTTCCGGTTGGCACCAATCCCAAACATATTTTGGAAACCCTCAGTCAGCCCACTGCCCAGAAACGTCTGGCAGCAATTAAAGAAGACCTGGGCGGTCGCAAATTGATTATTGCTGCCGGTCGTGTGGATTATGTAAAAGGCAACCGCGAAAAACTAGAAGCCTTTGGTCGCTTGCTGAAACGCCGACCCGATCTCCACGGCAAGATCACTTTTGTGATGACCTGTGTATCGCCAGCCACGGGAATGCGCATCTACAAAAAGGCCCAAAGTGAAATTGAACAGCAGGTGGGTAAAATTAATGGTCAGTTTGCCCAGCTCGGCTGGACACCGATTTTGCTCTATACTCAGCCTCTTTCCTTGGAAGAGCTGCTCAGCTACTATCGGGTGGCGGATATTTGTTGGACAACGCCCCTGAGAGATGGCCTCAACTTGGTGGCCAAGGAATATATTATTGCCAAAGATAAGCAGCCTGGGGTCTTGGTGCTGTCGGAGTTTGTGGGAGCGGCGGTGGAACTGCCAGAAGCCATTCTCACTAATCCCTATTCGATTGATCGGATGGATGAGTCGATAGATAAAGCTTTGGCGATGTCTGATGAAGAGAGCCAAGCTGCTATGACCAAGATGTTTGAGACGGTCACCAAGTATGACGTCGATTATTGGGCGAATCATCTTTTGCAAAAGTTCAAAGCGATTCAATCGGCTCCCTCTGAGAACCAAGCCTCAGTTTCTTAGGCTGGTCTAACGGGTAACGGCGGCTTTGCACCTATTTAATCGTTTTGAATTAATAGGTGTGATGTTGTTGTTCTTGGGCCTATCCTGCTGAGCCGAGGCCAAAGAACATGGATTCCACCGCAACCAGCGGCCCAACCGAGTTTTGAGCTAGGATCACTTCTAACCATTCGACTCACCGCACAGGAGGCATTGTGTTCTCAGGGTTAACGCAAACGGCCTCCCGGCAACGCGAAATCATTGAAGTCGTCCTCCGCAATGGCTGGGACTTCATGCAGCAGCTACTAACAGGGGGTAAAGCAGATCAGCCTGCGTTACCGACGCCTGCTGTGCTGCGTAATATTTTGGTGGATTTGGGGCCAGTCTATGTCAAATTAGGTCAGCTCTTGAGTACGCGCCCTGATATTTTGCCAGCGCCCTATATTGAAGCGTTGTCCACGCTGCAAAGCAAGGTCCCTCCCGTTGCCTGGGTTGAAATTAAGGCAGTGATTCAGCAGCAAATTGCCCAGGAATTGCGGTCCCAGTTTAAAGAGATTGATTCCACCCCGGTGGCATCGGGGTCCATTGCCCAAGTGCATCGGGCTATCCTAGCCAACGGTCAGCAGGTGGCTATTAAAGTGCAACGACCGGGGATTGATGGAGTTGTTAATCAAGATATTGCCCTGATCAATACCCTCGCGGATCTGGCATCACGAACTGATATTGGTAAAGATTACGACCTTAAATCCTTGGCGGCAGAGTTTTCCAATGCCCTCTTGGATGAACTGGATTTCACCGTGGAAGCGAGTCATACAGAGCAGCTGCGCCAAAATCTCTCCACCAGTCGCTGGTTTGATCCGCAACAGCTTGTAGTCCCTAAAATCAATTTGGCCTTGACCACGCAGAAAGTGCTGGTCATGCAGTGGCTAGAAGGTGAACCTTTACTGTCGGCAAACTTGCCCTATTCCCAACAGGAACCCAAGATCGATGGTGCTCGTCGGCAGGTGACCACTTTGTTGTTTCGGGCATTTTTGCAGCAAATCTATGTGGATGGTTTCTTCCATGCCGACCCCCATCCCGGCAATTTGTATTATCTCAACGATGGTCGAGCGGCGATCCTAGACTGCGGAATGGTCGGACGCTTGGACCCTAACACCCAGCAGATTTTGACGGAAATGTTGTTGGCGATTGTGGATCTGGATGCTCAGCGTTGTAGCCAGCTGACGCTGCAGTTAGCGAAAACCCGACGGGCGGAGAATTTGGCCCAGCTCGAAAGTGATTTTGAAGCTCTGCTGCGCAAGTACTATAACCGGAATCTGGCGGAGATTAACCTGGGGGAGGTGCTGTATGAAGTGCTGCAAGTTGCCCGCTCGAACAAGCTGAAATTGCCGGGAAATGTAGGGCTATACGTAAAAGCCTTGGCTAATTTGGAAGGGGCTGCACGAACCTTTGATCCCAAATTCAATGTCTTAGATGAAATTAAGCCGTTGATGAGCGATTTGTTCCGACGGCAGTTGGTGGGAGAAGATCCGTTGCCGACGCTGCTGAGAACGGCCCTGGATGTTAAGAATTTCTCCTTGCGATCGCCCCGTCAGTTAGAGCAACTTCTGGACCAAGTCACGTCAGAATCCTTGCAGTGGAACTTAAATCTATTGGGTCTGAATGGTTTACGAATTACCGTCGATAATGCTGCCAATCGCCTGTCTTTCAGTATTTTGGTGGGGTCGCTGATTATGGGGGCGGCGATGATTTCGGCGGAGAAGCAAACGGCGTTGTACTGGTTGAGCAATACTCTGTTTGCGGTGGCGAGCTTTTTGGGATTGTGGTTGGCGGTTAGTATATTGCGATCGGGTAATCTCCGTTAATTTGAATTTTTAGGTGTAAAGTCATTTGATTTTTAGGTGTAGCTTGGGGAATACAGCTCAACTACTCGACATCATCTCCTAGTTTGGTCAGGGCGTTGGTCTGGATGACTTTTCTTTGAGAGAGATCCAGAAGACTCGCCATTTTCGTTCCATTTTTGACATACACCACCAGCAAGCGATTGCCAGTTAATGCTTGTAAGTTCAAAAGCTGACTGATATCCGTCAAGACTTCAACATACTGTTTGCCAAACGCATCTGAAATCGCGATAGTCCGGTGATCTCTGCTGTCTAGAAATTTGTCACCATTGGTATCCTTCTTTAGCACTTGATAAACAAAACGAGCCGTTTTCTTGATCTTTTTCTCTTCTGGGTTGGGGGCTTGTTCGTTGAGAGGATACTGTGTGGCTTCAAAAATAGTGTATTGATTCGTGTCGAACAGACTGTGAGACTCTAAAGAACCAGAATCCAAAAACACCAGATTGGCAATGCCGCCCCCCTTGCGTGAATAGAATTCAGAAGAGGATATGCGGGATTTGCCTGCTGTCACTTGCGCGATATTGGCGACTAGGTAAGGTGTACCTGGAATGGATTCAAAGGCATATAGGGCTTTGTCTGGCTTTGGATCGGTTGCTTGAGCTTGATCGTTAGAGAACCGCCTCACAATAGGGACTCGATCACAGGCCCAGAGCACAGGAGTGCTCATCAACACTAATAATACTGATGACCAGCCTTTAGAGATTACAGATGGCTTTATCATGCCGAAAAAATTTCTCACCCTATACCCAGCTTTTTGGGCATAATCTCATCTAACCTTGACTGATGTATTGATAAACATCACACCCAATGTTCAGTTGATGGGTATACAAGGTTAAGCCAAACCTTGAAAAATGCTCGCAAGATAAGGGTGAATTAAAAACGAATGCCTGCTGATTCCAACTCCACCAATGTTTTTGTCAGGATCTTTACTGTTCGTTGGCGTTGTTTCCATGACTTGAGAGAAGCAGGATAAATGGCTAACCAGTGATTAAACCCTTGATAGGTTGTACTGTTCTGGCAAATTAAGTTTTTCGTCGCCGGTAAATGTTTTTGCTGCAATATCTCAATGCAGTGTCTGATTTCATGGGATGAGGCAAACTCTAATTCAAAACCATCAACCGTTACTAATAAGTAGGGAAATCCTTTTGCAAAGATGCAGGGTGGGAAGGCGGGTTCATACTGATCTGCGTTCCTCCATTCTGTCGTTGGCGAAGCTTCAAGTACAGCTTTATGCACCCACCAACTCATTGGGCTGAATCTCCGCTGTGGGTGATAGATGATGTGCCATTTTTTCATGCTGAATCGTGCATCTGAACGTTCACCCTTTTGGGATGCCTAAGCTGCAATAAGCCTTCACTGAATAGGAATCCCAATGGATTGTCTCTGCTCACCTGGGGTTACCAAGTGTGTTGTTCCCAGTCTGACCATTGAGCTTTAACCTCCTCTAGTAACCATCCACCAAGGGTCGTTGAGTTTTCATGGGAAGCATAGACAATCCAGTCTAATTTGTCAGATGTCCAGTAGCCTTCATAGCCAGTGTACGCAGGGTCAAATAGAGAGATGTCTTGCTCGTATTCAATTCCGTAGTCACGCAGTTCCCAAATTCGAGTAATACCGTGAGCGGACAACTGATCTATCAGGCTGCAAGATCGGCAAAATTCTTCAAATGCGTCTGTGTCAAAGGCAGTGATGTTCGACAAGCTGCATGGATGGAGTGGATGCCAATAGGGGCCGGTGATTTGCCAACGGTTGCGAAGTTGACACCACTTCGTTTTGGACTCATCTGGGGACAAGACTCGCTGATAAGGTAAGGGCTGAACAGCCTGCAGTTGGGAATCTGAGAGGTCTTGAATGTAGGTGCAGAATGTTTCTCGTTCGTTTGAGACCGCATCGTCTACATTAATTCCAAACGTGGCCTGAGAAGTTTGGGGTGGCGGTTGCCCCATATTGGGATGCGGCAGGGTTTTTTGAGCGACTCTGCCGATTTGCAGGATGAGATCGCGAGTGGTTTCGATATTGTCCAGTTGATCGGCATCGAGGCGCTCAATTTCAGTGCGGATTATCGTGAGTATGTCTGAACGGGCATAGCTCTCTAAAAGCATCTGCTGATAGTTGTTCTGAGCACGAGGTATTGTTTGCCGTATTTCAGTCGTGTGTTGATACCAATAGTTTGATTGCGTTTGGCAGTAATGACGTGCTGCTGTATGAAGCGCTAGGTTGGCAAGCATGAGGGGAAACAAGTGAAAATGAAAAAGCTGATATTGAGACCCTAACAAAGCTTGATTAAGTATCTGTGTCTGCTATTCCATGGTGGTTAATCAACCAGTCGATAATCCGAAGTGCGTCAACAGCATGGGTAGACCAATGATGATGAAAGTTAAAATACCATTCCCAAAGGATGGCTTGACGCAGACTATCGGTTGTGGTGTTCCAGTGCAGCAGACCAGGCTTGAGATCTCGCCAAATATCGGCTAGATCATCTGACAAGGTTTGACATCCAGGATCGTCAGGCTCAAGCTCTCCAGGATCCAATATTTGCCAGTAGAGATTGTACTGATCAAATTTTGCCACTAGAGATCTGCCGATTTGTGAATACTCTTCGTGAGAAATATCACGGTTAAGACTTTCCCCAGTTGCTTCAACTTGAGGTAATGAAAGTGCTGCCAGATAAATGCGGGCAACCTGATAGCGAGCATGGTGAATGAATTGATCAGTGGCGTATTGTTCGCATGATTCGATCAACAAACAATAGTCGGCAGCAGCTTGGATAAATGAGGCAATAGGGGCAGCTACGCCAGATAATTTCAATCCACTTGATTCTAAATTGCTTGAATCCATTCTCGGATTTCGTATTCTGTCCAAATGCCATTTTTCCAGTAAGGGTCGGACTCGACTAGGTTACGGACTGTAGCCTCGTTTTCAGCCTCGTAGATGCCAAATACCATTTTGGTGTCTTTGGTCGGACCAATGGTGACTAGTGTGCCTGCCGCTTTCTGAGCGTTGAGACCATCTAAATGATCTTGGCGATAGGGTGCTCGCTTTTCTAACACGCCTTCGCAGTAACTGCCCCACATTACGTACTTCGCCATTTTGATGTTCTTCTCTAAAACTCTGTGGTGATTATAACGGGCGACCCGTATTTTCTGAGTCTTTTTGACTGAGGCTGTTGAACCCCCCTTAATTTTTGTACAATGCCCATCAGAACGTATGGGAATCTTGCATGGCATTAAGTGAGTTTCAGGTTTGCGATCGCGACCTCAGTACCGCCTTTCTTCAGGACTATCTCCAGGCAGATCGGATTGCGGTAGATACCGAAACCATGGGATTAAAGCCCCATCGTGATCGCCTCTGTCTGGTACAGATTTGCAATCCTGAAGGCCAAGTCACCGTGGTACGCATTGCCCAGGGACAAATGGATGCGCCCAATCTCAAGCAACTGATGGAAGCGGACAAAGTCCTCAAGGTCTTTCACTTTGCCCGGTTTGATATCGCCACGCTGTTGCATCACCTTGATATTGAAACCATGCCGATCTTTTGTACCAAGATTGCCAGTAAGCTGGTACGAACCTATAGCCCTCGCCATGGCCTCAAGGAGCTAGTGCGAGAGTTAGTGGGTGAAGAACTCGACAAGTCGGCTCAAAGCTCCGATTGGGGGAATGCTGAAAATCTCTCGGAAGAGCAGTTGAACTATGCATCGAATGATGTCCGTTACCTGTTATCTGCTCAGGCAACCCTCGTGAAGATGCTAGAGCGGGAAGACCGCCTCGAATTAGCCATGGCTTGCTTCCAGTGTCTACCCACCATCGTCACCCTTGACCTGATGCATTTTGACAATATTTTTGAGCATTAAGCCCTTGTGTATCTCCAGCAGCTTCACCTGATCCAATTTCGCAACTATGTCGCCCAGCAGGTAGAGTTCTCTGCTCCCAAAACCATTTTGGTGGGGCCAAATGCCCAGGGAAAGTCCAACCTATTAGAAGCAGTAGAGCTGCTCTCAACTTTAAAATCTCATCGGGTCAGCCGCGATCGCGACTTAGTTAAAGACGGTGAATCCCTCAGCCAAGTAACGGCGACCCTCCAACGAGAAAGTGGCCCTCTCGATTTGAGTTTGACTCTACGGGCCAATGGCCGTCGCACGGTTTCGGTTAATAGTGAAACGATTCGTCGCCAGCTCGATTTTTTGGGGCACCTCAATATAGTCCAGTTCTCCAGCCTTGATATGGATCTGGTGCGGGGAGGGCCAGGAGAGCGTCGGAATTGGCTAGATGCGGTGCTGGTGCAGTTGGAACCTGTCTATGCCCATTTGCTGCAGCAATATCAGCAGGTCCTCAAGCAGCGCAACGCCTATCTCAAACATCATCGTTCTGACGATGCCCCTCAGGTTGATCCTCAACAGCTAGTTCTGTGGAATCAGCAGTTAGCGGCGAGTGGTTCACGGGTGATTCAGCGGCGTCAGCGGATGTTGATGCGATTAGTTCCCCTAGCGGGTCACTGGCACCAAACTATTAGTGGTCACCAAGAACAGCTGGAAATCCTCTACACCCCTAACGTTAGCTACGATCCGCAATTTCCTGAGCAGCTCTATCCCCAGTTCCTTAGCCAACTGGAGGAAAAGTCGATGCTGGAGCAATTGCAAGGTCTATCCCTGGTTGGTCCCCATCGGGATGAAGTGACGCTCCTGATTAATGGCACCCCCGCCCGCCAGTATGGGTCCCAAGGTCAGCAGCGCACGTTAGTATTGGCTCTGAAGTTAGCGGAACTGAAGCTGATTGAGGAAGTAGTCGGTGAAGCCCCCTTACTGCTTCTAGATGATGTGCTGGCAGAGCTAGATCTCAATCGCCAAAACCAGCTTTTAGATGCGATTCAGACCCGCTTTCAAACCCTGATTACGACCACCCATCTAGGTGCTTTTGATGCCAAATGGTTAGACTCTGCCCAAATATTGACGGTGAAAGCAGGGCAGGTCCAGTTTTCAACCTAGCGCTATTCTGTAACTAGCACTGTTAGCGATGCTCTCAAGATGGTTCAAGTTCCCTCTAAAATCCTGACACTGGAAGAATTCCTAAGGTTACCGGAGACTAAACCGGCCAGTGAGTATATTGAAGGGCAGATCCTGCAGAAGCCAATGCCCCAAGGAAAATATAGCCGCATCCAAGGTGAGCTATTAGCTGCGATTAATGCGGTGGTTAAGCCGGAACGAGTTGCTTGTGCTTTTCCCGAGCTACGCTGCACTTTTGGCGGACGATCAACGGTTCCTGATATTGCAGTTTTTCTTTGGGACCGAATTCCTCTCGATAAAAATGGAGAAGTTGCGAATGCTTTTCCGCTTGCTCCTGATTGGACGATTGAAATCTTATCGCCTGATCAAAGTCATACCCGTGTGACGAAGAACATTATGCATTGCCTTCAGCATGGAACATTGATGGGCTGGTTGATTGACCCTGACGAAAAAACGGTATTTGTCTATCGTCCTAAGCAAGAAATAGAAATTTATGATGCGGCGCATGAGGTTTTGCTAGGGCCTGATTTTGCTAGTGGTCTGCAATTATCAGTTGAAAACTTGTTCGCTTGGTTGAAAATCTAGCGACAACTGTCCTCAATGAACAACTGGTTTTTAAATGATTTTTCAGCGTTAATGTCTTAGGAGTGTGACCAGTCAACTAATTGACCAGTCACGATCATTTGCTACGTTCGTCTATAAGGTTTCCGTCTCTATCACGTACTCTTTGACCTGCATGAATGTACCAATGCATGTGCTTAGCGGACTGATAAGAGCCAACATTGGTACCAATATGGCACCCACCGTATTTATCCTTGAAGTCAATTGCTAACTGGTGCATGACAGACATTAACTCTGACATCAACTCAGGGTTATGTGCTTCGGATGATGCCATGGATTCAATATGCGTTTTGGGTATTGCAACTATGTGGTGTTCCCAAAATGGACGAGTGTGATGAAAGGCTACAATATTTTCTGATTCATACACCTTGTTGACTGACAAATCTCTATTGATAATGTTTTCGCAATATCAGTCCATTGCATTAGCTCCGATTAATGTAATTCTTGTTACGTGGCTTTGCCTTACTATGGTGAAGATCTAGCGATAACTTCTCTAAATAAATAATTAATGTCTTGAGTTTGTAACTTAGACGTCTTTTAATATTTTTTTCTTGAGATATAAAGATCATCCCATACTAAGGTTTTAAATCCACTAAATAGACTGATAAATGCTGCTAAAAACATTGATTTTAGGGCAAATCCATAGAACATGATCGGGATAATTTTAGTCACATAGCAAATATAGGTAATCAATAAACAGACGGCCCCTGTAATTAAAGAAAATATGGCTGTAATAATTATTACAAGAGCTAGACGTAGACAGATTTCAAGTAAGTCATAAAGAATTTGGCATATTGAGTCTTTCATAAAGACACTATCCATTACGGTAAAGTGAGACTTCAATCAGTCAAGCATGGGTCTAATTCACTAGAAGCCTATATTATTGAGCGGTAAATACGAATCTGTAGCCAACATCATAAAAGGTGTGTTGGCGGAGATATCCATGCTTTTGATCCCATATTCCGGTCTCTAAATCTTTGCGTAGGTTGGATAACCCCTGCTCTAATTCATTCTCATTGAGCTTGGCAAATGATGAAATTCCGTTGCGAATATTGTGCTTCAGATACAGCTCGGGGCGTGCCCAACCGACCGCAGCAAATGAGTCTGATAAATCATGGGGTAAAGGGAAAGGAACGATATTCACAGCCCTATCCTTAATGGTTGCCATCTCAGCCGTTAACGTTGCAATGGGTAAAAAAGTAGACTGAACATCGGCAATAAACGAAGGGAAATACTCGGTTAGCCAAAAACTAGAAATGAGGTCTGGATCGTAGGTAAAGATAACCATCTGCCCTCCCCCGGTCACTCTGTGAATCTCTTGCAGCGCTTGCGAATAATCTGGGAAGTGGTGCAATGCCAAGATGATGATAGCTACATCTGCTGAATGAGAGGGCAATGACAGATGTTCAGCCTTTGCATCTATCCAGCGGACTGCCGGATGGACGATCGCCTGATTTCGCATTACTGTAGATGGCTCAACTGCCAGAACTTGATATCCATGCTCGGCCAGATACAGTGCATAAGACCCTGTACCTGCACCAATATCTACAATCGTAGAAGCCTGAAACGGCTCCAAAATTTCTAACAGTTTTGCTGCGATGCGTGGATCACTCTGCCTGGTTTGGGCGTAGGTTTTCCCAATCGTGTCGTAAAGCATGATGCTCTCTACTCCACCTGCCGAATACTAAACACAGTACAGGATGCCTCCATCAGATAGGTGCATTAGTAAACATTCGATTCTTTACGTACAAGATTGTGGAAATTGGCATTTTATTTGGTTGCAGCCTCTTTCCCTTTCCACCTACAATCGACGGCGTAGCACTGCTTGCGATCGCTCATGTGTCAGTTATTAGGGATGAACTGTAATGGGCCAACGGATATTTGTTTCTCCTTTGAAGGTTTCTGCGCCCGAGGTGGCAAAACGGACGATCATAAAGATGGGTGGGGCATTGCCTTCTTTGAAGGAGCAGCCTGTCGAATATTCCTAGATGACAAGCCTTCTGCCACCTCTGCCATTGCCAAACTCATTCGTGAATACCCGATTAAATCGACAAATGTTGTCGCTCATATTCGCAAAGCCACCATTGGTCCAGTGGGCCTAGAAAACTGTCATCCCTTTACGCGGGAACTGTGGGGGCGACATTGGGTATTTGCCCATAATGGGGACCTACCCACTCTGAAATCTGGAAGTTTAGGCACCTATCGCTCCGTGGGCCAAACGGATAGTGAACGAGCGTTTTGCTTGATTATGAATCAGCTCAGAGATAAATTTCCCCAGGAGCAACCACCCATGGAGGAGCTGTTCCCCGTGTTGCAAGAGATGACTCAGGCCATCGCCAGTCATGGGATTTTCAACTATTTGCTCTCAGATGGAAAACACCTGTTTGTGCACTGTTCCACCAAGCTTTGCTATATCGTCCGCCAGTCCCCCTTTGCGGCAGCACACCTAATCGATGAAGATCTGACCGTTGATTTTCAAGAGTTAGCAACACCTTGCGATCGCGTTGCCATTATCGCCACTACTTGTCTAACGGATAACGAAACCTGGACCACCATTCAACCCGGAGAACTGCTGGTCTTTCAGGATGGCTTACCGCTGATTTTTCAGGATGATTGGGCTTGTAAGGTCAGTCGTTATTGAGAGGAAACTCCAAGCGTATTGCTGAAATCAGCTGCTCGAACTCAGAGAGTGTAATAGGCTGGCGGTGCTCCACACATAAAACAGCAGGTTGGAACGGTAGCTGCATCAGCCATGGCCTCAAGGAGAAATCAGGCGGGGTTGAATGGGGGCCTTTAAGCTGAAGCTCTTCTGTGGGAAAGGGCCAGTTGGGTAAGAAGGCTTCCAAGTCGTAGCCACTATCAAGAAGATGTCCAGTATCCAGCAGAGTGGTAAAGACCTCGGGTTCTGCTAAGGTGTCCACGAGCTGACCGATTCGGTAGGGTTCGGTCATGGCTTCACACCGTCGCGGACTTAATGGCTCAATCATAATTTTGATGCCGAGGGTTTTGGCTTTAGCGGCGCAATGACTGAAAAAATCTAAGCAGCGCTCAAAGGGGGAATCAACCACATCACTACCAAATCCGCAGACGGTCACAATCCGAGGAACTTGGAGTTGAGCAGCAATCTCTAAAGTCTGGTGAACATGATGGAGGGCCTGCTGCCGATGCTGGGCATCTGGATGGAGGGGATGAACATCATGCATGGCATAGGCTTGGACTGCTGCGATCGGAATGTTGGCTTTCAGATAAGGCTCTAAATCCAAATGACCGGAGTTGGCAATCTCCAATGCAAGATGATGTTGGGCTGCCAGCTGTAACCGTTTATCCAAGGATGAGGCTGGCAGAGAGCTTTCGTTGTAAGCCAAGATGGGCGGCATTGATTATTTTTTATGGGGTAGTGAAAGAAGTCGATTGATTTCCACCTGCTGCTTTAGACCGATACATAGCAGTCTCAGCATGACCGAAAATCTGGCCGGGTTTTTCAAAGTGAGCCCCACCAAACTCAGTGCCAATACTGACATTTAGGGCAATTTCTTGTCCTTGAATGGGAAATGGCTGTTGAAGCTTGACCAAAATTTCCTTGGCGAATTGATGGACCTGATCTGGATCAGATGGCTTATTAATTAGAATGGCAAATTGGTCTCCACCGATGCGGGCAAGCATATCATCTGGATGAGTGAGGGCTTGTAGCCGCTTGACCAGCTCCTGCAATAATTCATCGCCAGCCTGATAGCCGAAAGATTGGTTGATCGTGCTGAAGCGATCGCAATCTAGATACAGCAACGCAAATTTGTATGCCTCATCCATCTTGGCTAGGAATAGTGACTGTTCTAGCCTGGTGAGCAATGAAGCTCGATTCGGAATTCCGGTAAGACTATCGACGCTACTCGTTTCTAAAATGCGGCTGTTGGCCAGATGGAGTTTTTGGTTTTGGTCAACCAACCACTCTTGCAGCTTGGCATTTAGGGCGACAACTTTTTCCTGGGCATCCTTCAGGGATAGCTGGTTATGGACTCTTGCTAGTACTTCTTCAAGTTGGAAAGGCTTAGTCAAATAATCTACGCCACCGACTTCAAATGCTTTGACTTTGTCTAAAGGGTCATCGAGAGCACTGAGGAAAATAATCGGAATATTAGCGGTTTGGGGATTTCGTTTGATCTGAGTGCAGACCTCATAGCCATTTAAGTCGGGCATGAGAATATCGAGCAAAATGAGATCAGGGGGAAGTGATTCCACAGATTGGATGGCCATCTCTCCACCGGTCGCTTTCCGGACGCTGTACCCTTGAATTGACAGCATATTGGAGAGTAACCGGAGGTTTTCTACGGTGTCGTCTACGATTAAAATTTCACTCGGTAAGACAGATGTGGCAGGACTAGCAATGTCTGAAATAGGATTGGCACGATATTCATCCATATTCTGGTCTAAATCGGTGTCGTGGGAGATCATGGGTGTGCCTTTTGTATGTGGAACGGGTGAATGGATTTAGGGCTGGGGAAACTTCGCTAATTGTGCCAATTGCTCAAATTGGTAATTCTCGACCAAGCAGGTCAAATCGTCAGCTATGGTCTGATGTTCAGGTGGGATTTGCTGGATCAATTTCAGCAGGAGAAGATCATTGCCCTGGTGGGCCCGCTGCCTGACTTCCTCAAGCCATGCAGTCGGCATTACCCTGAGTTGGTCTATGTTCAACTGCTCGGACCGAGTCGGCAACTCTTGTCCCTGTTCATCAGGATGTGAGTCGTGAACGACTGGAACATATTGCACTCCGAGATATTTTGTTATTTTTTCTAAAACCTCATTTTGCCGAAAAGGCTTACGGACAAAATCATTACAGCCTGCCTCTAGAATCTTTTGCTTGTTCTCTTCAAACACACTTGCGGTCAAGGCGATAACAACCGTGTTTTGCCCTTGTGGAGTGGCTTTGATCAGTCGCGTGGCATGGCAGCCATCCATCTCTGGCATCTGCATATCCATCCAAATTAAATGGGGTTGCCAGGTTTCCCAGATGGTTATGGCAGCTTGACCATTGGACGCCTCTTGCACTGAGAAACCGATCAAACTCAGCAATTCTGCCAAGGGTTTGCGGTTGGTTTGTTCATCATCAACGACTAATATGCGGAAATCCGGTTGATTGGGAGCCAAATTGACCGTCTGAAAGGTATGGTCATGGTCCTGATCTAACACTGTTTCATCAGCAATGGTTAAAGGAATATGGAAGGTAAAGGTTGAGCCTTGTCCTTCTTGACTGGTAACCGTGAGTTGTCCACCCATTAAGGTGACAAATTTTTGGCTAATACTGAGTCCTAGCCCAGTTCCTTCTCTAGATTGCAAGCCAATATTGCCCTGCTCAAAAGCATGAAATAGTTTATCTAAACTGGCCGCATCGATTCCGGGTCCGGTATCCGTGATGGTAAAAAACAGCGACTCTCTGGCTACAGAGATGCAAAGATTGATCTGCCCTTGCTGAGTAAATTTAATCGCATTACCCAGAATGTTAATCAAGACCTGGCGCAGCTTATTTTGATCGGCCTGAATATATCGAGGCACCAGGGATTGGCCTTGGAATGAAACTTGAAGCTGCTTAAGAGAGGCTTTGAGACTAAACATCTCTTCTAATTCAGAGAGCAGGTTATATAGATCAAAACTTGACTGATTGAGGTACAGTTGTCCGGCCTCGATTTTAGACATCTCCAGCACATCATTAATTAAGGTGAGGAGGTGTTTTCCGCTGCGATTAATCGTTTTGACATACTGGGTATGTTGGGCAGATAACAGGGTAGAGTGTTGCATCAGTTGGGCATAGCCCAGGATGGCATTCAAGGGTGTGCGCAGTTCGTGACTCATGTGGCTCAAAAAGTTACTCTTCGCCCGACTGGCTCTTTCCGCTTCCTCTTTTGCTTTTTTTAGAGCCTTGGCCTGTTTTTGAGAATGGGCTAATAACTCTGCTTGCTGAACGGCAACCCCTAGCTGCGTGCCGACTTGCGTCATGATTTGAATCGCGGATGGGCTCCACAAGCAAGGCGCGGTATTTTGAGTGGCGATGAGCAGTCCCCATAGATGAGAGCCATCGACGATGGGAACGACCAGATAAGCTTGAATATTTAACCGCTCTAAAACTTTGAGTGTATAAGGATCAAAGCCAACCTCTTTGATATCTGTGATGGTTCGACAGGTTACATTCTGACTGTGTTTTCCCAAGGCAACATCATATTGATAATTCTGGCCAAGGATCTGTTTAAGCCCTGATGGTGGTGTAATATCTACCGTTCGTGATCCTGCCTTTTGGGCTTTTAGCGCGATAATTGAAGGGCTGTCCTGACTCACGGATTCAGCGACTAATGTGCCAGTCCAATCGGATTTAAATTGGTAGACCAAGGTGCGATCGCAAGCAATAACGCGTCTTAATTCCTCGGTTGTATCGGCAAAAATGGTTTGTAATTCCAAAGTTTGCCGCATACGTTGGATGATGCCAGAGAAGGCTTGTTCTCGTTCGGCAGATTTCTGTAACTCGGCAGTCCGTTGCTGAACCAAGATTTCTAACTGGTCGTTCATGGTTCGGAGCTCAACTTCTGCCCGTTGTCGTTCCTGAATTTCCTGCTCTAATCTTTGATTCGTGATCAATAATGCATTGGTTCGCTCTTCTACTCGTTGCTCGAGTTCAGTATTGACCTGGCGCAACTGGGCTGCTAATTGTTTGCGTTCAGTAATATCTCGCCAACTAGAACGGCTATGGAGAATATTGCCCTCTGAATCTCGAACGGCCCGTACATTGAGACTAACGTCTAGCTTGCTGCCATCTTGGCGGTTGAGCTGTAATTGAGCATCTTGGACTGTTCCGGTTTCAGCAAAAGTATTAAATGCTTTCTCTGCTTCAGGGTGGCAATCTGGGTGGTACAGAGAAAATATAGATCCATTGAGAATGTCTTCTTTATTCAAGTCCAAGGCATGGCATAACGTCTTATTGCATTGCAATACCTGATGAGATTGAGCATCTACAGATGCATACATATCAGGGGCGTTGTCATATAGATCTTGGTAGTTTGCCTCGGATGCTTTCAGCTGATTAAAAGCCAGTTCCAGTTGGGTCGTCCGCTCATGGACGAGTTGTTCTAACTGTTTATTTAATTGCTGTAAGGCTGCTTTAGCCTGCTTGCGTTGATTAATATTTTGGATTTGAGAAATAAAGTAGAGGGGTTGCCCCTCGTTATCCCGCACCAGAGAAACGCTCAGTAAAATCCAGACTTCATGACCTTGTTTATGGATATATCGCTTCTCCATCTGGTAAGTGTCAATCTCACCTGCTAGCAATTGCTCAACATAGGTCAGATCTGATGCCAAATCATCGGGGTGGGTGATTTCTTGAAAGGTCAATGCCAGCAATTCTGATTCTGAATAGCCGACAATGCTACAAACAGATGGATTTACTCTGAGCCAATGCCCTGTTGGCGAAACCAAAGCCATGCCAATGGCTGCATATTGAAAAGCGCCTAAAAATCGAGCTTCACTCTCCACTAAGGACTGTTCAATCTTTTGTTGCTGGCTGAGATCTTTGCCAATCCCTAAAAAACCAGTCAATTTGCCAGTCTCATCATGCACCGCAGTGACAGATAAGCGAACCGGAAAACGGCTCTGATCTTTACGGATATACGTCCAGATGTTTTCGTCAGCAATGCCCAATCGAGCTTTGGCCACAAAGACTTCAAACCCTGGTTCAAGGGTATATCCGAGTTCCTGGGAGAGCTGTTGAGCTTGTTGTTCAATTTCTTGAGGGTCATGGATGAGCGCGGGAGTCACTTTGCCGATGATCTCTTCAGGCTGATAGCCAAGGGTGCGCAGAGCCACTGCATTGAAAGTTTGAATAATCCCTGCAGGATCGGTCGCAATAATAATGAAGTCAGCACTATCGAGAATGGCTTGTTGCCAAGCTATCGACTGTTGTAATTGAATCGTCACAGGCTTATTCGCAATATTGAGTTAATTTTCTCCTGCTATCAAGAAAATGATGTATTGCAGACATACTTAAATCAAAGAATTCCCAATTTAGAAGCCATTTAACCAAAAATTTCTGGAGAAATTATCTATGAAACTCTAGCTTATTCAGCAAGAATGCTAATAGCTATTGATCTTGATGATTTTGAGGGTCTATTCCATTTCTTCTTCTTCTCACTCATCAAGGATTTGCCTGGACGCTATTCAGGTTCTATGGGGTCACTTTGTTGAGTGAGAAGAAGCGGGATGCTCTCACTGAATGGTTGCGGAGTGGGAACAATAGCTAGGTCTAGTTTTGCGTTAAGATCTAATTCCTTCAGATATACAACTTTAGATTTCAAGTCTCACACTCCGTATCGACAGTAGTGAGATGGTCTTGAGTGCCTAAAGGTATGGGTGTTATCCGATACTTCTATGTGGTGCCTCTTATCTGTTGGTTACACAAGATACATTTTTTACCCAGTTGCTTATGTACTACTGGGATTGAAGGCAATCTGCTGAACACCTTTTTGGGCTGCAACTTACGGAAGTACAGCTATATTTTCCCTCCTTATTTATTGAACCCGATCATGACTGATACTTTGAATGTGCTTAAGTCCTCCTCCGCTTCTATTTTTCCTGGACAGCCTTGGCTCGTGGAAGAAAGGGATGCCTGTGGAGTTGGGTTTATTGCCCGTCCCCAAGCCAATCATGATTTGATTCAGCAAGCGTTAACTGGGTTGACCTGCCTAGAGCATCGAGGAGGATGTAGCGCCGACCGAGACTCTGGGGATGGGGCCGGAATTCTGACGGCAATTCCCTGGCAGCTCTTTCAACAATGGTGGTCTACTCAAGGTCAAACTCTACCGGATACAGAACAGGTGGGAGTGGGGATGGTGTTTTTGCCCGCCGATGCAGGGGCATTGGCTCAATGTAAACAGAGGGTGGAAGAGGTTGCGATCGCAGCCCAATTCCAAGTCCTAGGATGGCGACCCGTACCCATTAAGCCTGACCTTCTAGGCGAACAAGCCCGCGCCAATCAGCCCGATATTGAGCAGGTGTTTCTGGTCTCGCCCCATCTACGGGGTGATGAACTGGAACGCCAGCTCTATTTAGTGCGCAAGCAGATCGAGAAAGCGGTATCTGAAACCCAGGCAGAATGGGCGCAAGAGTTTTACTTCTGTTCTTTGTCCCATCGCACCATTATTTATAAAGGCATGGTGCGGTCAGAAATCCTGGGGACCTTCTATGGGGATTTGCAGAACCCGGACTATATCAGTTCCTTTGCTATATACCATCGTCGATTTAGTACCAATACCTTACCCAAGTGGCCCCTTGCCCAGCCCATGCGCTTTTTGGGCCATAACGGGGAAATCAATACCTTGCTCGGCAACGTCAAATGGATGGCGGCCCGCCAATCAGCCCTGAGCCATCCCCATTGGCAAGACCAGTTTGACGAGCTGCGCCCCCTGGTGAATCCGAACGCCAGCGATTCAGCCAATTTGGACAAGACGCTAGAGCTGCTAGTGCAGTCCGGGCGCAGTCCCCAAGAAGCGCTGATGATGTTGGTGCCGGAAGCCTATCGTAATCAGCCTGCCCTAGCGGATCACCCGGAAATCGTCGATTTTTATGAATACTACAGTGGTCTCCAGGAAGCCTGGGATGGTCCAGCTTTGTTGGCTTTTAGCGACGGCAAAGTTGTGGGAGCGGCCTTAGATCGGAATGGACTGCGACCGGCTCGCTACTGCACTACTCAGGATGGCACCGTGTATGTCTCCTCAGAAGCCGGAGCGATACCCATTTCCGAGGCAGAGATTGTTACCAAGGGGCGCTTAGGTCCGGGCCATATGATTGCGGTGGATTTAACGACCCACCAAGTGCAGACCAACTGGGAGATTAAAGCCCAAGTCGCCGCCGAACATCCCTATGGAGACTGGTTGCGATCCCATCGCCAACCCCTCACGGAACAACCTTTTCCCGAAGCGCCCCAGGCCGAACTCCAAACCTGTTTTCAGCAGCAGGTGGCCTATGGCTTTTCCCTAGAAGACGTGGAAATGGTGGTGCAGGCCATGGCCAAGGATGGCAAGGAACCCACCTTCTGTATGGGAGATGATATTCCCCTATCGATTTTGTCGTCGCGCCCCCACGTGCTCTACGACTACTTTAAGCAACGATTTGCCCAAGTCACCAACCCCGCCATTGACCCCCTACGGGAAAAGCTAGTCATGTCCTTGGTGACCCTCCTGGGTCGTCGCCGCAATTTGCTCGACCATGATCCAGAAGCCGCCCGTCTGATTAAGCTCAATTCTCCGGTGATTAACGAAACGGAATTGAGTGAGATTCGGGCCTCTGACTTTGGGGTGCAAACCCTCTCCACCTTATTCCCCCTCAGCCATGGTCCGGAAGGCTTAGCCACCGCCGTGCAGTCTCTGTGTGAGCAGGCCACCGCTGCCGTTCAGGCAGGACAGCAAATTCTAGTGATTAGCGATCGCCATACGCCCACTGGGGAGGCCACCTGGCTGAATGCTGACTATAGCTATATCCCACCCTTGCTAGCCGTGGGGGCGATCCATCAGCATTTAGTCAAGCAAGAGATTCGCCTGCAAGCTTCCCTTGTCGTGGAAACGGCTCAATGCTGGAGTACCCATCATTTTGCTTGTCTCATCGGATTTGGTGCGGCAGCCATTTGTCCCTATTTAACTTTCGAATCTGTCCGTCACTGGTGGTCAGATGAGCGGACTCAAAAGCTAATGGCTCGGGGTAAAATTCCGGCCATGACCATTGGTGGTGCCCAAAGTAACTACCGTAAAGCCGTGGAAGCGGGCTTACTGAAGATTCTTTCCAAGATGGGGATTTCCCTAATTTCTAGCTATCAAGGCGCTCAGATTTTTGAAGGGATTGGCATTGGACCGGAGTTGCTAGAGCTAGGATTTGCTGGCACCACCTCTCGGGTGGGGGGACTGACCATTGCTGAACTGGCTCAGGAAACGATGGCTTTCCACCAAAAAGCCTTCCCCGAGCTGGATATGAAAAAGCTAGAAAACTTTGGCTTTATCCAGTTCCGTCCCGGGGGTGAATACCACATGAACAACCCGGATATGTCAAAAGCCCTGCATAAAGCAGTGGCCGATAAGGACTATGACCATTACCAGGTCTACAAGCAGCAGTTGCTTAGTCGACCTGTGACGGCCCTACGAGATTTATTGGATTTTAAGAGCGATCGCACCGCAATACCCCTAACCGAAGTGGAGTCTGTAGAAGATATCGTCAAACGTTTTTGCACAGGCGGTATGTCCTTAGGAGCCTTGTCCCGCGAGGCCCATGAAGTCTTGGCCATTGCCATGAACCGCATGGGAGCCAAGTCTAATTCCGGTGAAGGCGGCGAGGATACGGTGCGGTTTAAGGTGCTCTCCGATGTGGATGCCAAGGGCAAGTCAGCCGTGCTGCCCCACTTACAGGGGCTGCGCAATGGCGATACGGCCAGCTCCGGGATTAAACAGGTGGCATCGGGGCGGTTCGGGGTCACCCCGGAATATCTCATGAACGCCCAGCAAATTGAAATTAAGCTGGCCCAAGGGGCAAAACCGGGTGAAGGGGGACAGCTCCCAGGGAAAAAAGTCAGTCCCTATATTGCCATGCTGCGCCGCTCCAAGCCGGGGGTAACGCTGATTTCGCCCCCACCTCACCACGATATTTACTCCATTGAAGATCTGGCCCAGCTGATTTTTGATCTACATCAGATTAATCCCCAAGCCAAAGTCTCTGTCAAACTAGTGGCAGAAATTGGCATTGGTACGATTGCCGCTGGAGTGGCTAAAGCCAATGCGGATGTCATCCAAATCTCCGGCCATGATGGGGGTACTGGAGCCTCTCCTTTAAGTTCGATTAAACATGCGGGCAGTCCCTGGGAACTGGGGCTAACAGAAGTGCATCGGGCCTTGATGGTGAACCAACTGCGCGATCGCGTTATCCTCCGAGCCGATGGGGGCCTCAAAACCGGATGGGACGTGCTGATGGCGGCCTTGATGGGAGCAGAGGAATATGGCTTTGGTTCCATTGCCATGATTGCCGAGGGCTGTATTATGGCCCGCATCTGCCATACCAATAACTGCCCGGTGGGGGTGGCTACTCAGCAAGAAAAACTGCGCCAGCGCTTCACAGGGCTTCCAGAGAATGTAGTTAACTTTTTCTACTTTATTGCGGAAGAAGTGCGAACACTATTGGCTCATTTGGGGTATCACTCTCTGAATGAACTGATTGGTCGAGCCGATTTATTGCAGGTGCGGGAAGACGCTCAGCTGACAAAAACGGCTCAGCTAAATTTAGATTGCCTGACCCAGCTTCCTGATACCCGCACAGACCGCAGTTGGCTGGATCATGGACCTGTTCATACCAATGGTCCCGTTCTGGATGACGAGCTATTGCAGAGCCCTGAGATTCAGCAAGCGCTCCGAAATCAAACGGCTGTGGCTAAAACCGTGGGAGTTGTGAATACGGATCGGAGTGTGGGGGCACGGATTGCAGGTGCGATCGCAAAACAATACGGCAATACGGGATTCACCGGCCAACTGAATCTCACCTTTGAAGGCAGTGCGGGCCAGAGCTTTGGGGCCTTCACCTTACCCAATATGACCCTCAACTTAGTGGGAGAAGCCAATGACTTTGTGGGGAAAGGGATGCACGGGGGAGAAATAACCATTAAACCCTCACCGGCAGCCACCTATGCCGCTGCTGACAATGTGATAATCGGCAATACCTGCCTCTATGGCGCGACAGGGGGCACCCTCTATGCCAACGGTAAGGCTGGAGAGCGATTTGCTGTACGCAATTCTCAAGGCCAAGCGGTGATTGAAGGATCGGGTGATCATTGCTGTGAATATATGACGGGTGGTGTCGTGGTCGTCCTCGGTGAGACAGGTCGCAATGTTGGTGCGGGCATGACCGGTGGACTGGCCTACTTCTTGGATGAAGACGGCAGTTTCCCCACCAAGGTCAACCCAGAGATTGTCCAAATTCAACGAGTCAATACTGAGGCAGGTGCCCAGCAGTTAAAGGCTCTGATCCAAACCCATGTGGACCATACGGGCAGCCCCAAAGGCAAAGACCTTTTGGAGCATTGGTCCGAGTATCTACCACAGTTTTGGCAGGTGGTTCCCCCCTCAGAAGCAGAGCGAGCTGAAGTGAGGGAAGGTGCACCGGAAAAAATGTTGACGTCAGCTTAAGTGGGCATAAGGTTTGGCAATCTGCCAGTGGAGTGCAGGGTTTATTCGGTACAATAATCCCCAACTCATCACCGTTGCGTGTGACCCACTCCTATGGCTAAGTCCAGCTTGTCTCTGGCCCTGACGGCGTCTGACCCTTTTGAGGTTGAAGACCAGAAAAAACGCCTACAGCCGGCTTTTAAGAAGTCATTGTCCTGGTTGCTAATGGGCTGTATCTCTCTGCCCATTAAGCTGCCGTTTCCTACCCCGTTTGACTGCAAAATGCCCCGCCAAGCCCCTACGATCCGTCGGCAGCCGCGACGGCGGCAGTCAGTGCCCCGGCCTGGGCCTGAACCCGTACTAGAAGTCCCCGCCCCCATCCCGCCTCAGAAATCAAGGCCTAATCCCATAGTGGGTGCCCAAGGGAACTTCTCTCAACTGATTTATGCAGAAGTCAATGATATTCGCCAGTCCTATGGTTTACAGCCCCTGCAGTGGAATGCAAACGTCGCCCATGTGGCCCGTCAGCATAGCCGGAATATGGCGGACCATAACTTCTTTAGTCATGCGGACCCCCAGGGCAATACGGCTTTGGAACGATTATTAAATGCAGGGGTGCCGTTCAATTTAGTAGCCGAAAACTTGGCCCTGAATGATAATGCACCGGATCCGGTATCCATTGCCATTAAAGGATGGTTGGATAGCCCAGGTCATCGGCGGAATATGCTTCGGGCCGAAGTGACCGATACGGGAGTAGGTGTAGTGCGTCAGGGCGAAGAATATTTCTTCACACAGCTGTTTATTCGGCGGCCTTGAGGGATACAAAGAGTCTAGATAGAAGGCTTAGAGAGACTTTCGTTAAGTAACATTGTTTGAAGTTTCCTCTCATTTTTGTCGAAGTGGCAAATGCACTGCTGTAAACTAAACTCGTTATAGGATCCTTGACTATACAGTTGTCTTTGAAAAGCACCCGACGCTAGCAGACGCCTGTTAACGTCAATTATTTTTTGGAGCTCTTATTCAATGTCTCACACAGTCAAAATTTATGACACGTGCATTGGATGCACCCAGTGTGTCCGCGCCTGCCCGACTGATGTTCTCGAAATGGTTCCCTGGGATGGATGTAAGGCTGGTCAAATTGCCTCATCTCCCCGCACAGAAGACTGTGTGGGTTGTAAGCGTTGCGAAACGGCTTGCCCCACCGACTTCTTGAGCATTCGGGTTTATCTAGGTGCAGAAACATCGCGCAGCATGGGCTTGGCTTACTAAGCGTTTTCGCTTTCATCGTAAATCTTGAGTCAATTTTGCTGTGTTGCATTTTTAAAAAGAGGGAGCCTCGGCTTCCTCTTTTCGTGTTTTAGCTATGGATTTGACGGCGGACGATATGAGCCAATCAAAGACGATTTGGGTAAATGAACAGCTCGATCCGGCTGGGTTAATGTATGCCTGTATTGCCTGTTGTGATGCCCAACATGCCCAAGACTGCCACACTTCTTTTCAAGACAATTTGACGGAGTATCAAAAGCAAGCAGGATGGGTGGCCCGTTTGAGAACCGTGGAGTCCTGGGATGATGTTCCCGCCTGCGCCCTGAAACTCAGCTAAGATGTCTGAAGTGTCGGGTCGCGCATAGGCAAACAGCATGGAAAACGGTCGAAACCGTGAAGATAAGGCTACCAAAATTCCTCAAACCCTAGCGGCAGAGTTGAGTAATAGTAGTCCGCCAACAGCATCGATGCGTCCAGAACATCTATCGCCTCCAGAAGATAGCCTTGAAGCAGACTCAGCGGTTGCTTGGTCGATTGAGGAAAGCGAAAAACTCTACCGGATTCGGGGGTGGGGAGAACCCTATTTTTCCGTTAATGCAGCAGGCCATGTGACGGTATCGCCCAAAGCCGATCGAGGGGGCTCTTTAGACCTGTATGAGCTAGTCCAGTCCCTGCAGCAGCGAGATATCCATGCTCCTTTGCTGATCAGGTTTTCAGACATTTTGGCGGATCGAATTGAGCGCTTAAATGCCTGTTTCGCTAAAGCGATCGCACGCTACAGCTATCCGGGGCGCTACCGAGGGGTTTTTCCCGTCAAGTGTAACCAACAGCGTCATCTAGTCGAAGATCTAGTTCGCTTTGGTCAGCCCCACCAGTTTGGATTAGAGGCAGGTTCCAAACCGGAATTACTAATTGCCATTGCCTCCCTTAAAACCCCAGGTGCATTGCTGATTTGCAATGGCTATAAAGATTTGGAATATGTCGAAACCGCCATGCTGGCCCAGCGTTTGGGGCATCAGGCGATTATTGTCATTGAACAATTAGAAGAAGTGGATCTAGTGATCGAAGCCAGCCGTCGGCTTCAGATTCAGCCCATTTTGGGGGTGCGGGCCAAGCTCAGTGCCAAGGGAATTGGTCGATGGGGAACGAGTGCGGGGGATCGCGCCAAATTCGGTCTCAACATTCCAGAAGTCGTGGCTGCCATTGAGCATCTGCGGGTCGCTAATCTACTTGATTCCTTACAATTGCTCCATTTCCATATTGGCTCTCAAATCTCAGCCATCAGTGTGATCAAAGATGCCCTGCGGGAAGCCAGCCAAATCTATGTCGAGCTGGCCCGATTAGGAGCCAACATGAAGTTCTTGGATGTGGGCGGTGGCCTAGGGGTTGATTACGACGGATCGAAAAGCAACTCGGCAGCGTCTAAAAACTACAACATGCAGAACTATGCCAATGATGTGGTTGCCGAGGTTAAAGAAGCCTGTGCTGAAGCGGATATCTCCGTGCCCACATTGGTGAGTGAAAGTGGGCGAGCCATCGCCTCTCACCAGTCTGTGCTGATTATGAATGTGTTGGGTAGTAGTGAAACCCTAGACCTGACGCCAGAACCGGCCCAAGCTGATGAACATCTGATTATTCGGAATCTCTGGGAAACCTATCAAACTATTGATGCCGAGAACTATCAGGAAGCCTATCATGATGCTTTGCAGTTCAAGGAAGAAGCGGTTAGTCTGTTTGGGTTTGGCTATCTGAGTCTGCAGGGGCGGGCCAGGGTAGAGCGATTATGTGGGGCCTGTTGTCAGAAGATACTTGCGATCGCACGGCAAGACGATGACGTTGCCGTTGACTTAGAAGATCTCGAACGTCGGATGGCGTCACTGTATTACACCAATCTTTCTGTTTTTCAATCTGCCCCCGATACCTGGGCAATTGGTCAGCTATTTCCGATTATGCCGATTCACCGTCTTGAAGAAGAGCCAACTCAAAGGGGCACTCTCGTCGATCTCACCTGCGATAGTGATGGCAAAATCGATCAATTTATCTACTCTCGCGACACAAAACCAATCCTGGAACTACATACCTTAAAGCCCAATGAACCCTATTACTTAGGGATGTTTCTAAATGGGGCTTATCAAGAGGTCATGGGCAATCTCCATAATTTATTTGGTGATACCAATGTCGTTCATATTGATCTAACCCCGATGGGGTACCACATTGCCCATGTGGTCAAGGGCGACACGATCACCGAGGTACTGGAATATGTCCAATATGACGCTGATGATCTGATAGAAGAAATTCGGAAACAGTCTGAAGCCGCATTGCAAGAACAGCACATCACATTACCAGAAGCCCAACTTCTCCTAAAAAATTATGAGCGTAGTCTCAGAGGCTATACCTATCTCAAGTCTTAAGACCAATTAAAATGTTGCAATGAAGACTTTGGCTTGTCCTCAGCTTGCAACATCGACTCATTCAAAATAGACCTTTCCTCCAAAGAAATATGGAGGAAAGGTCATCATTCAAAGGAAAGAATGAGTTAATTTAATTCAGTACAGCGACTTCAGGCTGAACAGTAACGTTTGCCTGGGAGAGATGCTTCATCATGTATTCAACGGTTTGTGGAGTTACCCAGCCGTGGTTTACCAAAATTTCTCCTAAGCGTTTGTTCGAGATTTGCTGTTCTAGTAATGCCTCGTCAACTTGTGTTGATGTTACTAAGCCTGCTTCAACTAGATTTGCTCCCAACTGAGCACAGGCGCTAAGTTCTGGATTATCAACCAACGTATTGTTGACTTGATGCAATAGAAATTGAATGGTTCGTTTTTGTACCCAACCCCGTTTTTGTATAACATCTCCTAAACGAGCTGATGTTTCCAGTTCTTGTTCCGCTAAGGCGACTTCCAACTGCTCTGACGTGAGCAGTCCTGCCGCAAGAAGATGAGTACCGATTCCTTGGGAGTCGTTTAGCTGCTCAGTCATAAACTTTAACAGTGGTTGAATATGTACCTCTTCTTTCCATTCACTGGCGATATCTTCGATAATATGATGCTCAGCTACTAATTTGCCTTGGTAATAACGCCGGATGATGGGGTGAAGACTGGGACTTTGCTCTGCATTATGTATGTCATCTTTATGAACTCGCTCAATGGCGAATGGATCAGGAAAGGCATCTAGGTATTCATGTCCGAATTCCAACGTAATAGTGTAGTAGTGGTTGTGTTTTCCTAAATCACTGTCAAAAAGATAGTCTTGAGGAACTTCTTGGTAATACTTTCCTTGCTGCTGATCTTCGGATACAAAGATGACATCACATAGAAAGCCTGTTTGCTGCCATAATGCAGAACTTTGATTCACTCGCTTAAGAATTACATCGGTGAATGTTTGTGGAATTAATTCTAAGTTTTGATGCTGCCAGGCTTTGTGGTGGAAACGGCGCTCAAAAATTTGGTGGAGAGCTTTAATATTGTATCTAAAGCCGTGAATAAAGCCTGATTGGTTCTCTTTAAAGTCTCTCATATGCATGAGAATACCTGCAAAAAATAGATCTTTTACATTAGTAGATTCCCAAGCACTTGTTTGATCAGGGAAACGATTATTAATCGTAAGATTTGGTTTACATGAGTTATCAAAAATGCTGTCATCAAAGCGGAAACCAGTACAAGCGATAATCCGATCATATTCGAGATCTTCTACTTCACCATTTGCATGGGTGTAAGAAACATTGACGATGAACTTACCATGCTCATTTTGCTTGATATTATTAATATGAGCATTAAGAATCAGGTTTTGAGATTTAAGTTGATAAGTATCTAAAAAATTGTTGTTTACAGCACGGAGATGCCCAACATACTTGGTCTTCCAAGCCATAGAGATTGGATTGGGGCTGCAAATATGTATTGTTGCTGCAGTATCAATTAAATTGTCAGCAGTTTCAAATGCAGAATTTCCTTTGCCAATAACTAAAATTCTTTGATTCTCAAAGTTGTCTGGTTTTACTGATACGCTAGTATATTTCTCAGCTAATTCAATGCCGGGTATATCAGGAAGATAAAGTTTAGAACAACCAGTAGCTATTATCAAATGCTTGCAAGAGTAAACTTTTCCAAGATGATCAGTTAATATAAACTTTTTGTCTTTAGTGATTTGAGTGATTTTGACACCGTATTGAATATTTAGAGAAAAGTGATTTGCATAATCTTCTAGATAATTAACTAGGGAATCAGCATCAGGAAAATATTTTTTACTATAATTCTTGAATAGCAGATCTTTATTATCACTCAATAATGAATTCCAGTCCCAACGTAAGTTTATCTCAGGGTCGCTATATCCAGTATTTCTTTTATTGATTGATATAAGTTTTCGATGGCGAGGGTACTTTTTAAAGAAAGTTCCTGGAGAGCTTCCTGCCTCCAAAATCGCGTAATCATCTCCAGATTTTTGAAGATAATATCCTAGCTGCAAACCAGCAGGGCCTCCGCCAATTATTAAATATTCATGTTCAATAATTGATTCACTATATGTGAGCCTTTTATGACTATGGTCTTTAGCAAAGTTTAAAAGCTCATTTGTGAAATCTGTGAAAACATCAAAAACTTTATTGACTATTTCAATCGCTTCTTCTTTATCTTCAAGAGACAAATTGATTTTATCTAGATTGTTCTCAGAGCTATTGGAAACAATACTATGATTAGAATCAACTTGAAAGTGATGTGCTCCAAAATACTTATATTTCTGCTTGGTTGAGTTTTGTAGCTCATCTGCTACTGTATGAACAATAGAAAGAAAAATACTACCAGTAGCCTCAATTGCTTCAATCATTACTAGCTTTAACTCAGGTGATGCATAGCTAGCTAGCTTATATAATTCTAAGCTAATCCATCTAGGAGTTTTTGTCTCATTACTCCATAGAAAGCGTAATGTATCACTGAAGTTTTGAGTTTTATTGAAACCAAGATTTTCAATGTCTTCAAGAAACCATTCCCAATGATTATCATCTTCATATGTATGCTTATTAACTAATTTCTGAATTGGGTCTTTTGTTGGTTCTACTCTAAGAATATGCTTATTTAAATCACCAAAACTCATTATGAAATGAGCTGCACATGGAGCAAAAGCTAATCTCTGTCTAGGATTAATTCTATCATCTTGTAAATATTTAAAGAATGGTAATTTTGAAAATATACTTTTTCGCATTTCGATTAAACTAAGAATCTCTTGCATTTCTAAATCCCCTTGAAGTTAAAGATAGGCTATGGAAGATCAAGATATATATTTCACTTTTAATAATATTTATCTTGAATATCTTAATAATTATTAAGTGCTGACTATTTCATGAATTTTATATTTTTAAATTGATATAATAGCTCATGAAAATTGTATTCAATTACACAAGAATAAGTAAATTTATTTGGCTCTCATAGTTAAGAACTTATATGAAAGAATAAGCTAATTACTATTGATGATTCATCAGTAAAAATACGTATTGAAAGTGATGAGCATTGACTAGATATAAGTAATAACGCGTAGATACTTCTTAGTATTGTAACAAGTTGTTAAGCTTTAATCTTCTTGTAAAAAATATTAACTATAATGTTTAGCCTGCAATGTAAATATGGTGAAATATAAGGTTTTTATATAGGTATTCTATTTAGAAATATCTTTTGTACTTACTCAAATACAGACTTTTCAGGCAACAAAAAAAATTTATATCTTAAACGTCAAATCTTAAAAACTTTTTTTGTTTAATACTCGATTATATTGGCTATGAGAATGAGCAATATAGAATTGCCAATATCTTTATATTATGTGAATCGATAGTTGGATCATCATATGTGAAAATTATCTAGCTTTGATGTGAGCCAAAGTTGATCAAGGCTGATTTAAGTTATTTGCAAAAAAACTAAGATGGCCCTATAGAATGATGGTTGAGAGATCTAAGAACAGATCAATGCTGTGAAGCAAGTTATTGGTTGCTTAATGGTCGTTCGTATCCATTGTGGATGCTGTTGCGATAGATGGTGATAGTTACCGGATATCAGAGTGATAGTACGAACTTGTTATTAACTCTATGGATAGAAAATGCATTTGTCAGGGGCTCATAGATAAAATGGTAAGAAGAATTTTATCTATAAGATTGATGGGTTGGTTTGCGATAGATGCTTTCATACTGACTGCTTGATATAAGTACCTTAAAGCCTTTAGAAACATAGCTTTTGGGTGCTGAATAGCAGGGTATAAGGCTAACTTTTGGCATTGTTCGCACGTCAAACACAACCAAACCGTATTACCAACTCTTTTACCTTAGGGGGCAGCGTTGCTATTCTCACAGTGTAAATCCATACAAGTAAAAGGCTTTCAGATATATATCAGGCTTGGATTACCATCAATTTGAAAACCTTAACTCAGCAGAATAATAGCGAAATCAAAGCTATTCATGGTGTTCAGCAAGTCTTCGAGTGCTGACTGCCTGACATAAGTGCCTCAAAGCTTTTAGATACGTGGCTTTTGGATGCTGAATAGCAGGGTGTATAAGGCTAACTTTTGGCATTGTTCGCACGTCAAACGCAACCAAACCGTACTACCAACTCTCTTGCCTTAGGAGGCAACGTTGCTATTCTTACAGTGCAAACCCATACGAGGAAAAGGCTTTCAGAGATATGTCAGGCAGTCAGCTTCGAGTGTCTTATATCCATTGCTAAATAGACTCATTCCATTCAAGGGGAAGGATGCTGTTTAAAGATCTATAGCAATCTGAAATCAATCGTGAGATGTAGAGAGGCTGAAATCTTTACCAGTGTCCATTTAGGTTAAATATAAGTCTCACAACTCACGTCAGATCTCTATAGATATCAAGAAATAAAAGAATGAAATGATATATGGGAGAAGATAATATATATAAATCATGAATGAGATATGAAAAAAGATATTTTTAGGAATAATATATATCTTTAAATAATAGATTTAGTAATTGAGTAAGTACTGGAGGACATATGCATTTAGATTATGATGGAAAATATATTCTATTAGAACAACTATATTGTGGGCTGTCAATAATTATCTATAAAGGTTTTGAGAAAAAGTCTGGCAAGCAAGTAGTTGTTAAAACGCTCAGATCTAAATATCCATCTCTTTCTGAAATAAGTCGATTGCACTATGAATATAAAGTTACAAATACTGTTTCATCAAATAATATTATAAAAGTCATTGGTATTGAAAGTGATAAAAGTACTACTTTATTGATTAAGGAATATTTTGATTCTATATCTTTACGAGAATATATTATAAATAATTCAGTTGGTTTACAAGATTTTCTTGAAATATCAACTCAATTAGCTCAAGCTGTAAGTGAGCTCCATTCAAAAGATATTATTCATAAAGATATAAATCCATCAAATATATTAATTAATCCAGTTACAAAGCAGGTTAAAATAACGGATCTAAGCATTGCTTCTTGTTTGCCACAAGAAGTAACATTTTATGAAAGCTCTTATTCAATAGAAGGTACTCCAGCATATATATCGCCTGAGCAAACAGGAAGAATGAATCGCTGTGTTGATCATCGATCTGACCTTTATTCTTTAGGTATAACGTTCTATGAATTACTCATAGGGCAATGCCCATTTCAAGCAATAGACTTATTAGAAATGGTTTATTCCCATTTGTCTGATACTCCGAAGGCTCCGATAGTTCTAGATGAAAGTATTCCTTCACCTATATCAGACATTATTATGAAATTAATTGAGAAAGATGCAGAAGATCGTTATCAAAGTGCATTGGGTTTGAAGTCGGATTTAGAATGGTTTAAAAATGAATATATTAGAAGTGAAATAGTACTTGGTTTTGTGCCAGGTAAGTTAGATAAGAGAAGTCAATTTTTTCTGCCACAAAAACTTTATGGCAGAAAATTTGAGATGAGTGAACTATTATTGTCATTCGATAATATATCTCAAGGAATTGGCGAAGTTGTTCTTGTAAGTGGCTATTCAGGTGTAGGAAAAACTAGTCTAATTCAAGAATTAAATAAATCGGCTATCACAAATAGAGGGTATTTTGTACAGGGGAAACAAAATCAATTTCAAAGAGATACTCCTAACTCAGCCATCCTAAACGCTTTTCAGAATTTAATTCAGCAAATACTTTCAGAACCAGAACATAAAATCATTTTTTGGAAAGAAATTCTTGTTCAAGAACTCAGTGAAAATGCGAATATTATTATTGATAATATTCCTGATCTTGAGCTAATTATTGGGCCTCAACCAGAAGTGAAAGAGCTAAATGCTATAGAGTCACAAAAGCGGTATTTAAGAGTATTTAAAAAATTTGTAAATGTTTTTACACAATCTGAACATCCTATTGTTGTATTTTTAGATGATTTACAATGGTTCGATTTCTCTTCAATTAAGTTCTTAGAGGAATTGCTTGTAGATGCTTCTGATAGTCATCTTTTAATGATCTTATCTTATCGAGATAATGAAATATCTAAAACACACCCCCTAAGATTTTTTATTAAAAATATAGAGAATTTAAAAATCAATATCAAGCATATAAATATAAAAAGTTTAGGGAATGAATATGTTAAAGAGATTATTGAAGATACTTTTGACCTTACTTATTCTTCCGTTGAGCCATTAGTTAAAATCATATTTGATATGTCAAAAGGTAATCCTTTTCATATTAGTCAGCTAATTAAGATTTTTTATGAAAAAAAAGTAATTAAGTTCGATTTTAATGAAGGGAAATGGAGTTTCTATGAAAACAAAGTTCAAAACCTTGACCTTGTTAGTCTAAGTATAGTTGAGTTGATGCAAAATAGCATTTTTCAACTTCCTACTGATACTCAAAATCTCTTATATCTTGCATCATGTATAGGCAATAAATTTGATTTAAATTTTCTGTCAGTTGTCTCTTCTTCTCAACCAAAAGATGTTGTTGTAAAGCTATGGCCAGCGTTACAGAGTGGATTGATATTGCCGGTTAGTAAGTCGTATAAGCTAGCACTGGTTATAAATAATCTACCTTCTAGATTTAAGCAAGAAGATGTAGAGAATGTAGAATACCAATTCTTGCATGATCGGGTGCAGCAAGCTGCTTATACTTCAGTTTCTTCTTCTAAAACAAAACTAACTCATTACAAGATAGGAAAAATCCTATTGAATCATTTGAGGAAAGATGACTTAAGTACATATATCTTCGATATAGTGAATCAATTGAATTATGGTGTCTCATTAGTAGATGAAGATATTAATAGGCTATATCTTTCTGAGCTTAATTTAATTGCTGGCAAGAAAGCAAAAGAATCAACCTCATATGAAGCTGCGAATATATATTTTCAAATCAGTTTGGATTTTTTGTCTGATTACTCTTGGGATAATTGTTATTCTCTCTTTCTTGAAATTTATACTGAATTTGTTGAGTCTGCATATTTATCGACAGACTATGAAAAAGTTGAAGAATATTCTACCAAAGTAATTGAATCTTCGAATAATGTATTAGATATAGCTAAAATTGTTGAAATTCAAGTGCTTTCAGATATTGCTCAAAATAGGATGGATATAGCAATTAGAAAAGCATTTGAATTTCTTGAAAAGATTAATGTAAAATTTTCCAAGAATGAATCCGAATTTATAATTTTGATAAATTTATTGCTTATTAAAGTAAAACTAATGTTAGCCGGAAAGCCATCTCAACTTTTACTAATTAAGAAGATGGATAATAAGCAATATCTATCAGCGATGAGAATTTTAACTAATGTAGTACCTGCGATTTTTATCTATTCACCAAAATTATTCCCTTTAGTAATATTTAGGATGGTCGATATATCTCTAAAGTATGGGAATTCTAGTTTATCTAGCTTTGCATATGCTAGCTATGGAGTTATTCTATGTGGAAAGCTTAATCAAATGGTAAGTGGCTATCAATTTGGTCAGGTTGCTATTGAGATAGCTAAACAGTTAGGAGCTAAAGATCAGTTCTCAAAAATCTTTCTGGTTTTTAATGTTTTTATCAGGCATTGGTGTGAAGATATCACTCATTCACTTTCCCCTCTTCAAGAAGGAATAAATTATGGCTTATCATTTGGCGATACTGAAAATGCATGCCATTGCGCTTCATTTTATTGTAGCTATTTATTTTTAGCTGGAGAAAACATTAGTAATGTTGTTAATGAACATACTAATTATATCGAACTGATCTCAAAGCAAAAACAAGAATTTCAATTAATTCATGCAAAGTTATGGAAGCAAGTAGCAGTAAACCTTGCCTTTAAAGAGAAAGAATGTTGTCTTTTAGAAGGGGACAGCTTTAATGAGAATGTTGATTTTCCAGCAATAGTTAATGCGAAAAATAATGTAGCGATATTTTCTGTTTATTTATCAAAATCTTTTTTGTCTTTTATTTTTCATGATTATAGTACTTCATTAAAGTATTCTAAGTATTCATCTGAAATAGAGGAAACTGCACTTGGCATAGCTTATATTCCTTTATATGTTTTCATATATGCTTTAGCTTTATTGAAAACTGTAGACAGTAAGTCAAAGTCAAGTGTACTTCGACAAGCAAATATTAACCTTGATAAGCTGAAAGTCTGGTCAAAAAATTCTCCTAGTAACTGTTTGCATAAATATTTTTTAGTTAAAGCTGAGATTTTAAGAGTTCTAGGTGATAATAAAGCATCTGACTTATATGAAAAAGCTCTGAAAGCTGTTAACAAGACTTGCTTTCAATATGAAGAAGCAATCGCTTATGAATTAGCAGCAGAATATTACTTTTCATTAGAAAGAAATAAGATAGGAGAACTGTATATAACAGAAGCATATTATACATATTTTAACTGGGGAGCTTTTGCTAAATTGAAACATTTACAAAAGCTTTATTCTACGATTTTTAATGATAATTCTAATAGCAATCTTTTTTTAAAGCCTCAATCAGCTAAGAATTTATTGTCTACTACTTCTAGTCTTACTGATCTAGATTTAGCATCTATACTAAAGGCCTCTCAAACAATTTCAGAAGAGATTGTACTTGAGAATCTTCTTGAAAAAATGATTAAAGTATTAATGCTGAATGCAGGGGCACAAATTGGTTTTTTGATTATAAAAAGAGAAGATAATTATTTGTTGGAAGCATCTTCTGTCGATAATAAAATATCAATTAGAGAATCTGTGAGTTTGTGTGATAGCAGTGTTTTGCCATTGTCAATAATTAATTATGTTGGCCGCACTTCAAAATCTATAGTATTAAGCACTTCTTCAAATGAATCTGTTTTTTTTAATGATGAATATTTTGTTGATAAGTCTGTCAAGTCTTTACTTTGTATTCCTTTAGTTAATCAAGCATCTGTAGTAGGGATGGTTTATATGGAGAATAATGCAGCTTATGACTCTTTTAGAAATGATCATCTTGAAATACTGAAAATTCTATGTACACAAGCAGCTATTTCTCTGGAAAATGCATATCTCTATGAAGATTTACAGAAGTCACAAGCTAGAGAACAAGCTGAACGAGAAATCAATGAGTTGAAATCTCGTTTTATTTCTATGACATCTCATGAATTTCGTACACCATTAACAGCAATTTTGGGGACGACGGAATTGATAAAACATTATGGTCAGGGATGGGAAACGGAGAAGCAGCATTCTTATCTTGACCGTATACAGAGAAATGTGAAACATATGACTGGGCTACTAGATGATGTCTTAGTCCTTAGTAAAGCAGATGTAGGTAAGACAGAGTTTAACCCCGTATCTATAGATCTCACAGTTTTTTGTAGTAGCTTAGTTGAAGAGTTTCAGTTGAATACTAAGCGTGGTCAAAACATTGAATATGTTTTAGAAGGAAAACAAACTACTTGCTTCTCAGATGAAAAGATACTGAGACAAATCCTAAGTAATTTGCTTTCTAATGCAATTAAATACTCTCCAGAAAGTTCTATCGTTTGTTTTACTGTAACTTTCTCTAATGATGAGGTTATATTTTTGATTAAGGATCAGGGAATTGGTATTCCTGAATCTGATCAACCACATCTTTTTGAATCTTTCCAACGCGCCACAAATGTTGGTCAGATACAAGGAACTGGACTAGGGCTAGCAATTGTTAAAAAGTCTGTAGAGCTTCACCAAGGGACGATCACCTTTGAGAGTATTGCTAGTCAAGGAACAACTTTTATCGTCAAACTACCCATTACTGCAGAATCGTTAGGAATTGAGTCCCATTAATTTTGTGCCGCTTTTTCAAAGGCTAGTGCAGCATCTATAGTTGCATCGACTTGGAAGAGTTGCTCTGCGATCGCAGGTGATACCGTAAACGTATCGAGGGTTTCCTGAGTTAGATCAGTGATGTCATCAACACTTCGGATACTTGCCACCAAAAGCTTTGTGGAACTATTGACACCATTCAAGCCTCTTTGCATCGAAATGATATCTTGCCTGCCATCTTGCCCCAGATCCGTCATTCGCCCCAAATAGGGGGCAGCATAATCAGCCTTAAGGGCTGCAGCAATCAATGCTTGATGAACGGCATATACTCCAGTCAAAGTAACCCGAATTCCTTGCTGAATTAACTGTGCAGCTGCTTCTGTACCAGCCAAAGTAATGGGCACTTTAACCACTACGCGGGAATCGATGGCTGCGATCGCACATCCCCGACGAACTAAATCTTCAACTTCAGTGCCCCAGGTCTGTAAATGAATTTCTTGAGCGCCTCGCTGAAAGGCTTCTATAGCTAGCTTTTTGAGTTGGTCGAGGGTGCAAGGGATATGTGCTCGTTCCAATAAGGTGGGATTGGTTGTGACCCCATAAAATAAGCCCTTACTCAGCCAAAAGTCCCAGGCCTTAATATCTGCAGTGTCTAAAAACAGGTACATTAAGCCAATCCTTAGTAAGCCTTGCCAGAGAATCTTACCTGAAACGGTGGTGCTATCCCACCCGTTTTTGAGGCTGAGTGTCCGAACTAAGCAGGATAAATCCGAAGTCGGCGATTCGGATCTTCGCCAAAACTGCGAGACTGCAAACGGTAATGCTCAATCAACTCATGCTGCATTTTGCGAATGCTGGCAGATCGGGGCAGTAACTCTACGGGCTGCTTTTTGGGAATAACGATTTGCTCAACCGCAAGTCTGGCTTCTTCTAGAGCTTCCATCTCATCGTCATCATTACTGCCGGAAAACAGCTTGAGATCCACCAGCTCTGGGGTGCCTGGATCGTCCATATTTACCAGGCGGCGTAGACCTCTGGCAATTTGAGGAATGGTACTCGACTTAACGGTGTGGATGGGAACCTGGCGGGTCTTGGCTAAATTGCGCAATTTGGAATGATGCTTAAGATGCGATCGCAAGGCAAAGATCACGTCTGCATGATCCATATCCTTGGTGAGCACAATCGGTAAATTCAGGGTTGTAATCACCTGATCGAGTTGAGACCGACTGACGGCATAGGGATAGACATGGAGGGGCAGATCCTCGCCGTTGGGACCTGCGGTGAAATTGAGGGTATTGCCATACTGATCTTGCTGCTGCAAGGATGCATCCAATAGGGTTTGAAACTCATTGAAATCTGTTTTGGCTGGAGCAACGGGATTTGGAACGGGCTGCATCCGACCTGAGGCTCGCCAGCCACTGGGGGCGGACTCAATGGGGGTCGGCTCGGCGATGGGCGTAGTAGACAGTTCATGGGTAATGGTGACCTTGCCGCTATCGCTGACCGTACGGACTTGAGGATTGGGAATTCGACCTCTCAGGAGATTATCAATCGTGTTGGCGACTTCTTCATGCACAATCCAGCGGGACCGCTCTGACATTTCGACAGCAATATCAAAGGTCGGGGGAGCTTTCCGCTCTAGCACACTTTTTTGGCTGCCCCGACGACGAGCTTCATCATCTCCCAGGGTGACAGACTGAATGCCGCCCACTAAGTCAGATAAGGTGGGATTTTTCAGCAGGTTTTCGATGCGATTGCCGTGGGCGGTACCAATTAACTGCACCCCTCGTTCAGCAATGGTGCGGGCCGCCGCCGCTTCTAATTCGGTGCCAATTTCATCAATTACGATGACTTCTGGGGTGTGGTTCTCCACCGCCTCGATCATGACCTGATGTTGTAATTCGGGGCGGGCCACCTGCATCCGTCGGGCGCGACCAATGGCAGGGTGGGGAATATCGCCATCCCCGGCAATCTCGTTAGAGGTGTCAATAATAACGACCCGTTTCAGGAGGTCATCGGCTAGGACCCGAGCAATTTCTCGCAAGGCTGTCGTTTTACCGACACCAGGGCGTCCCAGCATGAGGATTGAACGACCACTTTCCACGAGGTCGCGAATAATTTCAGTGGTGCCTAACACGGCACGACCCACTCGACAGGTGAGGCCAATCACTTCTCCTTGGCGGTTGCGCATGGCGCTAATCCGATGTAGGGTCCGCTCGATACCGGCCCGGTTATCACCACTGAAGTGACTGACCCGTTGAATGCAATAGTCTAAATCGTCTCGGCTAATGGGTTCTGTGGATAAATATTCGGCTTGGCCTGGGAAGCGAGCTTCCGGTTGGCGACCCAGATCCATCACCACTTCAATCATCACACTGCGTTGGGGGTGTTGTTGCAGGTGAGATCGCAATGTCTCGGGCAAAATATCGAGCAATTGTTCAAGATTATCGGTGATGTGCTGGTTTTCTCCTGATGCTTGTTCAACCATGAATTTGCAGTAAATGAAATAACAAAGGGCTAGCTGCGAGCTAGCAGATCCGAGATGAGTTCCCCCGTCTCATCTGTGGGACTAACGGTAAATCTTGGCCTAGGTCGCTTCTGGCCTGAGGTTGATTCAAAACAGGTTTCAGCTGGGCCACTAGTGATGAGGCTAGAGAGACGGCCTCATGGAGTAATTGAGCATGATGTTCTACCTGATGGGTTGAAAAGGTTTCCAGTTGGGTTTGAAGGGGGGCGAGTAGGTTCCGCGCAAAACTGCCGTAGGCAACACCCGCGATGTAGGATGCCTGGATCTTCATGGCTGGACTCATCAACCTAGGATGCAGTAACCCTTTGGCTTTGAGTTTAGCAATAGTATGCCGATTTGTGCCGCCGGCCAGTTGGACATAACCGGGTAACTGTGCCTTTAATACTTTTTCTGCTAGGAGTACCGTTGCTCGGGTGGTGCCATCCCCAATGTCTCCACTCATGGGGCGGCCATCGGTTTGCCAGATTAGGGTGCAGGGTAACGGTTCCATGAGTTGGTAGAGACTCGCTAGATACTCCAGGAGGCCAGGGCCATCGGGACAGCTCACCGCTAAGACCTGTAAGTGGGGTACAAAGGGGTTGAGTGTTTGCCACAGCTGCTTAAACTCTGCCAGATGCCCCACTTGGGTGTGAATTTCTAAGGCTTGTACCACGCCAGCCTGAATGAAGGGGCCGACGATGTCCGGTTTAGCGGCGTGGGAAACCGTGATGATTTGTTCAATGGGGCAAACGGGTAAACAGCGTCCGCAGCCATAGCAGCGATCGGTCACTACGCCGGGGCTGGGGAATGCGATCGCATCTGCAGGACAAACGCCCACACAGGGTTGAGAACAGTCGGAGGGGCACTGTTCAGGCTGGAGAGTCGCCTTGCGAAAATGTGGATCCTCCCCAGCATTGAGACTGACCATCAATAGGGGCCGGGGGTGGGTGGGGGAGAGTTGGATTGCGGTTGCGATCGCATCTTCGGCAACTGCAATCACGGCTGGATCCGCAGCGACATCAATACAATCTGCACCTGCCAAGGTATAGGCCAAAACCAGATTGCGGACAGCAGGCAAATGCTGATAGCTGGCCCCACAAATTAACTTGAACCAGTTGCCCTGATCGAGGGATTGGAGAGGAGAAGCAAAATCATTCACCTTATAAGCCTAATCCGAATCGATTAGTGCTGGGTGAACATTTTGCTTTGTCTTAACGGTAGATCGAAGCTTCTACGCTGCCGCTATAATCTCGGAAAGGGGCTGCCATTCAAAGGTCCGGGCACCGCCTAACTCAATCACAACTTTTAGGCGAGGTTCAGTGGCAGTAATCGCATCTAGATAGGCTAGTTCTTGCTTCGCTAACCGTTTACCGTCGTAGAGCCATAGGGCTAAACCCTTCGCCTGGGGCGGTAAGTTCTCTAGTTGATAATTAACGAAGGGGGGCAGGAAATACGTGCGAATTTGGTTTTTACCTAAATGAGGAGGGCGCACCCCGTGGACATCGGTGAAGTAAGAGGCTAAGTCGCCCATACCTGGGGCGGATACAAATAGTGTTAGATACCCTGTTGCCCGGAGCCGGCGCTTGTAGCGGCCTTCAAATCCACCTTCAGACGGAACATAAATGCCAACAGCGCCCGACTGTTCAATGGTGCGAATAAATTTTTTCCCGGTCGCAAGCAATGGCATAAGAAGAAAATTATCCTGAGTGTTGGTGGATGCAAAATTACTTACCCTAAACTTACACGAAATCCAGGGCTTCTGTTCACTTCTTCCCCCTCAATTGAACGAACGGAGTTCCCCATCTTCGGGCGTGAATTGCTCAATCCTATGTTGATCCATCTCAATGACGACGATAACGGCTAAAAGGAACGTCCAATCACCGTTATATCAAAGCTGATGAATAAGAAGTCATTCCTTGAAATCTTCAGTATTCAGTATTTTCCCTGAGGGGGATTTGTAAAGAATTGTGAATAATTAATAAGTAGTTGAGCGATTTTACCTGCCTTCTACCGATCTTCAGGGCAGGGGGGAGTAGATGTTTACCCCACATTAGAGCACTGAGTTATTTAACACGGAGATAAGCACTAGCCATGGTTTATGACGTCACGTTTCGGGATGAGACCACTGGGGAAGAGAACACTATTTGTGTCCCAGCGGATGAATATATCTATGATGCAGCAGAGTTAGAAGGAATAGAACTCCCTGCCTCTTGTCGTTCTGGATCTTGCATTACCTGTGTAGGCAGGGTTGTCAATGGTGAAGTCGAGCATGATCACTCTATCTTGAGTGATGCCGAAGAAGAGGCCGGTTTTATGCTGACCTGCTGTGCTTATGCCCGCGCGAATTGCACGATTCTAGTTAAGCAAGAAGATGAGCTATTGGATTTTGCCGCTGCATAGCATCCACAGACGAGAGTGTTGGGCACTCCGTTGACGAAATTCACTGTAGATTTCAGCCATGCTCAGCGGTCCTTTAATGCAACCCAATGCTCTACTTCTGCATCTGGGAGGTTCGTTTTAGCGAATATGCGTGGGGTCGCTGGGTAAACTAAGGCTGCCCCTTGGGGCTCAGCCATTACCTTGAACAATTGATGCAGCGCTCTTTCCTATCTCAATCTTGGTGGCAACAGGTCTCTCAACGGCTGCAGCCTCGGCCGCTGCCGCCAGAAGACTCTATGGCGTTGCGTTTAGGCGTGCAAATCCTCGTTTGTGTGGGAATCCTGGCGACGGATTCGGCAACAGGGAGCTGGCATAGTTTATGGGCGATTCCCCTGAGTTTGATGGGGGCCACCTGGAGTTGGCGACAGCGGCATCGTCGAAATATTGCAGCCAAATGTGGGATTGCCATTGGCATGATCCTCGTCTTGGCGGTTTTCCTCAGCCGTTTAGCGGGCCAAGCAGGTGACTCCCGTATCCTATTGACGGAGTTACTGATTCAGGTTCAAATTCTGCATGCCTTTGACCTACCCCGACGCAAAGACTTGGGGTACTCAGCCGTTATCGGCATCATTTTGGTTGGAGTCGCAGCCACCGTCAGCGAAACGATGGTGTTCGGGGGATGGCTCTTACTCTTTATTGCTTGTGCGTTGCCCGTCCTCATCCTGGATTATCGATCGCGCCTAGGTTTGAAACTGCTCAAACGTCGATCGATAAGCCTGCCACCAGTCCAGATGGGCAAGATGCTAGTGGCAGTGGTGACGGTGGGGCTAGTGATTTTTGCCTTGCTACCGCGTTTACCCGGATACCAGCTGAGAACGTTACCCGTGAGTGCTGCGATTGATATTCCGGGTAAGTTTGATGCCCAGCAAATCGTTAATCCTGGCTATGGTCAAGGAGATAGTGCCACTTGGGACGGAACAGGGCAAGATGGCGAAGACCTCCAGGGAGAGATTGCCTTTGATGATCAGTTCTATTACGGGTTCAGTCAAAGCATCAACCAGAATTTGCGAGGTGCTCTCAAGCCTGAAATTGTGATGCGGGTGCGATCGCAAGCCCCTGGATTTTGGCGCGTCTTAGCCTTTGACGAATATACCGGTCAAGGCTGGAAGATGTCTCGCAATGACAAATCTGAGACCTTGAGTCGACCGGCTTGGTCCTATCGGTTTGTGGTGCCTCAACTAGGACAGCGAGGCCGAACCAAAGAAGTAATTCAAACCTATTCCATTGTTGCTCGGTTCCCCAACCTGATTCCAGCCCTGAGTCAAGCCCGTGAAGTTTATTTTCCCACCCGTGAAATTGCTAGAGATCCAGAAGGGGGATTCCGATCCCCCGTGCAGCTCCAGGATGGACTGACCTACTCGGTCATTTCTGATGTTCCATATCGCGATCGCAAGCAGCTACGCAAAGTATCCCGCCAGTATCCACCCTTTATTCGCCAGCATTATCTGCAAATCCCCGATGATATTGCGCCTCAGGTTAAAGAGCAGACAGACGCACTCTTGGAGAAAGCCAATCGTCCCCCCATTTCGGCTTATGAGAAAGCCCTGTATTTAGCTCAAAGCGTCAAACAAGCTTATTCACTTCAGCTTGATCTGCCGGTGCTTGAGTCAGAAGAAGATTTAGTGAGTGCCTTCCTATTCAAATATCAGGGGGGCTATCCTGATCATTTTTCGACAGCCTTAACGATGATGTTGCGCTCCATCGGCATCCCCGCCCGCCTGGTGACGGGATTTGGCCCCGGGGAATTTAATGCGTTCACGGGGCTCTATGAAGTGAAAAATGTGGATGCCTTTGCCATGGCTGAGGTCTATATCCCCCAGTTTGGTTGGTTTACATTTGATCCCATTCCAGGTCATGACTTGGTTCCCCCTTCTGTGGATGATGACTATACTTTCTCTGTGTTGAAGACCTTATGGAACTGGGTGGCAGGTTGGCTCCCCTCGCCCATGATGAACGGCTTGACAGCAATATTCGCCCTGATCGGTGAAGGGTTGGCCAAAGCATTAGGATTTTTTACCGGTGGCTGGCAAGGTTGGGGTGCTGGATTGCTAGTTCTGAGTGGGATGGCCGTTCTTGGCTGGCTGGCCCCGCAAGGTTGGCAATGGTGGCGCTATCGGCGACGCCTTGCAACTTTGCCACCGATGGAGAAGTTATATCAGCGAATGCTGCATTTGTTAGCAAATCGGGGTGTACCGAAACACCCCCATGAAACTCCATTTGAATATACTCGTCGTTTGCATCAAAAGGGGGAAGGGGCGATCGCTGACCTAGTGACTGAGATTTCTCAGAGTTATGTGAGTTGGCGATATGGACATCAAACCTATGACTTGAGCGATGTTCATCTTAGATTTCAAACCCTCAGGGAAAAACTCAGGTCCCAGTAAGCCTGAACATCTTAGATGAGCTGAAGATGAATATACAAAATACCTTTGTGCTTCCTACTATTTGAAGTTTTACTCAAAAGTAAATTCTGATGAGTTTTTAGTCCATACTAATACTAAGAATCCCCCGTATATTGCTGCTAATTGTTACTAATAATTCGCTCCTAGGGCAAAAATACGTGATTTTACGCATATGTTCTCAAGGGTAAACGGTCCATCCTAAGAATGAGGGCATGCACCTGAAAAAGTTGTTCTAGATCAAATCTGCCACTTGCCATCTTGCTGAGCTGGTAACTGCCAATGCTCTGACTATTAACTACCAAATCAGTTAGTTTATGACCTATACCTCCAGTCTTCCAACACCCACCCAACAGGACAAACCACAGGTTGCACCTGCTAAAGTGCTGCAGAAAGTGATCTCTGAGCAACGGTCTGGCCGCATCACTATCACTGATTCTCGTGATCCGTCGATTAGCTGGCGGGTGTATCTAGGCGGTGGGCAAATGCATTTTGCAGAAAGCACAATGGGGCATGCTGAGCGATTACCCTACGTGCTCAAAAAGCAGCTACCCGACTTTGATTTATCTGAGTCTCTACCGAATAATACGTCAGAGTATTCCTATCTGTGCAAGTATTGGCAGGCCAATAATTTACCCCTAAATTTCTTCCGAAAACTGCTGGCTATTCTGACTCAAGAAGCACTCATGCAGTTCTTAGCCCTCCCTCAAGGCTACTTAGAATTTGAGCCTAATGTGGGACTAGATCCGCTACTTCTATCTGCTCCGTTTCGGCAGCTTGTTCTACCGGTTCGTGATCAAATTAATCAATGGGCACAGCTGCAGGCTGTCATTGGTTCTCCGTTCCAAAAGCCACGTTTAGAAGATCCCGATCAATTCCTGAAATTAGCTTGGAAGGAAAATGGTCAAGGAAGACACTTACAAAATATTGTCAATTTATTAGAGCAAGGCCTTTGCTTCTACGAGGTGGCAACCCAGGCAGATATAGATGTCCTAACGCTGGCGACTGATCTAGCGCCGATGGTTCAGGCTGGAGCAATCAGTCTGCACCCTTATCAAGTCATCGAAGAACAAGTTCGCCCCGTTGTCGCTTGTGTAGATGATAGTCAAACCATTCAGCAGTTTGTGAAGCTATCTCTAGAGGCAGAAGGTTTTGAAGTACTGCAGTTAATGGATCCGAAACAGGCATTAACGGTCTTAATTGAGCAGCAACCTAATGTCATCTTGATGGACATTGAAATGCCGAAGATGGATGGTTATGAGCTATGTCGCATGGTTCGCCAAGTCGATATGCTCAAGGAAATCCCTGTCGTGATGCTGACGGGGCGAGAAGGCCTGATTGACCGCATGAGAGCCCGAATGTCTGGATGTACGGCCTATTTGACTAAGCCCTTTAATCCCCAAGAATTGTTGGCATTGGTGCAAAAACTGTCGGCTGAAGGTGCAGCAGTTTCCCAGATGTAGCATTGCAGGGTGGATGCACACAGTAATCGCTGCCTCATCGCTATTGGTGAAATCACCCAACAAAGCTCATTGGTCGCAAGTTCCATTCTTGCTGCTCAAGCTTGTGGGTAGTCATTGCTAGGGAGGGTGAGTAGACTGGAACCACAGTTGTGGGTAATGCTATGCGGCGTTCGTTGTTTCAATTCTTGTTGGTGGGCTGCCTGACGGCCTGTCAACTGCAAGCTAGCGAAGCCCCTTCCACCACGCAACCTCCTGATCAGAGCAAAATTGCAGCATTACAAACTGAGTTTGAGCAAGAAATGAAAGCTCAGCTGGCTCAAAAAAATCTTGATGACTACAGCTTCAAAGAGTTGTCTGATATTGCGTTGCAAGCCTCTAAGAAAGTGTATGGGGCTCACCCACAGCTGATGAAGCAAAAAGCTTTGTTTGATTTACAGCAAATGCCCGCCTTAGAGACTCAAATCTTATCCAGCTATCAGGTTAAAGAATCCCTGAATATTAGAGATTTGGAGAAGGAAATGTCTGGCTTTTCCCAAGCTAATTCTGGACAAGTCTTGGACAACTTTCTCCCCCTCTTCTATGGCAGAACACCCGGAGATGTTGCCCTCAGATTGAAGCAGATGATTTATGCGCGCCATATTGGTCCTAAACAGTTGGGCCAGCGGGCCATCATTAGCCAGTTTATTCCCGACAGGACCTACTACATCCAGGCCAGTGACCCACCGCAATTGGTGGTCAAAACCTTTGAAGAGGATATATTCTTAATGACGGTTCAAGTCACTGAGGCGGGGCTAATCAAGCCTTTGCAAATAGACTGGATGCAGCCCAAAGGAGCTAGTCAGAAAGCCAGCTAGCTCCTTTAGGCTATTGCCAACCCGCTAAGTTAGACATGAGTTGCTGGTTGAGATGATCTGGAATGGAGTTGGGGGGAGGCGTCTCAGTTTCTCTACAGATCAGCACTGAACAGGGGGCATGATGCATAACGTAATTACTGACACTGCCTAATAACCATTCACTGAGACCGGCCCGTCCTCGGCTCCCTAGCAAAATCAAGTCTGCCTGCCATTCCTTGGCCACTTCGCAAATGGTTTCACCGGGAGAACCTTGTTTTTGGGTGATTTTGACAGAGACTCCTGCTAATCTTGCCTCTTCGGATTGGGCCTGCAGAATATCTTGGGCTGTGTGGGTATATTGCTCCCACTGTTGTTGATAAACGCTAATCGAGGTTGCTGATAGCCCAGGATAGTAATACATGCTAGGAAAGGGAGTGGGGGCATCCGGAGCATCTTGGTCATCGGTGGACAACACATGTAACAGCATCAAATTAGCCTGGGTTGTGGCAGCCAAATCAAGGGCTTGATCGAAGACGTCCAGAGCCGTTTCTGAATGATCAAGGGCAACTAAAACTTTATGAAACATGGTGAGTACCTCTAGGGGCCGTGGAAAACGGCAAGTGATTAGGACGAGTGAGACGATGACACGTGTGTTTCTGCTTGAGCGACAACGAACAGTGTTTTAAGCACTGAATCTGGATTAAGACTGATAGAGTCAATTCCTTGTTCAACTAGGAAATGGGCAAATTCTGGATAGTCGCTAGGGGCCTGGCCGCAAATGCCGACTTTGCAGTTATGACGTTTGGCCTGATCGATGACTTGGCGAATAAGGGACTGCACGCCCTCATGACGTTCATCAAAGAGGTGAGCCACCAAGGCTGAGTCCCGATCTATGCCTAGGGCTAATTGGGTGAGATCGTTGGAGCCAATGGAAAACCCATCAAAGATTTGGCTGAATTGATCCGCCAAAATGACATTGCTGGGCACTTCACACATGACGTAAACCTGGAGACCATTCTCTCCCTGGACCAATCCATAATTCGCCATTTCTGCCATGACTTTACGACCTTCCTCTGGTGTGCGGCAGAACGGCACCATGGGAATCACGTTGGTTAAACCCATCTCGTCTCGGACGCTTTTGAGGGCTTTACATTCCAAGCCGAACGCCTCTCGAAAATTGTCGTCGTAATAACGCGAGGCCCCTCGCCATCCCAGCATGGGATTTTCTTCCTGAGGCTCAAATTGCTTGCCGCCTAGCAAGTTTGCATATTCATTACTCTTGAAGTCAGACAGCCTGACGATGACGGGCTTGGGGTAAAACGCTGCGGCAATGATGCCCACACCATGGGTGAGCTGATCAACAAAGAAGTCAGGTTTGTAGGGATAGTGACGCGTGAGATGGGCAATTTCTTGCTGGGCTAACGGATCTTCTAGCTGATCGAAATGGATTAAGGCCAGGGGATGGGCTTTGATATGGTTGGCAATGATAAATTCTAAGCGGGCAAGGCCAACACCATCGCAAGGCAGTGCTGCCAGTCTAAAGGCTTGGTCGGGATTTCCCACATTGAGCAAGACTTGAGTTTGGGTTGTGGGGAGTTGTTCTAGATGAGTTTCTTGAACCCTAAAGGACAGTAGCCCATCGTAAACATGGCCTGCTTCCCCTTCACAACAAGCAACCGTGACCAACCGACCGTTAGGGATCTGGCGGGTGGCATGGCCACAACCGACAATGGCGGGAATGCCTAACTCGCGGGCAATAATGGCAGCATGGCAAGTGCGCCCTCCTTGGTTCGTAACGATGGCTGCTGCCTGCTTCATAATGGGTTCCCAATCGGGATCCGTTTTGTGGGTTACCAAGACATCCCCTGGTTGGAACGCACTGATTTGGCTGACATCCTGAATGATTTGCACGCGCCCCTGGCCAATCAACTCCCCCACGGCTCGGCCGGTGCTGAGGACTGGCCCTAGCTCATCTAACTGATAGGTTTTTAGTAGGGTGTCAGATTTTTGAGACTGTACCGTTTCTGGCCGGGCTTGGACCACATAGAGTTCCCCGGTGAATTCATCCTGTGCCCATTCAATATCCATGGGGGTGTAGGTGCCCCGCACAGCAGAATAATGATCTTCAATTTTGCAGGCCCATTGAGCGAGGGTGAGAATTTCGGTGTTGGTCAGGGTGAATTTCTGGCGATCGCCCTCGGGCACGGGCACATTTTTAGTGAGTTTACTGCCCTCTTGGTCGTAGACCATTTTGATCTCTTTACTGCCGAGTCGTTTAGACAATATCGGCTGATAGCCCTGTTGGAGGGTTGGTTTAAACACCAAGTATTCATCAGGGTTGACAGCGCCTTGGACCACGTTTTCCCCGAGCCCGTAGGCCGCCGTGATCAAGACTGCTTTATCAAACCCGGTTTCTGTGTCGATGGAGAACATTACCCCAGCAGTGCCCGACCGCACCATTTGCTGTACCCCTACCGCCAAGGCTACCGTGAAGTGATCAAACCCTTTTAAGGTGCGATAGGAAATAGCCCGATCGGTAAATAGAGAGGCAAAGCATTTATGACAGGCTTCTAAGACGCCGCGAATACCTTGAACATTGAGATAGGTTTCCTGTTGGCCCGCAAAGCTGGCATCCGGTAAATCTTCGGCTGTGGCACTAGAGCGAACGGCTACATCTAAAGATGAATTTCTACCACAGTGTTGACACAGTCTGGAATAGGCTTCACTAATAGCCAGTTCGAAGCTAGGGGAAAAAGGAGTGGTCAAGATTAGTTCTCGGGCTTGCTTCGCCCGAGATCGCAGTTGAGGAATATCTTCTACATCTAACCCTTGCAATAGCTGACGAAGTGGGGCTTCTAGCTGGGATTGTTGTAGAAAGGTGCGATAGGCATGGGCTGTGGTGGAAAAGCCGGTGGGCACTTGGACGCCTTGGGCCCCTAACTGCTGAATCATCTCTCCTAGGGAGGCATTCTTGCCACCCACCAAGGGAATGTCTGTAATTCCGACTTGATCAAACCACAGAACGAATGACTGCTGTTTGGCCTTTGGCGGTTGCTGGGGAGAGATAGGGAGCATGACTTCTAGGTTCCGCTCTCTTGTCAAGATCGGGCACAGGGTATTTGTCTTCTTTATATCCAGCTAATTTGAGAAACTTGTGAGGATTGTCTGGAACCGAGTTAAAGAAATCCTAAATATTAGGATGCCGGTAAAAACGTCTGAGCGGGTAACCATTTAGGTAACCGCCGACTTCCAATCTAGAAAGTTGGGATAAATTGGGACCATTCCATCCAGCTGAGGGTTTATGTCCTTTCAAGATGCTAGAGATTACCAAATTCTGTTTCTCAGCTTATTTTTAGGGCTAGGAATTGGGACGAAGGATTGGACCTTGAGACCCGAAATGATTGTGGTTGCGATCGCAACCGCAATTCTCGTCCAAGCTTTGGCTGCTTACGGTACCTATCTATATCAACAACGGACTCAGCCCACAGATCGAGCCTTTAATCCCTCAATCCGCAGTGCCTTAATTACGGCATTAGGACTGAGCTTGCTGCTGCGAACGGATCATTGGAGCACCATGATGTTGGCCGCGACCTTGGCGATCCTCAGTAAATTTGTGTGCAAATGGAAGGGCAAGCATTTTTTTAATCCAGCCAACTTTGGCATTATTGCTGCCCTTGTGTTGACCTCTGATGCTTGGGTCTCCCCTGGGCAATGGGGAGCCGTGGGCTGGTATGGCCTCTTATTTGCTGGAGCGGGTGGATTAGTACTTCATCGGGTGGGGCGATGGGACACGTCTGTGATGTTTCTGGCCACCTATGCGACCTGTCTTTCTATTCGAGATATGTGGTTGGGATGGAGCTGGGATGTTTGGTACCACAGCTTATCGAGTGGCTCTTTGATCTTATTTGCTCTGTTTATGCTCACGGATCCCCGCTCAATTCCAGATGCTCGGGTGGCCCGGCTTTTATGGTCTGGCATTATTGCCGTCGTGACGTTTGGGCTGCAAACGAAGTTTTTCTTGTCCACAGGGATTTTCTGGGCACTGTTTAGCTTAGCCCCCTTAACGGTTCTTTTCGATCGAATTTGGCCTGCCCCTCGCTTCACCTGGGCCACCCCACCTATATCTGCGGAATCTTCTTCAGAGATAAACCTGGTTAAGCAAGAGGATGGGGCTGACTTGTTGCCTACCCACCCATAATTCAGCGTTAAACTCGCTCTTTCACCAGCAACCTAGTCTTAACCTGAGAGTGATATTTATATCGGTGTCAGGATAATCTTGCTTTTTCCTTTAGATCCAAGCTGTGGTCTGTTCTAAGCGGAATTCTGAGTGTTATGATTGCATCACAAATAAATCCTTGAGGAAAACGACCCTGTATGACGTCGACACCTGTATCCCCGGTGGTGCTAGTCATATTAGATGGTTGGGGCTACCAAGAAAACTCAGATGGTAATGCCATCGCTGCCGCAAAAACCCCAATTATTGACAGCCTCTGGACAGCTTATCCTAGTACTTTTATTCAAACCTCTGGTAAAGCCGTGGGCTTACCTGCAGGTCAGATGGGTAATTCTGAGGTAGGCCACCTTAATTTAGGTGCTGGCCGCACCGTCCCCCAAGAGTTGGTTCGCATTGCAGATGCGATCGAAGATGGTAGCTTAGCGACCAATCCTGCTTTGGATAACGTTTGCAAGCAAGTGTCTCAAGCCAACACCAAGCTGCATTTGATCGGACTGTGCTCTCCAGGAGGCGTTCATGCCCATTCCGACCATTTGTTAGCGTTACTTAAGCTTGCCAAAGAACATAATATTTCCCAGGTTTGTATCCATGCCATCTTGGATGGGCGGGATACACCTCCCAAAAGCGCTAAGGATGAGATTCAGCGATTACAGCAACAGGTCGCCCATATTGGCGTGGGGCAAATTGTGACCTTGAGTGGTCGATATTTTGCGATGGATCGCGATCGCAGATGGGATCGCATTCAGCAAGCCTATGAGGTCATGGTGAACGATCAGGTGGCGGTTCCTCGGGATTGGTCTGCCCTAGATACCATCACCGATGCCTATGATCACAAAACGACGGATGAGTTTATTCCCCCCATTCGCATTGCTCCTGGGGCAATCGAGGCAGAAGATGGCGTCATTTTCTTTAATTTTCGGCCCGATCGAGCCCGTCAGCTCACCCAGGCTTTAGTTGATCCCAAGTTCGATGGGTTCGAGCGAGAACAGGTGAAACCCCTTCACTTTGTCACGTTCACTCAATATGATTCATATCTGTCAACCGATATCGCATTTAAGCCCCAAAACTTAGACAATATTTTGGGTGAGATTGTCTCCAATAATGGTTTGAAGCAGCTGCGATTAGCAGAGACCGAAAAGTATGCCCATGTCACCTATTTTTTCAATGGTGGGATTGAAGATCCCTTGCCAGGAGAGGATCGGGTTTTGGTTCCTAGTCCTATGGTGTCTACCTATGACCAGGACCCACCCATGTCGGCGGATAAGGTGACTAAAGAAGCGATCGCAGCCTTAGGTAAACACATCTATTCTCTAATGGTGATCAACTACGCTAATACCGATATGGTGGGTCATACGGGCCTGATGGATGCCACGATCCAAGCAGTTGAAACCGTGGATAGATGTATCGGCATCCTGCTAAACCAAGTGATTGACGTCGGGGGCACACTGTTAATCACGGCTGACCATGGCAATGCCGAACGGATGTGGGATGAGAACGGCAATCCTTGGACTGCCCATACCACTAACCCCGTTCCCTTGATTTTGGTAGAGGGAGAAGGTCGCAAAATTCCGGGCCATGGCACTGATGTGCAGTTGCGAGCAGATGGTTGCTTGGCTGACATTGCCCCGACGATCTTAGATATTTTGCAACTCCCTAAGCCGGAGGAAATGACGGGAACAAGCTTAATTCAGCCTGCAGGGTATGAAGTTCGTAAGAACAAGAGTCCTGTCCGGATTCATCGCTAAAGGTTATACTTTGTGAGTATGTCTTGCCCAATAAAATGGGTTGACAGTCGTGCGGCTATTGATTTGCCGTCAGTATTTTTTATCGTTTACTAGGGTTTCAGTTGAATGCTGACTAATGTGATTCAAGGCATATGGTTTTTCTCTGCCGTGGGGCTCATTGCCTTGGTACTGTTGCACAGCCCCAAAGGAGATGGTTTGGGGGGGATTGGTGGTCAAGGCCAACTCTTCACCAGTGCTAAGAGTGCAGAAAAGACCCTCAATCGGATCACTTGGACCCTGACTCTAATGTTTATGGGGTTAACAGTGGTTCTCAGTGCGGGCTGGCTCGGTTAACGGATTGTTTGACTTATTATGCGGTGGCCTAACCTGAAGAAGTGGCCTGCGGTTATGGGCTTAGGTCTTCTGGGCCTTTTAGCCGCCGTTTTTGTGCATTTAGGATGGGTTTACCCTATTAATGCTGCTCTGCAAGTGCCTGCTGCCCAAGTGCATCCGTTGCCAGCGGTTTTGGAACAGTGGCAAGATCCCCAGGAACAAGGGGATTATTTTGATCAGATTAAAGTGACTCGTGTGGGGTATTTGGTCTGGAGCCAATTTCCCGTCAAAGTGTATGCCCAGCCCACTTCTAAGTCTTTGCCGTTAATCCAAGAGAAATGGCCCCAGGCGGTTGACCAAGCCATTCAGGCGTGGCAAGCTTATTTTCCCCTCGAAGTGACGACCGATTCGAACCAGGCCGATATCATGATCTCGGCAGTTGATCCCACCCAGCGCAGCCAGGGGCGTATTCGCTCAGCGGAGACTCGCTTTAAGCTCTATGTAAATGACCAGCAGCGGTTATCGCATCGCTGCATGGTTCAAGTGCGCACGAACCAAACAGAGACCTATATTGCGGCAGCGATTCGCCATGAGTTAGGTCATGCCTTGGGAATTTGGGGCCATAGTCGCCTCAAGACAGATGCCCTCTATTTTTCTCAAGTGCGGACACCCGCCCCCATATCGGCTAGGGATATGAATACCCTCAAGCGGGTGTATCAACAGCCCACTCGGTTAGGCTGGCCCGTCGTCCAATCATCTGGTTCTGCACCTTAGCCGGGCTATACTCTCAGTGCGACGCTGGCCTGAGAGAACTGTGGATATATATCAACAAGGATTACAACCTCTTTTATTTTCGGCTCTGAAGGCCGATCCAGAAACGGTCCATCGCCAGTTGATGCGGACCTGTGCCTGGCTGGATCAGAACGTGGAGCAGGGATTCTCTCAGGGACTGCAGAAGCAGTTGGCCTCATCTTTACAGGTGGAAGATCCTCAGCTCTCACAATCCTTGTGGGGCCTTTCGTTTGCGAACCCCATCGGATTGGCTGCAGGGTTTGATAAAGATGGCGTAGCAACAAATATTTGGCCTCGTTTTGGCTTTGGATTTGCGGAAGTGGGAACCGTAACCTTCCATGCCCAACCGGGAAATCCTCAACCTCGTTTGTTTCGTTTGCCTGAAGATCAAGCTGCCCTAAACCGAATGGGATTCAATAACCAAGGTGCTGCCCAGATGGCAGAGGTGATTGCTGCTTCCCAAGAGCGTCAAGTGCGCTCTTATCCCCTAGGGATCAATTTAGGCAAATCAAAGGTGACACCCCTCGACCAAGCAGTAGAAGATTATGTAGGAAGTTTTCGACTCCTCAAAACTTATGGGGACTATTTTGTGGTGAATGTGAGTTCACCGAATACCCCAGGGTTGCGATCGCTCCAAGCAGTCGAACAATTGGCCCCTATTTTGGCAGGTCTACAAGCCGAGAATACAGAGGCTAAACCTCTGCTGGTAAAGATTGCTCCAGACTTAGAGTGGGAAGATATTGCCGCGATTGTAGATTTGGCTCAAGTGCATCAGCTCGCAGGTATTATTGCCACGAATACAACGATACGGCGGGATCTGAAAACGGAGCGGATTGCCGTTACGGGTAATGCACCTAGTGAAGAAGCAGGTGGAATTAGTGGTGCCCCGGTGCGATCGCGTTCAACAGACGTGATTCGATTTATCCACCAACACACCCAAGGTCAACTGCCGATTATCGGTGTGGGTGGCATCTTTACGGCTGAGGATGCCTGGGAAAAATTATCTGCTGGAGCCAGCTTATTACAGGTCTATACAGGCTGGGTCTATGAAGGACCATGGATAGTGCGCCGAATTTTGGAAGGCTTGCTGGCAAAAATGCAGGAGGAAGGCATTCAGCAAATTTCTGAGATTGTAGGTCAAAAATAGGTGCATTCTCAGTAATTTTAGGTACATAAACTTGTGGGATTATGCTTGCAGAATCATCAGTTGTTGAAAGAGCTGTTTTACCTTTTTGAGATCTTTGTTGCCTGGAGCTAGTTCCACCCCACTTGATAGATCAATGCCTGGTGGCGTTAAAGTCGTTACCGCTTGATTCACATTATCTGGCGTCAAGCCCCCTGCGAGGAACCAAGGCAACTTTGGTGCAAAGGTCTTGAGCAGAGTCCAATCCCAAGTATGTCCCGTTCCGCCTAAGGCTTGAGGCGTATAGGCATCGAGTAATAGGGTATTCGCAATCGATTCATAGGGGGTGATCTGAGCAAGGGTTTCAGCGCTACGAACCCGAAACGCTTTAATTAACTCAACCTCGGGCAGTTTCGCTTTGACCTGCTGGCAGAACTCTGGTGACTCGTCCCCGTGGAGTTGGACTCCTGTTAATTGGCCGATTTCTACGGTTTGTTGAATCAGGTCTAGATCCGCATTAGCAAAAACACCAATCCGACTCAGAGGTTCTCCCTTCAGGGTTTGAGTGGGTAAAACCTGGGTGATCGCCTGGATCTGTTGGGGCGTGACATAGCGAGGAGACTGGGAGACACAGATAAATCCGAGGGCATCGGCACCTAGGGGTGCGATCGCAACTCCTTGCTCAGGTTGAGTAATGCCACAAATTTTGACTCGCATAAAGTCCTCTGCATCCCATGTATTTCTTTCAGCATAAGGTGGGATCACTTTTATAGCGAAATGTTAACTCTTAAAACAAAACAAATTTTTGCGTCAGTTCAATTTTTATAATTCTGTCAGCGACGTTACAGATTTTTAGATTTAGTCCGTTTCGCTATTTTTAGGAGAACAATTTTGATGCATCCCATACTTTTGACGACCTTCGAAAGTCATCCCTGGACCTTTAACACAGGGATACTGATGCTGTTTATTAACTTGCTTATGGTGTTCCTAGGACGGTATGCCATTAAATATCCAGGTCAAGGACCTGCTTTGCCCATTGGTGTACCGGATTCCATGAAAGACTTTGGTGTGCCAGAAATGCTGGCGACAGGTGTCTTCGCCCATTGGATTGGTGCTGGCATGATTCTAGGTCTACGGTCTGCTGGAGCCCTCTAAGCCCTCTTCGGTATTATCTGTATTTATAATAGTCACTCTCCCTGTTTTTTACCCTAAAAAAGGTTAGATTGCGGGGATTTTTGATGGCAACGTTGCTTTACTCTTGTACTTTTAGAACCTGCAGGTATAGCGGGTCGATTTACTAAGATGCCGTTTCACCATTTACCCCGCCGATCTCTAGGATTTTTCCCCACACCGATTGTTGAACTCCCTCGGCTGTCACAATCTCTGGGTGGTCCCAGAATTCTGATCAAGCGAGATGATCAAACGGGGTTGGCCTTGGGGGGTAATAAAACCCGGAAGCTGGAATTTCTGATCGCAGATGCACTACACCAAAACTGCGATTGCGTGATTACAGCAGGGGCCGCTCAATCGAATCATTGTCGGCAGACGGCCGCCGCCGCCGCCATGGTGGGATTGGAATGTCATCTGGTTCTAGGGGGAACTCCACCAGAACAAGCCAATGGGAATTTACTGTTGGATGAGGTTTTGGGAGCGACGATTCATTGGACAGGGGCAGATCGCAAAGGAGAACAGTTGAATGCGATCTCATCCCAGCTACAGGCCCAAGATCATCATCCTTATGTCATTCCCTATGGCGGCTCTAATGCTTTGGGGGCAGTTGGCTTTGTGGCGGCGATGGCTGAACTGCAGCAACAGCTTCAGGCAATGGAGCAATCTATGGATGCCATTGTATTTGCTTCTAGTTCAGGAGGGACGCAGGCGGGACTGACCGTCGGTCGATCTTTTTTAGCAATGGATGTAGAACTGATTGGCATTCGTATTGATAAGGCTGAAGATGAGCAGTTGAGTTATGGGGACCAATTGGCTGAGTTAGCTACTTCGACAGCCAAGATGCTCCAATCAGAGTGTCACTTTCACCCCGCAGACTTTCGTGTAGAAACCGCCTATCTAGGCGCTGGATACGGTGTTGTGGGTGACCTAGAGCGATCGGCGATTAACCTCCTGGCCCAATCAGAAGGAATTCTCCTCGATCCGGTTTATTCGGGTCGGGCCATGGGTGGGTTATTAGATTTGATCCGCAGGGGACACTTTCATCGCCAGCAAACCGTTCTGTTTTGGCACACGGGGGGACAACCTGCCCTCTTTGCACCACAGTTTTCCCTGAAAGAGACAAACTCGTTTTCAGGATGAATGGGCTGGATCAAAGAACCATCATGCGTTCGGGTTGAACGGATGATAGCTACTCAGCAGGCCCAGTACTGTAGGTTCCGGTTGATGGGTTGTATTTATACTCCAATGGACTGAGGCCAGAAGGATTGGAGCTAGAGGAAGATGGGGAGCTAGAGGAGCTGGCACTATTTGTTCCAGGTGCAGGACTAGGATCAAACTGAGAGGTTAGGTCTTTAGGAGCTTTAGAGGATGAGGGAGATGTCAAACGAAGATTGGGATCAATGGGTTGATTGAATTGTTGGATGGCCTTGGCTTCTTCGGTTAATCCAGCAGGGGAGTTTGTCGCAGGGGGAGTAGATGGGACCTTTGCGGTTGGAATATTCTGGGTTGGAATATTGGCAGCAGGGATATTAGGGGGAGCGGGTTGACTAATTTCTGAGGGAATAGGGCTGGGGACTGGCACTGCTGTGGGGGGCTGAGCCGGTACTCCAGGACTCCCAGCAGTGGGGGACGTCGTTTTTGCTAGGTGGGGGGGGATTTCAATGGTGCTTGGGGGAACTTTTGAAGTGTTGGGACTTGTGCCGGGGATATTGACAGGCTGAGATGTGGGAGCCCCTTTAACCGGTTGCTTAGACTTCGGAGCAGATAGGTTTGTTTGGGCAGGAAGATTTAGGGTTGGGAGCTTTGCGGGCTGAGGTGAAACTGAGCCCGAGGATACCGGTGGCTTGCCCTCTTCTTTTTTGGCTGGGTTATTACAACCATACAATCCAGGTAATGTTGTTAAGGCGACGCATACACCTAGAAGTAGCCGCGTTGATTGATAGGTTTGATTAGAGTGACGGAACATTATCTTTGACTCCCACAGCGGTAATCATTTGGCCTTTGGTTTTATCTAGAAAAAGGCAATATTTATAGCAAAACTATCAGATTTTGTTTTTTGATGATGTAATCTAGCTGCGCTTGCCGTCAAGCTTGATATTTCTATACTGCATTCATATAGAAGTCATACTGAGAAGAGATATTGGCGGATTTATATCGCTATGTTCCAGACTTATCGAAGGAGATTGAAATGCGCTGGCTGGTCTCTGATTCTATTTGAGCTACTCGATATTTTGATGATGATCTATCGAGGTGAAGACGGTGTGAATTCGATATCCGGTCTTGGGAGTGTGGGCGCAATTGTCGGGGTCTTCCTTCTGAGAGGAAACTTAAATGAGTTGGAGCGGATCACAGGTGGAGGCAACCGTCACGGCCTACAACCGCAATACCATCAAGTCGATTGATGTGGAATGGACGAAATGACCTGGCAGTATGAAGCTACACAGTAGACTCTGACAATCCAACGATATATTGGATATAGGGCTCAACCTTTATTGTTATTTATTGAGAACGCTTCATGGGATCTGGTTTGGAAATGCTGAAATCTTACCGCCAACATGTTCAAGAACGGGCTGCTTTGGGAATTCCCCCCCTGCCGTTGACGGCTGAGCAGACGGCAGATCTGTGTGAGCTGCTCAAGTCTCCGCCTGCAGGAGAAGAAGATGCGTTGATGGCATTGCTGCGCGATCGCATCCCGCCTGGGGTGGATCAGGCAGCCTATGTGAAGGCTTCGTTTTTGAGTGCGATCGCAAACAACGAAACCACCAGCCCCCTCATCACTCCCATTGCTGCTGTTGAACTTCTTGGCACCATGATGGGCGGTTACAATGTGCAGTCCTTAGTGGACCTACTCAAATCCGATAATTCCGCATTAGCCACCGCTGCCGCCACTGCCCTCAAACATACGGTCCTGGTTTACGACGCCTACCATGACGTGATGGAATTAGCCCAAACCAATGCCTATGCCCAATCCGTGATTGATTCTTGGGTAGCAGCGGAATGGTTTACCACCCAATCCTCCTTACCCGAATCTATCACCGTTACCGTCTTCAAAGTACCGGGCGAAACCAATACGGACGATCTGTCTCCCGCCCCCCATGCCACCACCCGCCCCGATATTCCTCTCCATGCATTGGCGATGTTAGAAACCCGGATGCCAGAGGGGCTAGATACTTTGGAGCAGCTGAAACAGAAAGGCCATCCCGTGGCTTATGTGGGAGATGTGGTTGGTACGGGCTCTTCCCGTAAATCAGCCATCAACTCTGTGCTCTGGCATATTGGCGATGATATTCCCTTCGTCCCCAACAAACGAGCCGGGGGCTATATCTTGGGGAGTAACATTGCCCCCATTTTCTTCAACACAGCAGAAGATTCAGGAGCCTTGCCCCTCGAATGTGATGTCTCCAGTCTGGAAACCGGAATGGTGATTACCATCCATCCCTACAAAGGCGAGATCACCGACGAGTCAGGCACAGTCCTCACCACCTTTAATCTCAAGCCCGAAACCATTACCGATGAAGTCCAAGCCGGAGGTCGGATTCCTTTACTGATTGGTCGATCTCTAACGGACAAAATTCGTATTGAGCTGGGCATGGAGCCAAGCGATGTCTTTACTCGACCCACTCCACCCCCCGATTCCGGTAAAGGCTTTACCCTCGCCCAAAAGATGGTGGGCAAGGCCTGTGGTCTGCCTGGGGTTCGTCCCGGTATGTCCTGCGAACCTTTAATGACCACTGTTGGCTCCCAAGATACGACGGGGCCGATGACTCGGGATGAAATGAAGGAGTTGGCCTGCTTAGGCTTTAGCTCTGATTTGGTGATGCAGAGTTTTTGCCACACGGCGGCCTATCCCAAACCCGTCGATATTGAAACTCATCAAAACCTCCCCGATTTCTTTGCTTCTCGGGGTGGAGTAGCCCTGCGACCCGGCGATGGCATTATTCACTCTTGGCTCAACCGCATGCTGCTTCCCGACACCGTCGGTACAGGAGGGGACTCCCATACTCGTTTTCCCTTGGGCATTTCCTTTCCTGCAGGGTCGGGGCTAGTAGCCTTTGCCGCGGCGATTGGAGCGATGCCTTTGGATATGCCTGAATCTGTTCTGGTGAAATTCTCGGGAGATCTACAGCCCGGTATTACCCTGCGAGATATCGTCAATGCCATTCCCTATGTTGCCATTCAGAAGGGGTTGCTTACAGTTGAGAAGCAGAATAAGAAAAACATCTACTCTGGCCGGGTTCTAGAGATGGAAGGATTGCCCGATCTAAAACTAGAGCAAGCTTTTGAACTCACGGACGCATCAGCAGAGCGATCTGCTTCTGGCTGCACGATTAAGCTCAGCGAAGAGACCGTGGCTGAATATTTGCGCTCTAATGTCGCCCTCCTCAAGAACATGGCGGCTCGGGGTTACCAAGATGCCCGCACAATTCTACGCCGAGTAGCCAAGATGGAAGCTTGGTTAGAAAAGCCCGAACTTATGTCAGCGGATGCGGATGCTGAATATGCTGAAGTGGTGGAGGTTAACCTCACTGAGATTCGGGAGCCATTGGTGGCAGCTCCCAATGACCCCGACAACATTAAAACCCTATCTGATGTTGTCAATGACCCCATTCATGAGGTGTTTATCGGGTCCTGCATGACTAATATTGGCCATTACCGAGCAGCCGCAAAAGTTCTAGAAGGGGCAGGCCCCACTAAAGCGAGACTCTGGATTTGTCCTCCTACCCGGATGGATGAAAAGCAGCTCCGGGAGGAAGGCTATTACGAAATTTTTGAGGCTGCGGGTGCAAGGACGGAGATGCCGGGATGTTCTCTCTGTATGGGGAACCAAGCTCGGGTTGAAGATGGCGTGACAGTGTTTTCAACGTCTACCCGTAACTTTAATAACCGGATGGGCAAAGGAGCACAAGTGTATCTGGGGTCGGCGGAGTTGGCTGCAGCCTGCGCCCTCTTAGGCCGAATTCCCACTCCAGAAGAATATCTGGAGATTGTGGCCAAGAAGATCGATCCTTTTGCGGATGAGCTATATCGCTATCTGAATTTTGATCAGATTGATGGCTTTATTGAGGAAGGTCGTGTGATTCCTTTGGAGGAATTACCCAAGATTGAGGATATTTTAGGGATGCCTGTCAGTTAAGGGACAACAGATAGGGCCTTTAGAATTCGCTGGAGCAGGAACGATTACGGCCCTGAGCTTTAGCTTGGTAAAGTGCTTTATCTGCCTGTTCAATGATCTGGTGGGAATCCAGTTCTAGTTGTGGAATCCCACTGGCAATACCAATACTGATAGTGACATAGTCACTAATGATGGACTCAGTATGGGCCAAGGCTAGCTTTTGAAGGTTCTCTTGAATAACACTCGCTTGAGCTTGAGCCCCAGAAAGCTGGGTATGGGGCAGAATAATCACAAATTCCTCGCCTCCATATCGAGCAGCAAAATCACTGGGTCTGCGCATACAGCTATGAATGGTTTGGGCAATTTGAAATAAGCAACTATCCCCTGCTTGATGACCATAATGATCGTTGTAGGCCTTGAAACAATCAACATCACATAGGAGTAAAGATAAGCAAGATTGCTCGCGAAGCATTCTTTCCCACTCTTGGATAAAAACGGCATTAAAGTGTCGTCGATTGGCAATTTGGGTGACATCATCAATGGTGGCGAGCTGTTCTACTGTTTCTAGTAAATGCTGGCGGGTACGCATAAATTGCACCAACGAATAGCCGACTAACAGGGTAAACCCACAAAACAAAATGGTGATGATACTCAGTAGCTGTAACGAATGGGAATGACGTTGAATTCGACTTTGATATTCCTGCCATTGTTGACGTTGATTGAGAAGGGAAACTTGGTTGATATCGAGTTCTAGTTTTTCCAGCTGGTCAATAATTCTACTTTGGACCTTGGTGTTAGTGGGTTCTTGTTGCCATTGTTTGAGATCAGGTTTTAAGGACAACCATGATCGGACTAAATGATCTTTAATGGTGGAAACTTGGGTATCTAAGCTACGCGATAGAAAGTGCCGCTGAATAATCGTAAATCGGCTTTGAGTAATCTTGAGTTGCAGAGTGAAGTCTTTGGTATTGGTGGAATGGCTATGCACGAGCTGCAGTCGGAGACGATTGACTTCCCGCTGAAGTTGGTTGAAGTCATGCACTCCCCTCACTAAGTTAAGTTCTAAAGACTTGTCTTGAGTCTGAATCTGTTGTCGTAAAGATTGTCCACCTACTAAAATCCCGATCAGTAGGAGAAGCATAATGCTGGGGAAAAATATGAGCTGCCCCCGTGTTGCCCAGGGCTGTCGAGCTGGCACGCCGGAATGATGATGCACTGTCATTACTGCACATTAATTTCTGCGATTTGCCAGATCCAGTAGGATTTTTCTGCCAATTCTGATACGGAGGGGAATTGTTGATACGGAAATACCAGCATTGCGGGTCCTCTGTAATCAGACTGCATATGTTCACCATCTTGTTGTAGGGCAAAAATAACAGGATATTGCTGGAGCCAAACGATGGGAACCTGGATGTTGTAATCGTTAAGTGCTTTAAGATGTATGGCTCTTGCTTTGGGATCAACCTGCCAGAGATCGAGCAAGTCTCGCATCAAAACGCCTTGAAATACCCGATCTTGCTGTTCAAATAAATCTAATACGGAATATTCGACTAACCCGAGGGATTCGATGGTTTGCCGGTCCATGATGATGTGATCGTCTTGATTGGTGGTTCCCAATCGACCTGTGACCTTAAGGATGGGCTCATTTTTTGGCAAAGGAATGGGTTGCCCCGTTTGTAGTTGTGGGGGTGTTATTTGGGTATAAACATCGTCAAATTTAGCGTCTGTGGCACAACCTCCCATGAATAAGACCAGGGCGGGAACTATCCATTGTCGACGGTTATGCATGGCACCTCCAACAGCATCTTTAACCTACCAGAAGATATTTGGCTTTTTGCAGTAAACAAATATGCAGTACTTATTGAAACAGATAATCTCCTCCTCACCATTAATTTCCTTAGCCGCAATGACAGAACATCGATTGTTAGCCGTTGAATCTGTGTTAGGCGTGATAGACATATCAGTACAACGCTGTTTAGCTGCAAAAAAGGTTGGGTCTGATTATTGAATGGAATACCACTCTCTTTTGTAGGGGCCTATAGCTTTCTCAAAGCAGAGCAGAATAATAATCCCTATGCTATAGGCCACTAAATCTTCCCAGCTAAAGGTGGTGCCAATGATGGTCCTTGCCAATTGCGATGCTCCTAATCCTAGAATTTCTACGATTTTAAAGGACTGCAGAACTTCAACTGCAAATGAGAATATGAGAACACCGATAGCAGCGGTCATAATTGAAACTTTAAAGAATGCTCTAACGATTGCGTAAATCAAAATAACGACTAAGAGGTCACCGATATACGGGCGAATAAAGTTGTCATCAATATGGAGTGCGATATACAGCTCTATCAAAAATAGAATGATCGACCAGGCACAGTAATAGGTATTAAATCTCATAACAAGGGAGTAGGGCGATTCAACGGCATCAGGCCATTCGATATTTAGCTATTATTTCCCACCCATAGAAATAGATTGCTTATTTGACGTAAAATCTTTACCGATTCACACTGCAAAATGACAAATTGAAGGTCTGCTCAGACGACTCTCAGATTTTTGCGGTACTCTGTAGGTACTGAGCTTGGGTGAAGTTCATTACCAACGGCTAATAGACTTAGCCAAACATGATGTTCAGTAATCAGTCATGGGGTAATGTACGGGGGAATGATTGATGCGGTCCCCCACGGCTGTACTTAAACGGAGATAACCGCATGAAGTACCCAACTCTAGTCATGGCATTCTTGCTAGCTACCTTCACTGTAGATGTGGCAGCTGTTAAAGCAGAAGACCTTGTGCAGTCTCAAGCGGATGAAACCGCTTTATTAGCAGGCAAACGCAAAGGTTTCCGGCGTGGTGGTTTTAAGAACCGGCGCCGATTGCATCAGCGCCGTTTTAGACGATTTCCCAATCGAAATTTTCGGCATCGTAAGGTTCGACGTTTCCCTGGACGAGTTCGCCATCGGCCTTTCCACCGCCGTCGAACCTTTCACCATCGTCGCCGGTTTGGACGACAATTTCGACACTACCCCTTTCGTAGGCGCTATCGTCACTATTCACCCTACTACCATCCATTCTCCCGGAGACTGTACCTACATCACTCGACCTTTCCCAGCCGGCGATCCTACATCGCACCTGAACATCGCGGACCAGAAGGTAAATACGATCACCAAGGCCTCGCTAAGCGGGTGATTTTAGGAATGGTTGCTGATCCAGATCTGAAGCCCTTGGTGGCAACGTTGGATATTCAACAAAAGGGAGACACAGTATTCCTAAGTGGTGAGGTTCCCGATCAGGATGCTTTAGACAAAGTAATTGAACTGGTCAAAAATACCAAAGGTGCTAAAAAAGTCGAGGCCACTGAGGTGCTTGTGCTGTCTGAATCTGAATAACAAGTAGTAGCCTCCCCTGCCAAAATTTGAGAGGGGAGGCTTTTGGGGAATCAATCTGCATTCTGATTTTCAGGTGGTTTACCCGGAGGGAATAGTTCCATCTAGGTTAAGGGCTGCACAAGACCTTGTTTTTAATAGAGTCTTTCTATTCAGTAGAGTTGGCCTATATGTCTGCTAACAAGGTTTCAATCGCATTTACAACCTTCTGACATTTCTGTGGATCAAGAGCATCGGCATGGGGCGAAGCAAACTGACCTTTATCGTTGTCAAAATACTGGCCAGAGGCAGCAGAAAACTCATCGGTCAGGGCTGCACGAGTCAATATGTCCGCGCCAATCCGAAGATCGCCCCCTGCGACTCCAAAGCCCTCTTTCACCATCTTGCTGCCCAGCATCGAACCCGGATTCACCGCGATAATGGTCAGGCCATCACCCTGAGGTGAAAGGGCCAAACTACGGGACCACATGGTCAGTGCCAGCTTGCTTTGGGCATAAGCCGTGAAGTCTTCGGTGAACTGGACCCGTCCAGCCAAGGCCTCTAGATTAACGGGGGACTGAGCGGCGGAGGATACATTGATGAGCCGTCCAGAGGTAGACATCAATGGTCGGAGTTCCTGGGTTAGTAGATAAGGGGCGAGTGTATTTACAGCAAAGCGAACATCAAGCCCATCCTGAGTGATCGTATTAGGTGTTTTGTAGACCCCTGCGTTGTTGATCAGGACATCCAACGTAGAGTGGTTTTCAGCGACAGCCTTTGCCAGTGACACCACATCAGTCATCCGAGACAAATCGGAAACATAGTTTTCGACACTGCCCGGCAGAGTAGAGAGGGATTTTGCGGCTGCCTCCAGCTTGGTGGGATTGCGCCCATGCAACAGCACTCTATGACCTTCTGAGACCAGCATCTTGGCTGTTTCTAAGCCAATGCCATCGGTGGAACCTGTAATCAGAATCGTTTTTGTCATGGTTCTAGCTTCCTCAATCATTGCAGACCGTAAATTCTGGCAAGATATCCTCGGCCAAACGTTTTAAGGTTGTTTCAATATCCGCGTGGTTAAATCGCAAGTTCAGTGCTACATGGTTCATGCCGATTTGTTCTAGGGATTTGAGATAGGCCCGCAGGGAGTTCACTCCTAACCGGAATCCCAGATGGATCGGTTGTGGCCGGGTGTCGGGGGCTTCGGTTAGATCTAAATACAGCGGCTGCATGATTGGTTTGTCAGTACCGTCTAATGCTTCAACCCGTGCCCGCCAATCGCGAATGACCCGTGCTTGCATAACCGTATCCCGTGGATAAGTCATCCAGCCGTCCCCGTTCCGCGCAATCCACTCGGGGGCTTGTTGACTGCCTCCCGTAATCAGTAGGGGCAGTTTGACCGAGGTCGGTTTAGGCAACATATCCATCCCACTATTCGGGCTGCCAAACGCATTTTCAAAGGTGGGTGAATTCTCACCCATCTGCCGGATGTAGTCAAAACTCTCCCGAAACGCAGACCCACGTTCTTCAAAGGAGAGGTTGAGCGCTGGATACTCCTCTGGTCGGTCCCCCGAAGCCACCCCCAGAATTAGCCGTCCTCCTGACAGGACATCAGCGGTAGCGGCGGCCTTGGCCACATGGGCTGGATGTCGCATGGGTAAAATAATGCTGGCAACTCCGAGAGCGATTCGCTGAGTTTGGCCTGCTAACAGTCCCAAATAAACAAAGGGATCGTAGGTCTGCCCTGCATCCCCAAAGGAGGGCACGTTGAAGGGCACATCCCGTAACCAAACGGACGAAAAGCCCAATTCTTCGGCTAGCTGGACTCGTTCAAGGTGACGTTTCAGGGTGGGGACTGGCCCTGTTGGGTAAGTCTCGATCGGCACTACTAAGCCAAGGCTTAATCGGTTTGGACGAAACACAGAGTTGTATCCCCGATTAATCGGCTGAAACCCGATATCTTCCACAGGCTTGAGGGTATTGCATTCCCTGTTCATTATTGGATCTCCTGCACACTAACGACCATTTCTTGCCAACCGCGTTGGTTGTTCATGTCGAACTGGGCTCCGTTCTCATCTGCCCAGGTAAAGCGCTTTAAGGCCGGGGTCTGACTAGTGGCCTGATAGAGCCAATAGGCTTCTTCCTGCAGAGCTTTGTCAATGGGTTTGTCGATGGAGGCGTAGACGGTTTGTTTGCAGGCGTTGATCGATTCAGCGGGCCAGAGGGCGATCCGGTTGGCCAAGGCTTCCACAAACGGGCCAATCTCGTCGGGGTCAAGGGCTTTGTTGATGGTGCCATAGGCTTCGGCCTGGTCGGCATCAAAGTCTTTTGCACCTAAAATAATTTCCAGGGCTCGCCCTAGACCGATCTGACGCGCCATCCGGGAGGCGCCACCGCCACAGGGAAGGATGCCCATGGCGACTTCCATCTGCATAAACTTGGCTTTGCCTCGGGCGGCAAACCGCATATCGCAGGCCAGGGCAAATTCGTGACCGCCACCGCGGGCAAAGCCTTCTATCTTGGCAATGGTGGCCTGGGGCAGCTTGCTAATCCGCTCTAGAACCACCTGCAAATCGAGGAGTTTGACTTCGTCGCGAGGGATTGCGGTCCCAGACATGTCTTTAAGGAAATTCGTGTCGGCATGGGCCACAAAAATTTCGGGATGGGCAGATTGAAACACCACGACTTTGATGATGCGATCCGTTTCCAGCTTTTGGGCTAGCATACTGAGATCGGCCAGCATCGGCAGGCCCTGAATATTGACGGGTGGATAGTCGAAGGTGACCCAAGCGATGGCGTTTTCGATCTCAACGTTGAAAGTAGTGAAAGTGTCGTAGTTCATTGCATCTCTCCAATGGTGTGGTTAATGAATACCGTCTAATACAGTTTTGCCAATGGCCTTACCGCTTTCTTGGAATTCATGGGCAGCCCGCAGATTTTCAATATTGAGACGGCCACCATGGTGATTGACCGTCGAGATCAGCGTGCCATTATCTAGCAACTCTGAGACTCGCTGTAGCAATTGATGCTGGACGTCCATATCCTCGGTTTGGAACATGGACCGGGTGAACATAAATTCCCAGCTCAAAGAAATCGCTTTGGTTTTCAGAGACATCACATCCAGAGTGTCCGGATCATCAATCAGAGCCATATGCCCCCGTGGTTTAATCAGTTTCCGGATAGCGGCAAAATGCTTATCCGTGTGGGTTAGGGCTGCCACATAGCGAGGGTTAATGCCCAGAAACTTCAGCTCTTCGTCTAGGGGGTTACGGTGATTGACCACGTAATCTGCTCCCATTTTCTTGACCCAAGCATGGGTATCCTCCCGGGAGGCCGTGGCAATGACGGTCAGCCCTGTGAGTTTCTTTGCGAGCTGAATCAGAATCGAACCCACACCCCCTGCACCGCCGATCACGAGCAGCGATTCCCCTGTGCCTTCACCTTCTTTGAGTCCAAAGCTATCAAAGAGCATTTCCCAGGCGGTAATACTGGTCAGGGGGATGCCAGCAGCTTCTGTAAACCCAAGGGATGAGGGTTTGCGACCCACAATCCGTTCATCGACTACATGAAATGGGGCATTGGTTCCTGGGCGAGTAATGTCTCCTGCATAGAACACTTCGTCACCAGGGCGAAACTGGGTCACGGCTGAGCCCACTTCTTGCACGACCCCAGCGGCATCAAACCCTAGAATGCGGGGCTCGCCATCGGGTTGAGCACTGGCCCTTAGTTTGACATCAACGGGATTCACAGAAACCCCCCGGACCTCCACGAGTAAGTCTTTTGGACCCGGTTGGGGTTTTTCTGTTTCAAATTCGATCAGGACATCTGCTGCTGGCCCTGCATCCTGATACCCAATGGCTTTCATCATTTCGCCTCCTTTTGAGTCATTTGACCGTTATCCGCATGATAATTATTTAGATTAGAAAGATAAACAGGCTTTTAGCGAAATAATAATTCGGATATTTTTGATAAATGGATATTTTATCCCTCCGTTTGTTTTTGAGGATTGCCGCCCGGGGTGGGGTCTCGGCGGCGGCGCAGGACCTCTCCCTATCTCCTGCCAGTGCCAGTGCCCGTCTGGTGAAACTTGAAGAAATAGTCGGCTTTCGTCTGTTCAACCGAACCACCCGAGCTGTCTCTTTGACCACTGATGGTGAGGCATTTTTGCCCTATGCCCAGCAGATGATTGAAACCCTAGAAACGGGGCTAAGTGCTGTCAAGGGGCAGGGGTCAGAGGCGGAAGGGGTACTGCGAATTACCATGCCTGGTTCCTTTGGCCGGATGTATATCATTCCAGCTTTGGCTGAATTCCATGCCCGCCATCCGTTGGTCAGCCTTGATTTACGACTATCGGATGAGGTGTTGGATGTGGTGGAAGGGGCCTATGATCTGATTATCCGCAATGCCCCCTTGGCCGATAGCAGTCTGATTTTGCGAAAGTTAGCTGCTGATCGGCGGATTCTGGTCGCTTCTCCCACCTATCTTGAGGAGTATGGGACGCCTTCAACGCCTGATGATCTTGCAGCGCATCAATGTGTCAGCTTGGCCGAAGTGACGAAGTGGAAGTTTAAAAACGGACAGGCCATTAGCGTTCCCCACTCATTTGTGGTTAACGACGGTGAGGCCCTGCGTAAAATGCTGGAGCAGGGGCTGGGAATAGGCATTAAGTCTGTCTGGAATGCCAGTGAAAGTTTGAAATCTGGGCTGCTGGTTGAGGTACTGCCAGAATTTCCACTGATGGTAGATGTCTCGATTTGGCTGCTGTATCCGAGTCGTCGGATTATTGCTCCAAAGGTTTATGCCATGATTGATTTTCTACTAGAACGGTTCCAGCCTGTTCCGCCTTGGGAGCGCTAGTGAAGGGAAGGATCATACCAATGAAACTCTAGCCCATCCTATACGCTTACCAAAAGATGAAAGCTAACGTTATCAATCTTTTGGCCTATCTTAGGCCTCACGATCTCAGTCATAACCAAAAACTAAACGCTCCGCCAAGTCGGTATCTGGACTTGCGCAGATAAACTCCCGAAAAATCGTGAGTACAAAACCCCAATCATGGAAACACTTTTTGTCATCTTCAGTTAAACAAAGACAGAACAACCATGTATGGCGGCTACTCACTTTTGATGCAAGACGCTGAACCGATTGCCACTGATCGTTAGTGGGAGGCTCTGTGAAACCTGAAGTTTCAGGTATGGCTGCAATCAGCTCTTGAAAACGCTTGGGTGTAATTAACTCAAAATCGGAATCCGAAATCAAAGAACTCGGGAATGGACCGTGAAGCTCTGGTGTTTGTGATGGTTCTGGGCCGACGAAACTATTGCCGAAGACCTCACTAAGCCGATACTCTCGGATGATGTCCTGTGGAGACTGGCAACGAGGAAGTGAAACGTGTTCGTGCTCACACCAACCATAATCCCATAGCGGGAGAAGATTTCGAGGCGACTCAGTCATGGGTAGATGCAAGTGATACCTAACTATTATTTACTCAAAAGGGATTCGATGTTTAGAGATGATCAACAACCGCTTTGCCCATATCGTTCCCACTTTCCAAATGAGCGTGTGCTTGTTGCAACTTGCAGCCTAACGGTTAGGATAACTGGGCTGGAAGCTGATGTTGTTGAAGGGAGAGAATGTGCAATGTGTTTTGGTTCATCTGGTCGTTGGGTTGTTTTTCCAGATTCAATTATCAAACCAAAACACCATCCTTGAAGCGTCATTACTGAACCGATCATCAATGGATTGCATGAAGTCCATTACCATTTGAAATTCGTCCGGCGCATCCGACAAATCATATCCAGCGTGTTTGCAGGCATCCATTATTTCATTGCGAGTCAAATGGCTGGCATGGTGCCAGTTGGGATCTGAAACGTAACGACGGCCATCCTTGTACTCTTTGATATGAGCATTATGTTTAGCGACATAGTGCTTGGCATCGGACTCATAGCACCATTCATGCATGAGGTTTTTCCTCTGGTCATCGGCATCATCGGGAATGATTTCGGCGTAAAACTGCTCGTGAATATATTGTGATATGTCTTCGGGTAAGCCTCGGGGTACGAAAAGTACGGGCACATCATCGTTGTGGCTGTGCACACCAGCGAGTACTGTGAATAGGCGATAATCGCGGCCGACGGAAAAGAAGTTGGCGATTACAGATTCGATACCCCAGTATGGCTACGGTGTACACACAAGTCTGAATTAGACTGTAGTGAAGTCGTATAGAGCATCCTCATAGATATGGAAAATCCTATTTTGGTGCACGAAGAACTGATTAATGGAACTACCTTTGGCGACCTTCGTTTGCTCAAAAGGGGGCTTCATTATTCGATGCCATTCATCACCATCAGAGCGTAAGCATCCGTCAAATCAGCCAAGGTCGCGCAGAGCAAGTGGGCTTCTATCGCTTCTTAGAGAATGAAAACGTGTCCATATCTGAGTTGGTCAAAAGCCTCTGTGACCACTGCCAGCAACAAGTCAAAGGACGACACGTTTTAGCCGTCAGTGATACAAGTGAGGTCAACTTACAATCTCATTCAGGACGCTTAAAGCTAGAAGAGTTGGGTGTTGTCGGCAATGATCGCGATGTGGGCTTTTTTATTCACCCGACCCTCGCCTTAGATGCAGGGACTGGTTTCCCGTTAGGATTGAGTGCACTTCAACTGTGGACTCGGGACCCGAATCGTCCAACCGTCAAAGATAGAGGAGGATATCAAAACCTGCCGATTGAGGAGAAAGAATCCTTCAAATGGTTAGCATCTGCTGAGCGAAGTCAACACTGTCTGAAGACAGGAGGGGCTAGCCTGGTCACTCATATCGGTGACCGAGAATCGGACTTATATGAAGAGTGGGCAACGGTTCCCGATGCATTCAATCATCTCCTAGTCAGGGTTCGTCAAGACCGTCGTCTGCTAGGTCAATCCAAATCACTCTATGGATATCTCAAATCACGGTGGGGGATTGGATTTACCACGATTACGATTGAGTACGAATCCCGTACTCAGCGGATGGCTAGAGATGCAAAGCTACTGATCCGCTGTGCTCCAGTCAAAATTCAACGACCTGAACATTTGAAGGAATTGGACTATCCACCGAGTATTCAACTGTATGCCATCGAAGCGGTAGAACAGACAACGCCCAAAGGTCAGAACCCGATTCATTGGCGCTTATTGACCACTCACACGGTGGAATCCCTTGAGCAAGCGCTACAAATTCTGGAATGGTACAAATTCAGGTGGAGAATTGAGCGGCTTTTCGCGCAACTCAAGAAGACGGGGTTAGATCTTGAATCGACGCAACTCGAATCGGGTGAAGCAATTCAGCGCCTCACCGTCTTAGCCTTATCGGTTGCGATTGCGACATTGCAAATGGTGGAAGGACGAGACGAGCCACAATGGCCTGCATCTATCACTTTTACCGATGAACAGCAGCAATACCTGAAACAAATTGCCCCCACAGTCCAAGGTAAAACTACAAAGCTACAAAATCCTTATCCGATTAACTCCTTGGCCTGGGCAACTTGGATTGTTGCCCGCCTGGGTGGATGGAAGGGGTATCAGTCTCAAAGACCTCCAGGCACAGCAACGCTAACCCATGGCCTAAAACGGTTTGAGACGATGTTCTTTGCATGGGAAATAGCTCAAAACCGACTTATGTGTACACCGTAGCCCATGAAGGGTGGCAGTATTCAAGATATAGGTGAATGTCGCATCCCATCTGTTATGAATTCCTATATTCATCTGGGCGCCAATAACCTAATGTCCACCCGCACAAATGAGCAATATTAATATCTACTTCTAAGCACAAACTAGTGAGCACTTTGGCGAGGCGTCAAGCAGCATCTTATAAATACTTAAGTCTAATTCTAGAAGCTTCTTGTGGATCCTCTTCTAAAAATTCAACAATAGTGCCAAATTGATCCATCACCTTTGTCTCAAAGTAGTAAGCACCTGACTCATAGCACTCTGCAATTACGGTCATCATGCTAGTTAAGCTAGGATATCTAGTTTCAAAGGTTAAATCTCCGCTATTCCAGCTTAAAAAGAATACAGGAGAGGATATAAACGTATTTCTATCACCAAGAACTAGAAAGTATCCTAAATCGCTGCTCAAGATAGGAAACCATGGCCGATGGTAGGCTTTGTCTTTTAAAAAAGTGCAGTTTTTCTTGAACTCCTTTAAATGCTTATATGTCTTGAGTGTCTCTGCCAATGGTAAAAACCAAAAGCCGGGGATAAAATCAAGTGAAATATCGTGGAATTCTAGAATCTGAACACCATTTCGCCAATGATAGAGCTGATAAACTTCTTGAGGTAATTGAAATGGCAGATTAGACACATATTGTTGAATGTCTTGAATATTGAGGCCTGGTTGAAGAAGCTCAATAAAATCTGCTCTATCTTGTTTCCAAACATCCAAGATTTTTTCCAGTGAAGAGATTAACAATTCCATGAAGGTGGGCGTTTCAAGATTTTGTTAGATGGTAACCTTAGCTTAACGAATGGCCTTGCTAGCATGAGTGCAAACCGAAGAGACAAGTAGTTTGTTTATCGAGTATTCGTTTGTAGGCCTAGGCCAGGTGCAAGCAAATATAGTGATCAAATATCGCCTCTAAACATCATTAGCCTCGATTGAAGATCGACCTATATGGCACTGCTGGTTTGATCTCATAGCGAACCCTCAGCTTGACATATACCGTTCTATTGCTCCCTTGTAGATAACTTGCTGGCTCGTCATCAAAACCGGCAGAACCTGCCGCACCCATCATTGCACCGGAATCACCCCACCAATCTGGGTCACCATAGCTACCGGAACTACGGGTGTTCCTCTTCCACTCTTCAATTTCTAGGACTTCTCCCAGAACACAAGAAGCCGATTGAGCTAGATGTACAGCCTTTTCCCTTGCATTTTTTAGTGCTGCTTCTAATGCCTCAAACTCAGCATCCTCAGGGGCTTTATAGACAGGTTGTCTCTCGGAGACCTCAACGGTAATTCGCTTGTTATCTATGTAACGATTAATCTGCTCAGTCGCCTGATAGACAAGCTCTCGCCTGGAAGAAATGATAGTAATCTTCGTCCGAGTTTCCTGACCAGCTTTTTTTCGCTTCCACCACGGAACAAAGGACTCTCGCCCACCAAAATAAATTTCCTTTTTAGTTAAGCCACTTTCAAGCAGCTCATTCACTAGAGCATCTGCAATTTTCCTATTTCCTTTACCCGCACTTTCTTCTTTAGCTGATCGAACTGAAAGCTCCACATCAAGAACGACTTGCTCAGGACATTCCTGGTAAGATCCTTCTCCAACAACCTCAATATACTTTTTCGACATAGCTATTATTAGGGGTGATTCCCCATAACGGGTGACGGTATTCAAGATATGGGTGGATGTCACATCCCATCTGTATGAACTGTCTGACAATGTAAGGCTTGACTGTTTCACACTCCATCAGTACGGAAAGCCTTTCAAATGCTTACTAACACCCGCATATATTTATATTTGATCAACTTGGAATACGGACCAAGAGATCAGTCACGCCAACGTCTATCCCAACCTGATTTAAAAGCGTAGTGACCTGACCACGATGATGGGTTTGATGGTTGAAAAAATGTTGTACCAAAGCTCCCATATTTTTCTTAAATGGTTCACCCTTGGTATTTTTATAGGATAGCGAGGATAAAAGAACGACGTCTGTCAATTCGCTAGAAAACTCTCTAATGAGGTGATCCATCTTTAGCCGGGACTGGCGTAATTCTTCAAAGTTTTCGTGCAAGATTGAATCTAGGGCATTTGGCAGCTCCACCTTGCGAAAGTGCTCCAGTGATTTGAGTTGAGCTGGATGTTCAGCAAAGCGTTTCAGCCAGATTGTGTCCCCTACCAGAATGTGGTTAAGCGTTCCGATGATGGACCCGAAGAACGCTCCGCGATTTTCTGCAAGGTCGGAAGCGCTCAGTTGCGAAGCAGCCGAATAGATACTGTTATTCATCCACTGGTTGTACTCCGCCATCAGTTCAAAATTTGCTTTAAGTGTCATAAGCCTTTCTGGTTATGGTGTCTAGGATCAGCTGTCTACAGGTGGTGAGTGTTTAACCCCATCAAACCTCTCTCGACTTGGCTATATCCACTTGTTATTAATAGGTTCGTCTCTATGAGCTGTTATCTAAAACACTCTATCCAATCAAACTGGGTAGCACTACTAGCATCTGTTGGGATCTGCTCATTCGCGTATCGAATGATTTTGTCAACTGATGAAGGGCGAATAACAAGACCAATCTCGGCAAATTTAACCGTGCACCATAGCCGCTTCCCGAAGCTCTCACACCAGATTCGGACTTCATGGTCTGGCCACATGAGTTCCTCTACCATCCACTGGTACTCAGTACCATCAACAATGATTTTTCTAGTTTTTCGCTTCATCAATACTGCGATACACAACGTCAATCGCATTCATTAAATTGCGATGTGAGTCATCCTCTACATTCGTACTTTGATCTATGGTCATACAAAGCGTTGTATCTGTGAAATAGAGCTTTCTGAGATTTTTGCCTCTCTTTTTAACCTTGTTATTGGAAAATGTAGCATTTGGATTTTCTCATGTCTTATTTCACGGAAGAGAACCTAATACCCGCAATATCAGTCAAGGATTCAGTCTCCCATCTAGACATTAAGACTTAGCACATCTGATGCTGCGGTTGTGAGTTGAAAATTACAGCGTAAACCCGGCTTCTTTTCAGATAGCTCTCAGCAAAGTTCTGTAGGCTTAGGTAATCATGCTTATACTGATTAGGTGTGAAAAAAGAGTTTGCTTCCACCTAATTGAGATGATTTAAGTCCACTGGTGAGCCATTGCTCCCTAAATCTCCCCCCGACGTAAACTAATGGTTTCTATCGCCCGCAAAAATTTATTCCAAGACCTACCGCGCTTTATTGTGGCCCAGGCGGGCATCATGTTTTCCGTTGGGTTAGTCACTATTCAAATAGGTATCCTCAATGGATTTACTCGTTCTTCCACCGTACTGATCGAAAATGCGGATGCAGATATCTGGGTGACCTCCGAAGAGCTACGCCATTTTGCCTTGACCCTACCTTTGGAATATAAACAGCTGGCTGAAGCGAAAGAGGTAGAAGGAGTGGAGCGGGCAGAACCACTGATTGCCCAATCCACCGTGTGGCGAGATAAGTCGAATCAGATTGCGCCGATTCGGATTATTGGTTTTGACCCTGAAGATACCCTGTTTCGACCGCGCACCCTATTAGAAGGGACGCTGAAGGATATCCAGCAGCCCTATAAAATCTTTGTGGATCAAGCCGATCTCAAACTCCTGGATGTGTCAGAAGTCGGCGATCGAGCTGAAATTGGCTCCTATGAAGGAGAGATAAAAGGGATTACGACCGGCACCCGCTCCATTGTGGCGAGTCCTTATATTTTTACGTCTTTACCGAATGCCACGGCTTATCTGAATTCGCCGATTGCCACCCCGGACAAAACCCCACCGGACCCGCCGGATTTAACGGATCAAAATCGGATTACCTATATTCTGATCAAAGCCGCACCCACAGAAAACCTACAAGCCCTTAAAAATCGTCTAGAAGAAGCTCTACCCGGCACCAAAGCCTTCACCCAAACTGAGCTAACCGAATTAACCCAAACCTATTGGCAGCAGAGTACAGGGGTCGGCTACATCTTGGGCTTAGGCGCAGTGGTGGGCATTGTGGTTGGAACCGTCGTGGTGGGCCAGATTCTCTATTCCTCGGTTACGGACCATCTGCGGGAGTTTGGCACTATGAAGGCGATGGGATCGTCAGACTGGTATATCTATCGCGTCATTTTAGAGCAGGCGCTGTGGATGGCGGTGTTGGGTTATTTGCCCGGTATGGGGCTTTGTTTGGGCTTAGGAGCTTGGACGATTCAGGCTCAAGCGATTCAAATTTTGATTAGTCCAGCAACGGCAGCCGGGGTTTTTGTTGTCACTGTAGCCATGTGTAGTGGCGCAGCTATCTTTGCCATTCAAAAGGTGACTCGACTCGATCCAGCCCTCGTCTTTAAGTCGTGAGCTAACGCATAAACAATACTGACTCAACTGGGAAACCTGTTAAGAGGATTAGATACACCTGATGCAACTTGCTTTTCGCCAAAAACCTCAACCGATGACATTAATGACCTCTTCTCCTGATACTGCTGGTGATCTTGCCACGCCTGCCATTCAGGCCAAGGGCGTCGAAATGACATTCCATGTTGGCGATCAGCAGTTCAAAGTTTTGAAAGGCATTGATCTAGAAATTAAAACCGGGGATGTCGAATTGCTGATGGGGCCGTCAGGGTCTGGTAAAACAACGTTGCTATCCATATTAGGAGGTATCCTAACGCCCACAGGTGGGGAGGTTTCCTTATTGGGGCAAAACATTTTGGGGCTATCTCGCCATAAGCTTTCCAAGTTTCGCTTGCAGAATATCGGCTTTATTTTTCAGGGGTTTAATCTTTTTCCTGCCCTAACTGCGGCGGAGAATATTGAAGCCACTCTGAATTTAAAGGGGATTCGCGGTCGGGCGGCGAAGAAGCAATCGATCAAGTTGCTTAGACAAGTAGGGCTAGCGGATAAAACTCGAAGTCTGCCACGGGATTTGTCTGGAGGGCAAAAGCAACGGGTTGCGATCGCAAGGGCGTTAGCCGGAAATCCCAAGCTGATTCTGGCGGATGAACCCACCGCTGCCCTTGACTCTCAGCGGGGCCATACCATCATGGAACTACTACGTAAATTAGCTAAGGAAGAAGGCTGCACGGTCCTAATGGTGACCCATGACCCTCGGATTATGGATATCGCCGATCGGGTGGTCTATGTAGAAGATGGGCTGATTACACCTGAACCAGCGAATCCCACCTTTGTGCATGAGTCTTAGATTTGGATCTTGTCTTTGTTTGGTGGTCCAATTTAGAAAACAATAACGTCTGCGATAAACGGGGCGTGAGAATTGATACCCCACTTCGAAGTTATCCGACTACGAGACTTTGATTTATCGCATTTTTATCCGCCATTTTGGGAGGCATATAGATGCCAGTCGAACAAACGGGAATCGCTCTTATTGTAGGCGTCACCATAGTAGTTGAGCACTGATTCATCGTCATTCATTAGTGGTTGACTGCGAATTCCCATCAATTCGTTGCGGATAGCGACCATAATATCCGACCCAACAAATTCGAACACGTCTGTAATATCGTTGGAGGCGAAAACGGCCCCATCGGTGGCCACCCACAGCATGCCATATTGGTTGTGTGTAAACGCAACACCTATAAACTTTGTATGGAGTAAAGATTGCCATCTTTCCGCACAAGTACAGAGCGGTTGAACCAGTTGAAAATATATGTCATTGGTAGCACATTCCAACCCGGTTGATGATTCAGGATGAATGTGAATATCATTGAACGAATCTAAAATATCCCAACCTACATGGTTATGGTGGTTGAAAGATGGAGGAAAGCCACGTGAATCACCTGTCCATCCAGCAGTAATGAACTGAGTTTCGAACTCAAGTGGTGGTTTAATCACGATTTACTTAGGTGGATAACTATGCTGACAAGTGGAAAACATACCCGATTTGTACAAGCTCAGTAAAGCATGAGGTTAAGAGCTGAGCGAGATCGCAAGAGCGTTAGCCGGAAATCCCAAGTTGATTTTGGCGGATGAACCCACTGCCGTACTGGACTCTCAGCGGGGCCATACGATCATGGAACTGCTGCGTAAATCCATTCACCGGGCCGCGGTGAACGACATTGATCTCACTAAACCGCGCGGACCGCGGCTCCGTATGCAATGGATTGTTATGCGATATTCAGCGTTCCATCACGCTAGCAGACTCGGTTGTCCAGAATGAATCGGGACTCAATGCGACGGGGTCGATCAATCTTAAGCGTGTGGTAAATGAGGCTTCATCCTTTGTCCGCATAAGAGTTGAGAATGCGCAAAGAGTTTCAGCAAACAAGGGAAGCGATGAATTCATGAAGACTCGTTTCATCATGTTGTCGTGATTGTAGGACACAACCGTGCCACCATCAGCTACGTCCAAGCAAATCGCATCGCCATAATTGTTTGATCCGATGATGTATGAACCAGGGAAGCCCTCTAATTCCGTTAATGAATGATCGTCATTATTGAAGTTCAGAAATGGTGCTGCATCAGCGGGGAGTCCGGATTCGAGAAGAAACGCTTTGTGTTCATCGGGGATGCCCAGTAAGGAAACGCGTTCCGGTGAATAGATGATGAATCGGTCCAGTTCGAGTTCAATATTAGGTGGGATTGGCGGCAGCGACTCGATGAAGCGCGATTTGAATTCCGATGGTGTCATATCATGTATACAATCGCATAACTATTAATTATACGGATGGCGACTGATAACTCCGGCTAGAGCGGTATTATCCGCCAACTACCGTATAACTCCGAGATCAGGACATTATTTAAGTCAACGCTGGATAACTCCGATTCCAAGGATATTATCCGGTTGTTCGTTCAGAAGACCAAGGTTGAGAATTTTATAGATTGCAAGGCTGTTCGCAATAAGGTGTCTACATCGAACTTTAGACTTGCAGGGGTGTGCTTATATCTGTAGGGTAAAACACTAACCTTCTCTACCGCTACTCGTCCACCAGAAGTGGCAAAGAACCTTAGTTATGGCCAAACTAAATGTTTTTGTAACCGGAGCAACCGGGTTTGTCGGAGCCAATCTAGTCCGTTTACTGTTGTCGGAAGGCCATCAAGTACGAGCACTAGTCAGGCCCCAAAGCGATTTGACTAACCTGACAGGGTTAGATGTGGAGCAGGTGTCTGGACAGCTCACAGATGATGGCTTAAGTCAAAAATTACAAGGTTGTCAGGCACTCTTTCATGTTGCTGCCCATTACAGTCTGTGGCGAGCCGACCGAGATCAGCTTTGGCAAAGCAATGTGGAGGGCACTCGCAATCTTCTACAAGCAGCACGAGATGCGGGCATTGAACGAACTGTTTATACCAGCTCAGTAGCGGCCATTGGCGTTAAAGCAGGGAATATTGCCGACGAAACTTATCAGAGTCCCGTAGAGAAGCTGATCGGTGACTATAAAAAGTCGAAATATTGGGCAGAGCAGGAAGCCCATAAAGCCGTCCAGATGGGCCAAGATATTGTGATTGTGAATCCCAGTACCCCCATTGGCCCTTGGGACATTAAACCCACACCCACGGGCGATATGATTTTGCGGTTTCTGCGACGGCAGATGCCCTTTTACTTAAATACGGGATTGAACTTAATTCATGTGCAAGACGTGGTTCGCGGCCATTTGCTAGCCCTAGAAAAGGGGAAAACAGGAGAGCGCTATATTCTGGGCAATCAAAATATGACCCTGAAAGAAATGCTGGATGTGCTGGCTGAGTTAACGGGATTGTCAGCGCCTAAAGGCGAAATTCCTGCTTGGATTCCCCTGACCACTGCCTGGATTGATGAGGTTGTGTTGGCATCTGTCGGTAAGACGCCATCAGTTCCTCTGGCCGGGGTACAAATGGCCAAGCAAATGATGTTTTACAATCCTGCCAAAGCTATTCAGGAGTTGGGATTGCCTCAAACCCCAGTCCGACAGGCACTCCAAGAATCAGTCGATTGGTTTGTCAGTCACGACTACGTTCCCCAGAAATAATACAGTCTGCAATTTTTTGATTCTGAATCCTGCAAAATGCATAGGCCAGCGTTAGATTAACGATAGAGTACTGTGTTTACTCGCAAACTCTCAACCCAGTGCATAAAAAATGGTTTGTTGCCTAAATCCTGACTGCAAAAAGCCAATTAATCCCGATACCCACAAGTTTTGCCAGCAATGTGGCACACCTATTGTTCATTTGCTGCGGGACCGCTTTAAGGTAATCAAACCCCTTGGTCGAGGTGGATTTGGCAATACCTACCTAGCTGAAGATCTAGATCGGTTGAATGAGTTTTGTGTGGTCAAGAAGCTGACCTATCAGGCGACGGAGGCTTGGGAACAGCAAAAAGCCATCGACATGTTTGCTAGCGAAGCCCGACAGCTCAAACAGTTAGGACATCATCCACAGATCCCAAAATTGACGGCCTATTTTCAGGAAGGCCAGCATTTATACCTCGTTCAGCAGTATGTAGATGGCCACAACCTGATTGAGCTGTTAGCTAAGGAAGGGACTTTTGATGAACATAAAATCCGTCGGATCTTACTAGATGTGTTGCCGGTACTGCAAAATCTGCATGACCAGGGCGTGATTCATCGTGACTTAAAGCCGGACAATATTATGCGGCGTCAAGATGGTAAGCATGTGCTGATTGATTTTGGTGTGGCGAAACTGCTGAAACAAACAGCAATGGCCCATGCTGGTGTGGGGACTATTGTTGGATCACCGGGCTATGCGTCTCCTGAGCAAATTCAGCGGGGTCGAGCAACCCCTGTGGGAGATTTGTATGGTTTAGGGTCGAGCTGTTTCCATCTACTCAGCCATGTTTCGCCCTATCATCTGTCTTTGGAATTCAACTACCTCTGGAGCGAAAACTGGCAGCAATATATTGCTCAACCCGTCAGTCCTGATCTCCAGAAAATTTTCGATAAACTGCTGCAAATTGAGCCTGCCCAACGCTACCAGTCAGCGAATGAAGTCTTGCAAGATCTACAGGGTGCTCCTGACTTACCTCAACAGCCAAAAATTACGTTACCCACTCGTGCCTCCCTGTTTTCACGAGTCCCCCAATTGTCTAGCAAACAGTGGGCTGCGATCGCATCTCTCGGTTTAATAGGTGTATTAGGGATTGGATACGTCGCGATCCGAGCCAACGATACCGAATCCGTATCGCCCATGAGCCGATCAGAAGCCTTGCTCCGGAGTGGGTATGAGAAGTATCGAGAGGGGGAGTATAAGGATGCGATCGCAGACTACGATGAATCTATTCGCCTAGATGACCAGAATGCTGATGCCTTTAATGAGCGAGGTCTAGCCAAATACAGTCTTCAGAACTATCAGGCTGCCCTGTCTGACTATGACCAGGCTCTACAGTTAGACGACCAACATGCCAATGCTTATGGTAATCGGGGGCTGACAAAACATGCCCTGCAGAACTATCAGGCTGCTGTAGAGGACTACAATCAGGCCATTCGCCTCAATCCTCAATATGCCTATGTCTATCACAATCGGGGATTGTCTAAATATAACCTCAAGGATTTGCAGGGAGCGCTTTCAGACTACGATCAAGCCCTGCGCATTGATCCGAAACGAGCCGATACGTTGCGGAATCGGGGCCGAACTCACTACGATCTAGGCAAGTATCGTTCTGCCTTGGCGGACTATGATGAGGCGATTCGCCTGGATGGGAATCATGCCAATGCCTATAATGGCCGAGCCCATGCCAAAGGGAAACTAGAGGATTGGGAAGGCGAGTTAGCAGATTTTGATAAAGCCCTAGAGCTGGATGACCAGCTTGTGGATGCTTATAACAGTCGTGGGTTAGCCAAATATAATCGTAAAAATTATCGAGAAGCGATCCAGGATTACAACAAGGCAATTCGCTTAGATTCAAACTATGCAGTTGCCTACTTCAATCGTGGATTTGCAAAAGAGATTCAGAACGAGATTGAAGGGGCAAAAGCAGACTTTCAAAAAGCAGCGGATCTTTACCAAAAACGAAACGATTCACGTCGGCAAGATGCATTGCGAGAATTAAGACGACTCCAAACAGCGGAAGTAAAGCAAGTTGGAAATTAATGCATAAAGAGCGAATTACTACATTTTAACTTTTCTCAATTATCAAGAGTCATAGATTCTTGATACAGCGGTTTTCATATAGATGGGGGACAGACACAACTCTTAAAAAGCTTGATCAGTAAATACTCCAGGATTGAATATGTCCCCTACCAACCTGCGATCCGCTGTATTAGATTTTTTCAGGTCTGCCATGACATACAGTAATTCGACTATTCAAAGAATTAGATATGCTGAATAGTTCGTACTATCTTTAACCGGAATTTTTCCAGCTACCTTTCCAAGGCCTAAACTAACCTCTGTACAGAATATCCAAAAGAACATGGATTAATGTTCTCTCTCAAGTACAAAAAAGAATGGAATGGGAATGTCTTTGGAATCCATAAGCCCCAGAACCGTATCATCATCTACTTTTCTAAAGGTATCGTGAATGGGCAAAGAATCATAAATCATCGTTGCACTGAGCTTTTGCCGATATTCCATCATGCGTAATCTTGCCTGACTCGCCTCTGTCTTGAGTAAAGAGGTCAGAAATCTAACGGTAGAATTTAAAGCCTTATGTTTAAGAATGGGGAAACGAACTCCAGACTTCATCACCAGTGAGTATGGCTTTACCTTGAAGATATTGTCTTGACTATCTTGAAATAATAGCGGATGGACTTGGTCATCATTAACGAACTCCTTTCCATACCAATTGGATGCTTCCAAGAAGCCATTAAGAGGATGATCAGTATGGATTTCAGAGCCTTTCCACCTTGAAATCATGGATTGAGAATCTATAGGCTCTAATTCATCAAAAAAAGCAAGTATTTCCTCTGGCTGGTTCTTAAAAGTATTTAAAAAGCCACCCAGCTTTTCCTTCGCAATCATAGGTTCCTAGCTCCTTGCTTTTGATAAATCTAGTTTTGCTTAAGTTTTTAGCACCGAGCTGGGCTCCGATTGGTGTCTTGCTAATCATGATAACTACCCCTTAAAAGCTGGGACGGGCACTTGAGATTTCTGCTGATATTTTTCGATGGCTTGGGGCATCCAGTTAGCCCATTTTTCTCCCAACATTGAGTAGGCTGATCGGTTCTCATAAAGCTGCTGCAATTCATTGGCCCAGTCTCCATAGCCTGACTGGCCGATGATGCCATCTGTGGTTTGGATGTAGTTGATGAGGACTTCAGGTTTAATCAGGAAGTCTTCTCCTTGAGTAGGGTTGCATTGGCCTAAACACTGAAGAAAAAACTCATAATCACAGAAGACTCTGTAATGGGGATTCCAGCACAGTGAATTGATTTGACGATGGACAAAGCCGTTGCTATCAAATAGTGATTTCTGACTCACCAGAGCATTTAGGGTTGCGTCAGCACTGGGAGAAATAAAGGGTTTGCCTTGCTTGATAATTTGCCCATTCTTGATTACATCTCTGCGACGCCACTGCTGGGGCAAAATAAATCGACTATGGGGATACTGTTCTATCCAGTTGAGGACTGTGGCAACAAAAGTAGGACGAAAGCTATTGTCATCGTCGAGGTAGCAAACATATTTACTAGAGGCGATTTCAATCCCCAGATTGCGAGCAATACAGAGACCAAAATCTTCTACAGGATGATCGATCTCTAAGTATTGGTGAGAAAAAGGTAATGAAGTGGATTGGATGAGATGACGGGTAGTTTCATCTTTACCGTCGTTGATGATGACCCATTCAAAATCTAGTCTAGATTGCTTCAGCAAGCTGGCTAAAGCGTTATGCCGGAGGAGACTCGCTCGGTTATGGGTGGCGGTAATGATGGATAGTGTGAATGGTTTGTCTCCCTGTGGATGGTGCTTGGAGAAGGTGCCTTACTTTTGATGCTATCGCAATGCTCAATGTATTGTCTTTGGCGATACATCTCCATGTCCCGAGTTTGACTGCTTTTTGCACTGAGCTATTACAGCAAACCCGATGAAAGGGCTGGGATTTTTCACTTTTCAGAGAATTGAGTTTGCTCTCAGTCAGGTCTTTAGCCGATACTAAAAATGCTTTGACAACAGCTTGTGGCCCGTGAAGCCCGAAAGATTGCAGCTTTATGACATGTTGTCTGAATCCTGAGTGCACCAAACCCCTTAACCCTGACACCCACAAGTATTGTCAGCAATGTGGCACGGCCCTAGTCCCGTTTCTTCACAAACACTACAAGATCGTCAAACCCCTCGGATCTGGACGATGGGGGAAGACCTACCTGGCTGAGGATGTCGACCAGCTCAATACTCCATGCATTGTTAAGCAATTAACCTTGAAGGCATTAGGTGCCAGTCCAAATGCAGTTCAACTGTTTCGAACGGAAGCCAAACAGCTCCAAACTCTAGGCCATCATTCTCAACTCCCGGATTTACTAGCCTATTTTCAAGAAGGAGAGTATCTCTATCTGGTTCATCAGTTAATTGAAGGAAAAACCTTACTCGAACAGCTGAAGCAAGGAACGTTTAGCGAAGCCCAAGTACGCAATTTCCTCTTAGATTTGCTGCCGGTGTTGCAGGTGGTGCATGACCAGGGTGTCGTGCACAGGGATCTAAAGCCAGAAAACATTCTCCAAGATACCCAGGGGCACTACATCCTGATTGATTTTGGTATTGCCCAGTTCCTCAACGAAAATCAGGCCCTACAGCAGCCAACTAGCAGTCGTTCCATTGGCTATCGGCCTCCCGAGCAGCTCCAAGGCCAGGCCAGCCCCGTCAGTGATTTGTTTGGATTGGGAGCGACCTGCTTTCATCTCCTTAGCGGTATCTCTCCCTCGGAGCTTGCTCAGACCCAAGGGCAGGACTGGATTCAACAGTGGCCATCTCAGGTGGCTGGGACCAGTCCTGAGTTGCAGGCTACCCTGACAAAATTGCTGATGCCAGATCCCCTTCAGCGGTATCAATCTGCTCAGGAGGCGCTAGCAGATATCTCTCGCCATTCCCCGAGTTCTTCCAATTTATTTAGTCAGCTGGGTACATCTCGGAAGATTTGGATTGGAACTGCGATCGCATTCCTAACCCTAGGCAGTTTGTCTGGTATCACCTACATGATTGCCACCCGCATGTCTTCCTCTAAAACATCAGGAGAAAGCGCCACAGCCTTTATTCGTCGGGGAGATGCCAAGTATAGTCGGCGGGATTACGAAGATGCGATCTCAGATTATGCCGAAGCCATTCGTCTGAGCCCAGACAATGCTCAAGCCTATATGGGCCGAGGGAATGCTAAGTACGCCTTAGAGCAATATACAGAAGCCCTGGCAGACTATGAGGAAGCCCTCAAGCATAACCCAGGCTATGTCTATGCTTTGAATGGCCGTGGTAATGTCAAATTTGCCCGCAAAGACTTTGAGGGAGCCATCCGAGACTACAACCAAGCGATTCAAGCCAATCCCCAGTTTGTCTTAGCCTTTTATAATCGCGGCAACGTCAAATCTGCTCTGAAGGAACATCGGGCGGCTATGGAAGACTTTAGCCAAGCCATTCGTCTCAATCCCCAATATGAGCCAGCTTATCTACAACGAGGTGTTTCTAGAGCCGCTTTGACCAATTATTCTGGAGCCATCGAAGACTATTCAGAAACCATTCGCCTCAACCCTGAGAATGGTGATGCCTATAACAATCGGGGAGTGGCACGGTATAAGTTAGGCGAGAGCCGTCTAGCCATTAAAGACTTCACTGAAGCCATTCGCCTTAATCCTCAGAATATTTTTGCCTATTGCAATCGAGGAGAATCTAAACTGAAGTTAAAAGATCCGGAAGGGGCGATCAAAGACTGCACGGAAACGATTCGTCTAGATCCCCAAAGTTCGTTTGCCTACAGTGCCCGTGGCAAGGCCAAACATGCTCTCAAACGATATAAAGCTGCTATTGAAGACTATACCCAAGCTCTAACCATCAATTCGGGTTGGGGAAATAGCGATAGTCCTGCCGATAGCTACTACAACCGGGGCAGTGCGAAAAGTAAGCTGAATGATATTTCCGGTGCGGTTGAAGATCTGAAAATTGCAGAGGACTTATTTCAGCAACAAGGAGATACGAAACGATATCGAATCACCCGTGAGCTGCTGAAGAAATTACAGTAAATCCTCTCAGTTATAGCGGGAGTCAGCCCCCATGTCTGCTAGAAAGACGAAACAGGCCTTGATTATTGTCGTCGCTATCGAACACTTCAAATGGGCAGCAACTGAGAGCCTTAGTAAATTTGTGCCTATAGGTTTGCGGTCTTAAAGTGTGAGTCTTAAACATCTGCTTGTGCAGTGACTCATCAGAGAAACCTTACTTATAGCTAAAGTTTACAAGCTAAAGCAAACTTTAGCTTATTTGGGCACAAAGCCTTTGGATTCAGCTCTCATTGAGTCACTTGTTTCTGTGTTCCCTTTCCTTGCCTCGACCTTAAAGTGACTAGCCCATAAACGTTTATTGCCATGATCAATGTGGTTATTACTTTGCCCCGGAATGATTAGCACAGGGGCTACTACTTCTCAGTTTGCTCAGAAAATACCCAGGACTTTCTCAGTAGATGTGTAGTGCTCGTCAAGGATTGGATCATCACAGCCTCACTTCTTCCCCATAGGGTGAAGTTATTGAAGATTAGTTCAATTGAATTGTGGCAAGGAGAGCACCATGAATCAGCCTTTCATCACCGCTTTAAGCATCATTGCTACGTTGGCTGTCTCTGGGCCAGTCCTGGCAGAACAACCGGGTCATGTCCAACAACTTCTTGTGACCCAAAAATGTTCAGGATGTGATTTATCGGGTGCAGATCTGAGCCAAGCTCATTTAATTGGCGCAGATCTCAGAAATGCAAATCTGCAAGGGGCCAAATTAGTAGAAGCAAATCTGGAAGGAGCCGACTTAACGGACGCTAATTTGCAAGGCGCTAATTTAAGCCAAGCCTTTTTGACCAATGCCAGTCTCAATGGCGCTAATCTTGACCAAGTGAATCTATCTGAGGCTCATCTTTATAGTGTTGAGATGCAGGGTATCTCTATCCAAAATGCGAATCTAGCCGGTGTCAAAGGATATAAACCTGCCACTTATGTCGGTGGTACACCTTATGCAGACCGCAACTAAGGAATGATCAGTGAATGAACACAGCGTAGTCACTTTCGAAGCTATCAGATTTAGTTTGGAGATCAGCCGTTAGAGTTTTGATGAGAAAGTTGGGTCACCTCATCTTGCACCCGGATACTGATATCGACGGCTTGATTCAAAATATCGCTGTAGTTTTGGGCCTGATGCTGGAGTTCTATCGACTGCAAGGTCATCAGATTTTGCTCGATATTATCTAATAGTGCTTGGCGACGAGAGAGCAGTCCCCGATTCTGCCGCAGGATTTTCTCGGTCATCAGGCCCGCAATTAAACTTTCTCGGGCTTTATTGAGAGCTTCCACGATTGTAGATTGGGTTTGCTCGGCACCCCCTAACTGCTCAAACAAATCGACGGCCTGCAAAACTTGATGGTAATGATCTACCTCATCGAGCAATCGCATCAAGCTACGCAGATGCTGGGCTTTGAGCCACATTCTGACCTGGCGGATGATCCAGAGACCAAGTGCGATCGCACCTATCCATACCAAGACTGTCAGATCCGAAGCCGAGCCTCGGGCCAGCCCCAGAGCGAAAGGAGTTGCAAAAATCAGTAAGAGGCCCAGAACTAAAGGTTCCGTTGTGATGACGACTAGTAGACGGCCAGGAGCGTGTAACGGTAGCCGATAGGTCCCCAAAAGAAATCCATCAAGGATATGGTCACTAATCTCCAAACCACTGAGGCGTTCAATTTCAAGGGTAGAGATGCGTAGATCTTCCAATGCTGGAGTCATCATCCCTATCCAGCACTGCCCAGAAGATTCGCCAGAGCATTCCAAACCCCGGTTAGAAAATTGCCTTCCCGGGCCCGAAACCATTCGAACTGCCCAGGAGAACCGAAGAAGGGTCTCAGAATCCATCCCAACTGGCTACCCACCACCCCATACAGCCCCAACCATAATCTCAAGATTGTGAGTCGGAGTTTGTAGTTGGCACTATCTTCATCTGCAGGCCGCATGGCCTGATAGAGAAAGGTCACCCCAAATACCCCCGTCAGGGCAAATACGACCACGTTGAGCAGTTGATAAAAGGCATAGTCTTTGATGGGGGAAATGGTAATCACAAAAAAGAGTGTGACAGGGGCAAAGCCACAGAGCAGAATCGAGATGACGGAGGCGGCACTGAGGACATAGGTAAAGTGCTGTGCCAAAGTCTTCTGGGAGCCAAATAGAGCATTAAAAATGTAGAGGGCAGGCAAACAAACTACTAAGGTAATCAGATACAGGGCAGGTAATTTCACTGCAGAGGACACGGCCTGCATGGGGCTATGAAAAGAGCCTACGATGCCCCCATAAATAGCAAAACAACAAAAGCTACAGAGCAATAAAGCTGAAATCTTGCTTGTAAGCCGTTTGCGATCGTGAATTTCTTGCAGGAAGGATTGACGGTCTTTCAGCAAACTGAGAAAGGTCGCAGAATAATTCATAATGGATTTAAATAATCTGGATAAAAATCAGGGACTCGGCGAGCCTCGCAACGGAGGTGTTCACCGTTTGGATAGAAAGGTTGGATTTAATCCCTAATATCTTGAGTCATTAAGCGCAGCGCCAATCATGGGAGAACCCAAGAGTCTCGTACTGTACCCCCCAGACTCTCAACCTCTTTCCCTGAGTCACTGTGGGTTGAGGTATAAATTGTGCAGTTGGTTCAATCCTAGGATGTGTATTACAGCGAATGGATGATCTCAATCATCGATAGAAGATGATCTTGCTCACACGTTCGTCGTAGGCGGACTGACTAATGACAGGCCAACTGTGGTGTTGCGGCGAGTTGATGAACCAACTGTTGCAAGCTAGTCGCCGCTAAATCAGGCAGCTCGTATTGCATCTGAACGTTGGTATATTGGCGCTTCATGGATCGACGATAGGCAGGGTCATAATGCTCTTCCAACAGAGACTGGACGAACGCGGGCCACTGTTGCTGATCGATGAGGTCATGCCAGTGTTGGAGCTGGGCTTTGCTATAACTACGTTGGAGTAAATTCAGCTTGTTTTTCAATAAAGCGGAATTATGGGTGAAATGTTCGTAATGGGTGACCAACCAGTCCACTCGACTGCTCATGGGGACTTGGACTTCGACACAAGGAGCGGCCTGCATTTGGTCCCAAAGAGCCTTGGGGACAAAGCGTTCACCGATTTTATTGCTTTCCGCCTCGATCCAAACCGGTTGAGCGGTATCGAAGGTTTGTAGAGCCGACAGTAAATCCGATTCAAATTGCTTTTGGGAGGGCTGAGCAGAGGTTTCTGCTGCCCCTAACAGAGAGCCTCGATGGTTAGCCAATCCTTCTAAATCCAAGACCTGCACCTGAGCTTGGGCTAAGCGCTGCAAAATCTCAGTTTTGGCGGTGCCTGTTAGTCCGCACAATACGCGATACGAAAAGTGATACGGCACCTGCTCGAGCTGTTCCCTTACATAGGTGCGATAGGTCTTATACCCCCCGTTCAAAAGGGTTGTACGCCATCCCACCTGAGTGAGTACCAGGGCCATACTGTGGGATCGCTGCCCCCCACGCCAGCAGTAAATTAACGGGTGATACCCCTTGGGCTGCTCCGCAAAGTGGTGACTGAGGTGATACGAGAGATTTTGGGATACAAGAGCCGCCCCTTTCTTGCGGGCAACAAACGCCGATACTTGCTTGTATATCGTCCCCACCTCAGCCCGTTCCTGGTCGTTGAGAACTGGCAAATTGATGGAACCGGGGAGGTGATCTTCCGCGTATTCGGCGGGGGATCTCACATCAATCACTTCGCTATACAGTTGCGGACAAATATCGGTCGTGACGTTGGGGGTGAGAGGCATCCAGGTCTAGCAGTCTCTATGCATCGGCAGGAAAGGTTTTTCTGAATTCATCAATCAGGTCATCCATTTCCTCTAGGGCCTGGTTGACGTCAATGCGGAGCGTGCCTAAATCTGGCTGATCGAGCAACTGCACCAATAACCCACGTTTTGATTCCACTAAGGCAATGCGATCGCGCATCGTTTGACTATCCACCAAGGTACCCTCGTTGCCAATTGAATGTGTACAAGACTTAATAATTCTAACAACCGAATCATAACGGCAAAAGTCATTTGTTGGGGGGGAGAATCTGGAATAGGAGGGCACCTATCAATTGCTGATTCCATTTTCACAATCAATAGTCTGTAACGGTTTCAGTCAAGAGCTGAAAAACTGAGCTAAGCTAACTTATGAATACGTTATATTTGGGCATCTACTGTGCTTCAACGTTCAACTCTAATTTCGCTTTTCCTAGCCGTAGGTCTTGGTGCTATTGCCCAACCTGCTTTAGGACAGGCAGTTGCGCCTCGGACGCTTAAAATTGACTCCAAAGAACTAGAGAAGACCGGGCTAATCTTATTCAAAGAAGCCGTTTACCTGAGCCAATTTCAGCAAGTTGAACCTGCCCTAGCCCGCGTGAAGTTAGCGACTCAACTCGCTCCCAAGTCTGCAGATGCCTGGGCCTTGCTGGGAGGGTTATACCTCAGCCAAAAGAAAGTCGACAAAGGGATTTCTGCCCTAGAAAAATCCAGAACCTTGAATGCCAAAAATGCAGGGGTTCATTTCAGCCTAGGTGCCGCCTACTTTGGTCAAGAGAAATATGAGCAAGCGGCCCAACTATTATCGTCGGGGCTCAAAATTAAGCCAGACGTTCCAGAAGCTCTATTTGACTTGGGCAATACCTTTTACAAGATGGGCAAATTGAAAGATGCCATCAAGCAGTATGAAAAATCCTTGGATCAAAACGAAAAATTCTGGCCTGCCATCAACAATATTGGCTTAGTTCAATACGAAAAAGGAAATGTCAGTCGGGCGATTAAACAGTGGAAATCGGCCATCGAGATTGATGAAAAATCCGGTGAACCGAAGCTAGCTCTGGCGGTCGCCACCTATGTTGAAGGAGATAAAGAAGAAGGGGTATCCCTAGCCATGTCTGCCCTGAAACTGGATGGACGCTATGGCAAGGTGGCTTTCCTAGAGGAAAATCTCTGGGGCGAAAAATTGATTGCCGATACGAAAGTCGTATTTGCGACCCCTGAAATCCAGGCTGCCTTGAGTGAACTGGACGTGGAAACGGACGATGGAACGTCTGCAAGTACCGCCCCTAAAGACTCGGATACTCCGTAAAGAAATTGTAAGGCTTTCCCTAGGTGGATCGCCTTATAATGGCTGGCATTCCTGCTTTAAGACTTAGATTGTTTCGTGCAGATTCTATAGAAAATCGTGGCAGATTTAGGTATTTTTCGGTCCAAAGACTCCGCCATTGACGGCGCTCGATATATCAGTCGAGTAGATGCCTCTTTTCGACTGCGTACTTTAAAACAGCAAGATTTGTCTGAGGTGGCAGCCCTTCTTTGTCGGTGTTTTTATCCCCAGGATGGGTGGCAATCGTGGTTTAATCCCATCATGCAAATGGGTATCTTTCACGATCTCCAATCCCGTTACAGCGTTCGCCTAATGCCGTTTACGAGTTTGATTGGCGCTCAGGTTGCCCAGGATGTGTCCGTAGAGTCAGAACTCGTTGGCACCGTTGAGGTAGCCCTGAAATCCTTGTCGCCTTGGTTGCCCTTTGCGCCGTCTGTGCCTTATATCTCCAACCTAGCGGTGGCCTCTCAATGTCGTTGTCAGGGAGTGGGTAAACAGCTCTTGTTTGCCTGTGAAGAACTGGTTCGCCAGTGGGGACATCCTCGTCTATATCTTCATGTCATGGATGACAATACCCCTGCCCGTCGACTGTATGCCAAAGCGGGTTATCAGCTCGTAGACAGCCCACCTGCTTGGCCAAATATCTTTTTTGCGTCTCCTAAACGACTCCTGCTGTGTAAGCGTCTCTAGGTTAGGCATGGTTCTTACATAATATCCAGGGTGCTCTAGCCTAACGAATAGGAGGCAACACACCTGTGAATCATATTCTTTTACACTTTGAGGTAAGCCTTAGGCTTAACCTCAGTCTTTGTGATGAAGGCTAAGGGAAATCTCTGGAGTGTATTTTGCCCTGACTATGTCGCTGCAACCCCATCAACGAACCAAGCTAGACAACGGTGATGATCAGTCTTTCTACGATTATCCGCGCTTTGTCACCCATGTTGATGATGGGTTTATTCAACAACTCACTGATCTGTACCGACAGCATCTCCAACCTGGATTTACCCTCTTAGATTTGATGAGTAGTTGGGTGTCTCACCTGCCAGAGGATATCAAGTTTGAGCAGGTGATTGGTCATGGCCTAAATGCTGAAGAGCTAGCCAAGAATCCTCGCTTTGATGAGTGTTTTGTCCAAAATCTCAACAAAGAGCTGCAGCTTCCTCAAGCAGATCAAACTTTTGATGCGGTGCTGATTGCCGTTTCCGTGCAGTATTTGCAATACCCTGAAGCAATTTTTAGCGAAATCCACCGAGTACTTAAGCCTGGTGGCGTAGTCATTGTGAGCTTCTCCAACCGCATGTTTTATCAAAAAGCAATTCAGGTTTGGCGAGATGGGAGTGATGAGCAGCGGGTACAGCTAGTGCAGTCCTATATGGGCTCTGTCACAGGTCTGAGTAAGCCCCAAGTAATCTCCAATCAAACGCCTCAATCAACCTTGTTATCTTGGATGGGTTTAGGGGGCGGAGATCCATTTTTTGCGCTTGTGTCTCAACGATTACCAGCAGACCCAACAGCTGCGAGCGAAGCTTAGATTTTAAGGGTTTGAAATGGAGAGGGGTTGCAGTCCCTCAAGTCGAAAATATTATAGAAAATAAATAGGTGAGTGGACCATGGAAAGTACAGAGGTATGTGGCCCCATTATCCGAAGCATAGAGAAGGCTGATATTAGTGCTGTAGCCCATTTGATGACTCGTCTCAGCCAAATGGCAGTGCAATCACACCCAGATATCCATCGTCTCCTACTGTTGGAAAACGCTAGGGACTATTTAGAAGAAAAAATAGGTGTAGAGCAAGAATTCATCTATGTTGCAGTGGTTGATGACCAACGGGTTGGATATATCCATTTTGAGGTTTGCGAACGAGAAGAAACTATCTTTTCTCATGCCAGAAAAATTCTCTACTTGCACCAAATCTATGTAGTGCAGGAATTTCGTAGAACAGGAGTGGGAAGTCAGCTGATTTCAACAATGAAACGGTTTGCTCAAGAGATAGACAACCTGAAATGGATTTGGTTTGACATGTATAGTTCCGATTCATCAGCATTGAAATTCTATCAAGCGCAGGGCTTTGAAGCGATAGGCTCTCGCATGAGTTTAAGTCAGGAAAGTGGATTTAAGTGACCTGTCTTTATCCATGTACGATTACAGATCTAATATTCTTCTGGCAGTAATAGACAAATATGCCAATTTGGGTGATGGCAATTCTGTTCACTCTGGCGTGCCAGTATTATTCAAGCTTTTGGTGGCTGTCATAGCGCTCCCCATAAACTCCATTAGCTTCAGAATCAACTATACCTCTGCCCCCTCTTGCTGATATATCCACTGTAAGGAGTGGGAAATGGCTGCATCGTCTCCGGTGAACTGTTGGATTAGCGATTGCCATTCTTGGCCAGTTAGCATTGGCCATTCTGCGTGATGTTTGTCGGGTGGATGAGTTGCGATCGCAAACTTCAAGACAGCTCTTTCCTATCTAATCAACAGGGTTATCAGTAGATTTTGATAAGTAGCAAATTCCTTTAAAGCAATCTGAAGCCTTTGTTTCTCTGCATATATAACGTGAATGCCTTCAATGATTTAGACAAAATTAGATATTTATAAGTCTTTTGCTGGCTTTAGATCTCTTTATTATTTCCTCTATTTTTTATTGGTTAATATAAAAAAGTTTCGTTAAAGTTTTGGGTGTTTGATTGGATTAAATTGTAAATTTCTTATTGGAATGAAGTTGTCATTAAATTCTTTTTTGGATAGTATTATGCAAAAATCTATTTTTGAAATTTTCTATATTTAATTTTTTAAGGAAAGTATTTCGTAGAAGCTATTGTTATCAATAGATCTCGCACGTCTCTAGCTTAGCTATCTGTGTCAATAGATAAGCCTAAGATGTTGTTCTTAGTGCTGAAATTGATAAGTGTAACCAATTGCTAGTCTAGCTTAGGTGGTTTTTGTGCCCAGCTATCAGGACTTGGCTTTTTATCCATGAATGTCTCAATTTATAACTATTTAGGAATCTTCCCACCTTAGCTTTGATGCTCTGTTGATTATCTCAGGAAGTCATTGAGTAGCGATAATCATATGCTGATTTTAGACCTTGGGAATCTGATGGCATGTGAATTTTGAATACTGGATGTAGATGAAGCTAAGTTCATTTGCATCTGAGGTTTTGCAAAAAAATAAAAACTTATCTTAGGTAGAAAAATGCCTCCTATAAATGATGACCAAAGCCTTGCTGCAAGTATTGCCTCGATAGGAGACACTCAAAGTTATACCTTCACCGCCCAAGCAGGAGACTTGATTAAAGCCTTTGTCGATAATTTGACGGGAGGCCGAGTCCAAATTCAGCTACTAGATTCAGATGGTGTGACTGTTCTAGAAGAGCAAAGCTCACCCTTGAACGCTCGAGATGCTGGTATTGGATTGACCTCGCTACCATTTGCCATTGCAGCAACAGGTCAGTATACGCTTGTGGTGGCTGGCGTAGGAAACACCACCGGTAACTACACCGTAGGTCTGACCAACTTTACAGAGAACGCTCAAACTATAGCGGACAACCAAGTCGTCGCATCATCTCTCGACTTTGCCGGTGATGGCGAAGCTTATACCTTTACCGCTCAATCCGGTGACTTAATTGAAGCCTTTGTTGATAATTTGACAGGAGGCCGAGTCCGAATTCGATTGTTGGATGCGAATGGCGTGACTGTTTTAGACGAGCAAAGCTCACCACTGAACGCTAGAGACGTTGGTGTTGGAGAATTAACATCACTCCCATTTGCCATTGCATCAACAGGTCAGTACACCCTGTTAGTCGATGGGGTGGGAGATGCCACCGGTAACTACACCGTAGGTCTGACCAACTTTACAGAGAACGCTCAAACTATAGCGGACAACCAAGTTGTCACATCATCTCTCGACTTTGCTGGTGATGGAGAAGCCTATACCTTCACAGCTCAGACAGGCGACCTGATAGAAGCCTTTGTCGATAATTTGACAGGAGGCCGAGTTCGCATCCGATTGTTAGATGCCAATGGCGTGACTGTTTTAGACGAGCAAAGCTCACCACTGAACGCTAGAGACGTTGGTGTTGGAGAATTAACATCACTCCCATTTGCCATTGCATCGACAGGTCAGTACACCCTGTTAGTCGATGGGGTGGGAGATGCCACCGGTAACTACACCGTAGGTCTGACCAACTTTACAGAGAACTCCCAGATCATAGCGGACAACCAAGTTGTCACATCATCTCTTGACTTTGCCGGTGATGGCGAAGCTTATACCTTTACCGCTCAGGCAGGCGACCTGATAGAAGCCTTTGTCGATAATTTGACAGGAGGCCGAGTTCGCATCCGATTGTTAGATGCGAATGGCGTGACTGTTTTAGACGAGCAAAGCTCACCACTGAACGCTAGAGACGTTGGTGTTGGAGAATTAACATCACTCCCATTTGCCATTGCATCAACAGGTCAGTACACCCTGTTAGTCGATGGGGTGGGAGATGCCACCGGTAACTACACCGTAGGTCTGACCAACTTTACAGAGAACTCCCAGATCATAGCGGACAACCAAGTTGTCACATCATCTCTCGACTTCGCCGGTGATGGCGAAGCTTATACCTTTACCGCTCAATCCGGTGACTTAATTGAAGCCTTTGTTGATAATTTGACAGGAGGCCGAGTCCGAATTCGATTGTTGGATGCGAATGGCGTGACTGTTTTAGACGAGCAAAGCTCACCACTGAACGCTAGAGACGTTGGTGTTGGAGAATTAACATCACTCCCATTTGCCATTGCATCAACAGGTCAGTACACCCTGTTAGTCGATGGGGTGGGAGATGCCACCGGTAACTACACCGTAGGTCTGACCAACTTTACAGAGAACGCTCAAACTATAGCGGACAACCAAGTCGTCGCATCATCTCTCGACTTTGCCGGTGATGGAGAAGCTTATACCTTTACCGCTCAATCTGGCGACCTGATAGAAGCCTTTGTCGATAATTTAACGGGAGGCCGAGTCCGAATTCGATTGTTGGATGCGAATGGTACGACTGTTTTAGACGAGCAAAGCTCACCACTGAACGCTAGAGACGTTTCAATAGAGAACTTTCAGATTCAGAATGCCGGAACCTACACGCTGCTTGTTGATGGTGTGGGTGATACAACTGGGAACTATATCTTGAATTTTGGTGGGGCCTCTTCGCCTTCTCTGAGTTTAAGTATTAGCCCCAATAGCATTTCAGAAAATGGTGGTATAGCTACCGCAACATTGACTCGGAATTCAACGATTGGTGATTTAACGGTTGATCTAGCTAGCAATGATGTTACTGAAGCATCAGTACCAGCTCAAGTCACTATTCTCGATGGCCAAAATTCAGTCCAATTCGCTATCAATGGAGTGGATGATGTTGTAGTTGATGGGAATCAACTCGTCATGATTAGTGCATCGGCCATCGGATTTTCCAATACCAGTAGCACCTTGATTATTACTGATGATGACATTGCGCCCCCTCCAACTGCTGATATTGATTACGCTATAGCGACGAGTGCCGTAACGCTCACTGAGGGAGATAGTGGTGCCCAACAAGTCACCTTCACCATCACTCGAACAGAGATCACTCAGGTTGCTAACGCTACAGTCACTCAAACAGGAACAGGTGCTATTCAATCTACTAGCAGTGCATTCGCTCAGGTAGCTGCTGCTCAAGCTGCTAGTAGTATCGACTTTACGATTGGCGGCACAGCAACCAATACGGAAGATTTCAACAATATTGGTGGCACCAGTGGTGCTTCAGGCTTAACTGGCACGATTAATTTTGGTGTGGGTGAAACCAGTAAAACGATTACCCTTGATGTTCTAGGTGACACTACTGTTGAGCCTGACGAAACTATTGTTGTGTCACTTGCTAATGCTACTGCTCCTAGTACAGCAACCATCAGTACTGCTACTGCTACCACAACCATCTTGAACGATGATGTTGCTCCCCCTCCACCAGCTGATATTGATTACGCCATCGAGACGAGTGCAGTTACGGTCACAGAAGGAGATAGTGGAGCACAGCAAGTTACCTTCACAGTGACTCGGACAGGTGCGACTCAAGATGCCAGCAGCATTGACTTTACGATTGGTGGCACCGCAACTAACACTGAAGATTTCAACAATATTAGTGGAACTAGTGGTGCTTCTGGTTTAACTGGAACTATCAATTTTGGTGCGGATGAAACCAGCAAAACTATCACCCTAGATGTTCTAGGTGATACGGATATTGAGTCCGATGAAACCATCATTGTGTCCCTTGCGAATGGGACTGCTTCTGGCACAGCAACCATTAGTACTGATACTGCCACCACAACCATCTTGAACGATGACGTTGCACCACCTCCCCCTGCTGATATTGATTACGCTATAGCAACGAGTGCAGCTACTGTCACAGAAGGAGATAGTGGAGCACAACAAGTTACCTTCACAGTGACTCGGACAGGTGCGACTCAAGATGCCAGCAGTATCGACTTTACACTTGGTGGCACAGCAACTAACACTGAAGATTTCAACAACATTGGTGGAAGCAGTGGTGCTTCTGGTTTAACTGGGACTATCAATTTTGGTGCAGATGAAACTAGTCAAACTATCACCCTAGATGTTTTGGGTGATACGGATATTGAGCCAGATGAGACTGTTGTGGTTTCACTTGCCAATGCCACTGCTCCTGGCACCGCAACCATCAGCGCTGACTCTGCCATCACAACTATCTTGAATGATGATACTGCGCCCCCTCCACCAGCTGATATTGATTACGCCATAGCGACAAGTGCAGTTACTGTCACGGAAGGGGATAGTGGCTCTCAACAAGTCACGTTTACTGTCACCCGAACAGGTGCCACTCAAGATGCCAGCAGCATCGACTTTACACTTGGTGGCACAGCAACTAACACTGAAGATTTCAACAATATTAGTGGAACTAGTGGTGCTTCTGGTTTAACTGGGACTATCAATTTTGGTGCAGATGAAACTAGTCAAACGATCACCTTAGATGTTTTGGGTGATACGGATATTGAGTCTGATGAGACTGTTGTGGTGTCCCTTTTAAACGCAACTGCTTCTGGCATCGCAACCATTAGTACTGATACTGCCACCACAACTATCTTGAACGATGACGTTGCACCCCCTCCACCGACTGATATTGATTACGCCATAGCGACAAGTGCAGTCACAGTCACAGAAGGAGATAGTGGGGCACAGCAAGTTACCTTTACAGTGACCCGAACAGGTGCGACTCAAGATGCTAGCAGTATCGACTTTACACTTGGTGGCACAGCAATAAATTCCGAAGATTTCAATAATATTGGTGGAAGCAGTGGTGCTTCTGGATTAACTGGAACGATTAATTTTGGTGCAGATGAAACCAGCAAAACCATCACTCTTGATGTTCTAGGTGATACGGATATTGAGCCCGATGAGACTGTTGTGGTGTCCCTTTCAAACGCCACTGCTCCTGGTACTGCAACCATCAGTACTGACTCTGCTACCACAACCATCTTGAATGACGATGCACCACCTCCCCCGCCTGCTGATATTGATTACGCTATAGCAACGAGTGCAGTCACGGTCACAGAAAGAGATAGTGGAGCACAACAAGTTGCCTTCACAGTGACTCGAACAGGTGCCACGCAAGATGCCAGCAGCATTGATTTCAGTTTTGGTGGCACAGCGATCAATTCCGAAGATTTCAATAATATTGGTGGAAGCAGTGGTGCTTCTGGATTAACTGGAACGATCAATTTTGGAGCTGATGAAACTAGTAAAACGATCACCCTAGATGTTTTGGGCGACACTACTATTGAGCCAGATGAAACTATCATTGTGTCCCTTACCAATGGGACTGCCCTTGGTACCGCAACCATCAGTACTGACTCTGCTACCACAACCATCTTGAATGATGACACTGCACCCCCTCCACCCGCTGATATTGATTACGCTATAGCGACGAGTGCAGTCACGGTCACAGAAGGAGATAGTGGGGCACAACAAGTTACCTTCACAGTGACCCGAACAGGTGCGACTCAAGATGCCAGCAGCATCGACTTTACACTGGGTGGCACAGCAACTAACGCTGAAGATTTCAACAACATTGGTGGAAGCAGTGGTGCTTCAGGACTAACTGGGACTATTAATTTTGGTGCAGATGAAACCAGCAAAACGATCACCTTAGATGTCTTGGGCGACACTACTATTGAGTCCGATGAAACCATCATTGTGTCCCTTGCCAATGGGACTGCTTCTGGCACAGCAACCATTAGTACTGACTCTGCTATTACAACTATCTTGAACGATGATGCTCCGCCGCCCCCACTTGCTGATATTGACTATTCCATCGCAACAAGTGCAGTCAGTCTTACTGAAGGAGATAATGGTGCCCAGCAAGTCACCTTCACGGTCACCCGCACTGGCTCTACTCAAAACGCTAGCAGTGTTGACTTTACTTTTGGTGGCACAGCGACCAATTCCGAAGATTTCAATAATATTGGGGGCACGAGTGGCGCTGCTGGTTTAACTGGCACGATCAATTTTGGTGTCGATGAAACTAGCAAAACTATCACCCTTGATGTATTAGGCGACACGCATGTAGAACCTGATGAAACTATTGTGGTGTCCCTTGCGAATGCCACTGCTCCTGGCACCGCAACCATCAGTACTGATTCTGCTACCACAACTATTTTGAATGATGACTTCTTGAATGAAGACAATGATTCGGATGATGACGCAGATGAGAGTAATGAGAATAACTCTGGGGATGGCGAAGAAAATACTAGCTCTGGCAAAGTTCTGCATGGGACTCATGGCCATGACAGGCTTGTCGGTATGGATGGAGATGACACCATAAGAGGGCTTCGAGGTGACGATCTTCTGCTTGGGCGTGGTGGTGATGATCATATTCAGGGCAATGGGGGCGAGGATACTCTCAAGGGAGGATCAGGTGATGATGAGTTGCTAGGAGGCCATGGTCGTGACTATCTCCTTGGTGGCGATGGTCATGATTTATTACGAGGTGGAAACGGTAAAGATCTGCTGGTTGGTGGAGCTGGGTCAGATACTTTTGTCCTTGAACCTGGGAAAGGGAGAGATGTCATTGCCGATTTTGATGGGGCAGTTGACAAGGTGAGCTTGATGGCCGAACAGCTCTCATTTGATGACCTCAAGATTACATCTGTAGGGCACAGTTCCTTGGTAAGCGTTGCAAGTACGGGCGATCAGCTGGCCTTCTTTACAGGGGTCGGTGCAGACTTACTCAATGCAAATGTATTTATGGTGATTGAGAATCCTCGACAAGCTTGAGAGTTAGAAGTGACGAATAATCGTGATTAGCTCAGATTCATGATCTGAAAATAGTAGAAGAATTTTAAGGTCTCCGTAGAACTTGGAATTCTTCTATCCTACATTCAGCAGGCTAGCTAGCAGAGCAGATAATATTTTTTACAGCCCTTCCCAAGGAACGGCAAGATAAGTTGCTGCCTGCTGTTGAGCTTGATGAGATGCTTGGCACCATCAAGCCAAACTAAATGGACGGCCTGAAAGCATTGGAGAATCCAACGTAACGTAGGTTTCATAGTTTGTTTCCCCTTCTGATTAGGGAGAGTTGTTTGTACTTGTTCTAGTGCATTTCTTAACTGTCGTTGTCCTAAGCTGTAGACCATCAAACACAAGGCCATGATCATGGCTAAGGCAGCGATACGCCGAGGTGTCTTCAGGAAAACACTAGAGGCAAAGAAGAGTGGATCTTTGATAAAGCGAAAGCCTCCTTCACACGCCTGCTGGTTCTTATACTCGCGCAGAATATCATCATTGCTCCATTGCTCTTGTTCCAAGAGATTGGTGGCTAAGATGAAACGACCTGCTTGCCGCCGATAGCGTTCGATGACTGGCTCATTGAGGGTTAAGGTAGCCTCAATAGAATAGGTGTAGTGAGTCACAACCGTTGCTTTTGTCGGTCGTCCAGCCTTTGAATAATGAGGTTTTTTGTGGATTTTGAGATCGTCAAGGGTGTGATACCTGAGGATTTTGCCAAAATCTTGGGCTGCAGCTAAAGCATCTGCAGGGCACAAGAAGGTCTGTTTGCAGAGGGTTTTAAGTGCAGTAGTTTTTTGGCTAAACGCCTGATCAATCCGCTTTTGCACTTGTTTGAGTCCAGAGTCTCTGCGAGCTTTACTTTCAACCACCAGCCACCGTTGTTGAATCTCTCCATAGGTACTACATACTTCGACAAAGCTATAGCCGTTGAGAGCACTGGGGTGAAACTGTGAACCCGGCAGCCCTTGTAATAAGTCTTGGGCTGCCGTTGAACTTGCTGGAACTCGGCTAATCCAAGATGTACTTCCTAATGCTTGCAGATTGTCGGCACTGTAGAGGGCACTATCAGCAACAATCACCTCTGGCTGTTGCTGACTCCACTGTTGCTTAAATTCATGGATGATAGGCACAAACGTACTTTTGTCCGCATCATTACCGTTGCCCACTTGTAAAAATAAAGGAATACCCCCGTCCCCACTCACCAGTAGGTTCAATACAAACTGCTTGAGATCACGACGATTGTCCCGTGAGTAGCCGTAGGTGATTTTCACGGGTATCGGCTCCTCTGATTCAGCCAGTGCAGGGGAGGGGGACTCAGGTGCAGAGGGGGATTCGTCTGACGCCTCAACCTGTGGTTTATCTAAGTATTGCCCCTCAACACTAAGGCTTGTCGCATCTAGATGCGCACACCTTAGAGCTACATCGAATTTCTGAACGACTGCCATTGCCACATGGATAAATATCTGGGTCACACCATAGGCATAGAGCTTGTCGAGGACTCGACCGATACGGGTATCGTTGAGGTGCTCTGGCAGTACACCTTGACCGAGTAAGTGCTCGGTTGCTTTGCTTTCGAAAAACTCACTAAATAAGTACAATGGAGCACTCAAAAAGCCCATACCATTTAGAATCAGGGCTTTGACAACTTGACCACAACTAACATTCTCTTGCTCGTGAGTACCTAATAATCGATCCACTATTTCGACAATGCCGATCTCATCGACGATACCGGCAATAATACCGAGATGGTCAATATCCTGAACGTCTATCTCTTGAGGTGAATACATGGACTTGCGTTGAGAGACAACCTCAAAATTATCCCTTGATGGTTAGTACCTGCTGAATGTCGGTTCTATCTAAAAGAGTGTGTGTTTTATGGGTGAAGCTTTCAGAACTATCTAGCTTCTTGCAGATGTATTAATCTACATCAACCAGCATCTACTAATTCTCGTAAGTGGTGATCAGGCTTCCCTGCTTGTTCTGCTCAATATGGGTCGTGTCATCAGCCTGTTGTGCAAGATGCTTGAACAGTTGTGCTTGTCTGGGTCGTATCTCAACCCATAACACTTGACCATGTTGTGAGAAGGAAGACAATGACTGCTCCTAGAGCCAATACTCCCTGAATTAAATTACCAATCAAAGAGCTAGCAACGACTGCTACTGAGGCTTTTAGGGCTTGTTTGAAGTTGCGCCGATATAAAAACTCGCCAATAAACGCACCAATAAACGGCCCAATCAGTAGACCGATAATGGGACCACCTACCACTAGAGCAGGGGGTAAAAGACCGAATAAAACCGCTACTAAACCTACCATTGCGCCAATTTGCCCCCACCGGCTAACCCCGGCTTTTTTCGCTCCCCAAAAGGTTGCTAGAAAATCTACGGCTGTACTGACAACGAGGACAGCGATGGCTACCCCCAATGCCACGCCAATTTTGCCAAAGCCTACCACTAAGCCCCACAGCAAAATGGCGACTAACACCAGACTAGATCCCGGCAAAGCAGGTACAACGGAGCCGATAACGCCGACGATCATGACGGCGATTAGGATCCAGTACAGAATGATTTGCTGGTCTTGGAGCGCGCTTAAAAAGTCCACAGACATTATCCAGAGATGGGGGTTGATTCTTGTTGGCTAAGAGTATTGTCTAATTTATCTGCGATCGCACTTACCCATGCTTCGTCCTGATTGGTGTAGCTGCGGGGGACATTGGCGCCTAAAATAAGGACGCCTTCGTTACCAATGGGCTGGCAGATCACGCCCTGAGTATTTTCAGGAAGATAATCGAACTCAACCCTGCCTGGGTAAAGCTTTAGGGCGACTAAATAGACCGCTTTTTCGGTGCTCAAAACCCGCTCAACAATGGCACCAGGTTTCACCGTTGAGATGGGTCCTAATACCCCTCGTCGGAGCAATACCTGATCGCGATACCAAATCACCACAGATTTGGTAACGGTATTGGTGAGCAGGATATGAGAAGCCCATGCCAACTCGGTTTTAGCCGTTTCTGATAAATTAGGTGCAAACTCAATGCCCTGCTCTCCGATCAGCTCGACGGCCTCGGGTGATCGCGGTTGAACTCGCTGCCAGAGCAATCCAGTCAGAATCAATACGGCACTGATAATGACGCCGACGGCATCAGAGCGGGCCTGGGATGTCGTCAAACTGGGGGTAAGGAGGCGATTAACCATGAGTAAAGTACCCCCCAGTCCTCCGACAACAAAGGGTAGTAAACGTAGTATTCGATTGGGATCAGATTGAGGCATCCCTTTTTAATGGCAACGTCAGGACTACCTTTATAGTAATCCGTTGGGGAAAGTGTGTTGTTCCAGTCTTGGTGGAATATCAGTACTGCGTTTTCCTGGATAGAGGTGTATTGCTTCTCATTCCCTACAATGCTGTTTCGACTTGATGTGTACCCTATCAGCCTCGTTGATTAGGCACAGGTTGATCGACTGAGATTTGGTAAAGCGTATTTTTATCACACCTATCAATTGTGCATGGACTGACTTTCAACTCTTCAGTTGATTTAGATGCTAATTGATAATGCTTGATGTTGGAGATTTTAAGCCAGATTTAAAGTAAAAATCTTAGCTTGGTGAGGAGTATTTAGATAGGACAGATAGGTGGTTGATGTTAAGGCTAGAAGACAAAGATTTCTGGCATAAAAATTTTTAGTGAAATCTTTGTCTATCTAGTAGATTGTCTCTACTCAAATTCAATAAAACAAGCTAGAATGTGCACTGCTTAATGCAAGGTAAGGATCTTATTAAGTTGTTATGAATTGATTAATTTTTCAGTGGCAAAACTATATATATGATCTCTTTTTGTGGAGAATTTTAGTTTTAAAATGCTGATTGTCAGGTTGGCGATATAGCTAACTTTTTTTTAATGGCTTTTCTGATTGCCGAGTGAAGTTCTTATATATAGCTTATAAATTAGATGCTCCTGATAGAGATGCGTTAAGTCGTTTAAGCAATATTAGGGTGGTCATGATCACAGTTAAACCTGAAGTGTTCTCGATCCTCAACTACCTGTGATGGAGAGATCTTAAATATGACTGGATCTGCACCTGACCCTTTCCATCTACCCCAAGATGAAGAAGAGACTCTAAGCTGTGACATCCAGTTAGAAACGTTGCTGCAGCAATCTACTTTATTGAGAGAGGTGACTAATGAGATTCAGAAAAAGCTCGATACCAATACCATCTTTCAGATTGCTGTTGACAAAATTCAAGATGTACTAAAAACAGATCGAGTTGCTATTTTTCAGTTCGATCCTGCCACCGATTATAGACAAGGTGTTTTTGTAGCAGAAAAAGTTGTTCCAGTCTATTACTCCGTAGTGGCTGCGCGAGTAACAGATGATCGCTTTAGCGAGAATTACGCTGATAAATATCAATTGGGTCGAGTATTTGCAGTTTCTGATATTTATACGGCGGGTCTAAGTGATTGCCATATTCAGATTTATGAGCGGTTTCAAGTTCGGGCCACCTTAGTTCTTCCCCTACTTCAAGGCGATCAGCTCTGGGGATTGCTATGTCTGCATCAGTGCTCAGGACCTCGGGTATGGCTATTCTCAGAAATAGAATTTATGGAGCAAATTGCGATTCAGCTCGGTATCGCTCTAAATCAAGCAGAATTGTATGAGCAGGCATTGGGTAAATCCCAACAATTACAAATTGCCCTCCAGCAAGTTGAGGTGCAGAAAGAACAAGAGGCTTGGAAAGCCAGGTATGAGCGCAATATTGCTGAAATTGTTCTGCGGATTCGCCAAAGTTTAGATATTGAGGATATTTTTCGGGCAACGACCCATGATGTACGTGAGTCTTTGGGATGCGATCGCGTCGTCGTCTACCAATTCTTTCCAGATTGGTCCGGGAAATTTCTGGTTGAGGCCACCGCGCCCAACCTATCGCCCCTATCAGAAATAGATGTGCCGACCACCTGGCAGGATACTTATTTACAGGAAAATCAGGGTGGGAAATACCGAGATAATGCCACGACAGTGGTTACTGATATTTACCAACAATCCTATACAGACTGCCACATAGAGATCCTGGAATGGTTTCAGATTAGAGCCTATATGGTTGTCCCCGTTTTTATCGGTGAAACCCTCTGGGGGTTATTAGCGGCATACCAACTCCACCAGCCTCGTTCATGGCACCAGGTAGAGCTGTACCTCCTGAAACAAGCGGGTGCCCAGTTGGGGGTGGCTTTGCAACAGTCAGAACTACTCAACCAACTGCGAGAGTCAAAGAATAAAGCAGAAGCTGCGAATCAGGCAAAAAGTGCTTTTTTAGCCAATATGAGCCATGAGTTAAGAACCCCCCTCAATGCCATTTTGGGGTTTAGCCAACTCCTAGCTCGGGATGAAAACCTGACCATTGAACAGAAACAAACTCTTAACACCATTAATCGGAGCGGCTCTCATCTGCTGAATTTAATCAATGATGTTTTGGATATGTCCAAGATTGAAGCGGGAAAAATATCTCTCAATCTTCAGAACTGTGACCTCCTCCACCTGCTAGATTCCCTGCAAGAAATGTTTGCCTTGAAAGCCAAATCGAAGGGATTAGTTCTAAACATCCAAAAATCAAGCCAATTACCACCCTATATCCGTATTGATGAAAGCAGGCTCAGGCAAGTGTTAATTAATCTGCTGACCAACGCCTTGAACTTTACAGATGTTGGCTCCGTTACCTTGAGGGCTTTTACCCAGCCCTCACCCGAGTCGTTGACTTCCCATCAAGAGAACCCTCAACCTAACCTTTCTCTATGCTTTGAAGTTGAAGATACGGGAATAGGAATAGCGAACAACCAACTCGCTGGTATTTTTGAAGCCTTTATCCAAACGCCATCGGGGCAACGCTCACAAGACGGCACAGGGTTAGGCCTGGCGATTTGTCGTCACTTCATCCACCTGATGAAGGGTGATATTCAGGTCCAGAGTCAGCCAGGACAGGGGACGACCGTATTGGTGCAGATTCCTGTGGTGATTCCAGATACGGATGAGGTTGAAGAACATCGCTATACGAATGTGACAGGCCTTGCTCCTGACCAAGCTCCCATCCGCATGCTCATTGTTGAAGATAATTTAGAGAATCGGCAAATTCTAAAGCAGCTGATGACGGATGTGGGATTTGAGGTGCAGACGGTCGAAAATGGCCAAGCAGCCGTCGACTGTTGGCAAGCCTGGCATCCTCAGATAATTTGGATGGATTGGCAACTCCCTGTCATGAATGGCTATGAGGCGACCAGGGCCATTCGTTCCCTAGAGTCTCAGGGTACTCAGAAAGCTGATGTTATTTCTCCGAGTGCGGTCTCCAGGACAGAAATGTCTGCTTCACGTACCATTATTATTGCGGTAACAGCGAGTGTATTCGAAGATACCCAAGCTGAATGCGAAGAAGCTGGCTGTGATGATTTTCTGTGCAAACCCTATCAACCCAGCAGGTTATTTGAGCTACTCGCTCAACATCTCAACCTGAAGTTCTTGTCGGAGGATCAGGGGCAAGCTATCACTTTCCCCGAAGACCAGGATACTCCGCTAATAAGCGATCATGATGCGGAATTACAGCTATCTCAGCATTCTGTGGAATGGCTCACTCAGTTGCAACAAGCGGCGATTGAACTGGATGAGGAGTGGGTTAGTCAACAATTAGCAGAAATCACGACTGACTATCCCAAGTTGACCACGAAACTGATGAAGCTATTTAGAGGGTTTCAATTCGATCAAATTACTAATCTGGTTGATAACGCTCTGTCTCTCAAAACGAAGACTTAAGATGATGGGCTGTTTAGGATCGCGATCGCCTCATCACCTTGAGTCAATCCCCAGAATCCTCCAATTAGACGCCTTGCTCCGTTGCCGGCACTTCACCAAAACTAATCTGCTCGGAGGAATAAGACCGGGGTTCAATGTGGATAGTGGCCCGTATAGGAGCATACTTTTGCTCCAGAATGGCTTCCACTTCTTCTGTGATGTCATGGGCCACTTCGACACTATCTGAGTCCACCACCAGGTGCATCTCGATAAAGGTCTGACGTCCCAACAACCCACGAGAAGCTATATCGTGACAGTTGAGCACCCCAGGCACATTAATCACCGCGTCATGAATCGCTTCTGGGGCAATGGCCATCTCATCCACCAACCAAGGCAAGTTGTGCTGCAATACAGACCAGCCGCTAGCAAATACTAAAACGCAGACAGGGAAGGCCAACACCACGTCGACCCATTGATATCCTAATCCCACACCGACAAGGCCCAGCATCACCATTCCGGTGACCCAAATATCGCTCATCGTATGTTGCGCATCCGATAACAGAATGCTGCTGTTCACCCGCTCGCCAACGCTACGCTCGTAAACGGCCACAATAATATTGAGGCCCAATACCACGAGCAATAGTTCTAAGACTTGAGGCGACATTGCCACATCAGACTGTTGGCTGAAGAGATTCCCCACTGCCCCTTCTAAAATTTCAAAGCAAGCAATCCCTAAAAAAGCAGCGATACCCAACGCCCCAATGGCATCAAATTTTTGGTGTCCATAGGGATGCTCGCGATCGGGTTCTGGGGATGCCAATCGATTCATGGTTAATCCCAGCACGTTATTCGCACTATCGGTAATGCTATGCAGTGCATCTGCGAATAAACTCAAAGACCCTGTCCACCATCCCAGGCCAGCCTTAATTAGCATCACTGTGACATTTAAAAACAAGACAGTGACGAGCACATTGCGCACATCTTGGCGATTATCGATAGTCATGAACCTACTAGGGCTGCTTTTATTTAAGAACGGCTATTGAGATCAATCATCAGTCATTAAGGCCGCTTATTGCAACTATATGTAGAAGCCACAACTTCTTTTTTTTATTTAAATCAAAAAATTATTTATGGTCATCGAAACTCTTACGCATAGAGCAGTAGATGAGTTAATTGTGGTGACAGGATTTCAAAGCCTCGGTGAGTGAGGAATTTATTGAAACAGTCTGAAAAGGGTAGATCTGCAAAACCCTCTTATTGATATTGCTTTTAATTAATAAGCCATATTTCTGGTGCTTTATGGGATCAGTAGTAGGTAAAAGTAGTGTGACTGCCAAGTGTTTTAAGACTTGCGAAGAATGATGCCTAGTCCCCTTTCATCGAAATGGCCCATAAACGGGTTGATTAAATATTTCTCCCGTGATGGCAATGTCTACCTCTTTGTCCTCCATGCTTGAAGGGGGAAGGATCTCTTCGCTTGAAGGAGGATGGGTTAACGTCAGGCTAGCTCTTGTAATGTAGACAAACTTGGCAACGGTACTGAGCCCAAAAACAAATATGAGTTTCCCAACTACGGAAAACCCAACTTTTACACTGATTCCCCAGATCTCGTAGATGTTGTGAAAGTGAATCATTGCTGGGCGGGCATTCTGACTCTGATGCTCAGACCTCATCACATCTGTGGGACAGCGCAGCAACGGATTTGCACCGATTTATCTAACGACTGAACCTTGTTAGAGCCAAATGTATTCCATTGTTGTTGGATGCTAAAATAGCGCGCTAATTCTAGATGCTACCTCCAGAATATATAGATATGTGAAGCAATCTAGAATTGTCTTCTAGCTGGGATAGAAGTAGAATATGAAATGATTATGAAACAGTTTTCACTGCATGACCAATATCCCTCTCCGAAGAAGTGTTGTGTTCGCCACTCTCCTGGCATTTGGGTTAGCTTTTACCGGCTGCACAGCCCCTGACGGGCCTTCGACGAACCCTGAAGAGCAGACTGCAGAAAATGAAAATCGACCCGCAAAAGCGAATGGGAAAAAGACGGTACTGACAACATTCACGATTCTGGCTGATATGGCCCGCAACGTTGCCGGTGACAAGCTGAACGTAGAATCCGTCACTCGTATTGGTGCAGAGATTCACGGCTATGAACCCACTCCTAGCGATTTGGTTAAAGCCCAGGATGCCGACTTGATTCTCTACAACGGCATGAACCTGGAACGCTGGTTTGAGAAGTTCCTGGGCAGTGTCAAAGATGTCCCTTCGGTGCTACTGACAGAGGGAATTGAACCGATGCCGATTGTGGAAGGCCCCTATTCCGATAAGCCCAATCCCCACGCTTGGATGTCACCCCGCAATGCCCTGGTGTATGTCGAAAACATTCGCAAAGCATTTGTGAAACTCGATCCAGAAAATGAAGAAACCTACAACGCCAATGCTGAAGCCTACAGCAAGAAACTCAAAGCTATTGATGATGAGCTACAAGCAGACCTAGAGAAAGTTCCTGCCAGCCAACGGTATTTAGTGAGCTGTGAAGGCGCATTTTCTTACCTGGCTCGGGACTATGACATGAAAGAAATTTATATGTGGCCGATCAATGCAGAACAGCAGTTTACTCCTAAGCAAGTCCAACGCGTGATTAAAAAGGTCAAGTCGAATGATGTACCGACGATTTTCTGTGAAAGTACCGTGAGTGATGAAGGACAAAAGCAGGTGGCCAAAACTACAGGCGTGCGGTTTGGCGGCAATCTCTATGTCGATTCCCTCTCAACGGCAGAGGGGCCAGTACCCACGTTTTTAGATTTGCTGGAATATGACGCTCGCACGATAACCAACGGCTTACTCGCTGGCCGCAAAAACTGAACGTTCGCAAGATATTTGGTAACGATTACTAGTCAAGATGATGAATTCTACAACTCAAGCCTTCGGCATTACCGTGGATAACCTGAGCGTCACCTACAATAATGCCCGGTTAGCTCTTTACAACGCGACTTGCACCGTAGAACCCGGAACCATCACCGCTTTGGTAGGACCCAACGGCTGCGGTAAATCAACCCTATTCAAATCCATCATGGGGTTTTTACGTCCCACCCAAGGCCACATCCGGGTGCAGGGCTTGCCCGTTCATAAGGCCCAAAAACGACAATTGATGTCCTATGTCCCGCAAGCCGATGAGGTGGACTGGAATTTTCCCGTGAGTGTTTTCGACGTGGTGATGATGGGACGCTATGGCTATATGAATGTGCTGCGGATGCCCTCTGCGAAGGATCGACGGCTGGTGATGTCCAGTCTTGAGCGAGTCGGTATGGTTGATTTTCGCCATCGTCAAATTGGAGAACTATCAGGGGGCCAGAAAAAGCGCGCATTTCTAGCCCGAGCCTTGGCCCAAGAAAGCAAGGTCATGTTATTGGATGAGCCATTTACAGGAGTAGATGTCAAGACAGAAAAAAGCATCATTGACCTGATGCTGCAATTGCGTCAAGAACACCACACTATTTTGATTTCTACCCACGATCTGGCATCTGTGTCGACTTTTTGCGATCGCACCATCCTGCTCAATCAAACGATTCTTGCCTCGGGGACGACCGCCGAAACCTTTACTGAAGAAAATCTTGCACTGACCTTTGGCGGTTTGCCCATCCGGAGCCTAAAGCAAATCCCTCTGCAGTCAGAGGTAGAAGCATGACCATGGCATCCATACCGCTGTGGAATTGGATTGTCGAACCCTTACAGTATGCATTTTTAGTCCAAGCAATCTGGGTGAGTGCCTTTGTGGGCTTAGTGTGTGCCGTACTCTCCTGCTACATCACCCTTAAGGGTTGGTCCCTGATGGGAGACGCCATTTCCCATGCAGTGGTACCCGGTGTAGTGGTGGCCTATGCCCTGAATATCCCCTTTTCCATTGGTGCGTTTGTCTTTGGGTTTGGGGCTACAGTTGCCATCGGCTATGTGAAGTCCAACACTCGCCTGAAAGAAGATGCCGTGATTGGGGTGATCTTCACCGGGTTTTTTGCCTTTGGTTTAGTGTTAATCACCAAAATCCCCAGCAATATTGATCTATTCCATATCCTTTTTGGTAATGTCCTCGGAATTTCTCAACAGGATATTATCCAAACCTTGATTGCAGGGACGATTACCCTCGTTGTCATTCTGCTACGGCGCAAAGATCTGATGCTATTCTGCTTCGATCCAAACCATGCAAAAGCCATTGGTCTGAATACCCAAGCTATGTACTATACCCTGCTGTGTGTGCTAGCTCTGACCATTGTCACGGCACTGCAAACCGCAGGTATTATCTTAGTGATTTCAATGTTGGTGACGCCGGGTTCAATTGCCTATTTATTGAGCGATCGCTTTGACCATATGCTGATCATTTCAGTGATCAGTAGTGTGTTCTCTTGTGTAATGGGCACTTATCTTAGTTATCACTTGGATATTTCCACGGGGGGTAGTATTGTCACTCTTTTAACCCTGGTATTTATTGTGACGATGTTTTTCTCTCCTAAATATGGCATTATCGCCCAGCGATTGCAGCGAAAATATCAGACTTCCAACGTTACATTGCCCTCGCCGACTCGGGATTGATTCGGTACACTTAAATTTCTAGGGTGAAATCGGTCAGTGAAATCTCACCCTGCTCATTGCCCTGTCTGCAAAGATAGTGCTCATAGATAAAGGTTTAACTATGGAAGTAGTGATAGGCCGAGATGATTTTTTAGCCCAATATTTGTCTGGGAAACGGAATTTCGCAGGGGCTAACTTAAGAGGTATTTCCCTGAGTGAAGTGGATTTGAGTGAGGTCAACCTTCAAGATGCTTATCTAGCGGGCGCTGACTTAGAGTCTGTGGATCTGGGCGATGCCAATTTGCAAGGCTCCACTCTTAGAGGCGCTGATCTGGGAGGAGCCTTTTTGCAAAGTGCCAATCTTAAAGGAGCTGATCTGCGGGGGGCTAATCTGATGGGGACGGATCTGAGAGAAGCTGATTTAGGCGATGCCCGATTAGCCGCCGCCGATTATGATCGCAATACCCATTTTCCCACCGGCTTTCATCCCGAAACAGCGAAGATGCATTTAGTTACTTAGGCCGCCAACGCCTATAAACTTTTAATAGTAAGGTTTTAGGCTGGATGCCTCGATGGATGGTGCTCATCTGGCGGATGGTATTGCAGTTGCGATCGCACTCAACTCAACTACACTAATTCTCCTAGATGAACAGTGAGATCTTGTAGCCTGGCATAAGTTAGGGGCTAGACAGTTTGCAAAACAACTACAAAAAAGACCTTACCCCGACCTGAGGTTGTTTGACACCGACTCTCACCCTGGGCCAAACATGGAGTGTTGATAAAATCCTGGCTAAAGCATCAAAGTCATCAGGGCTTGGATACATTCGATCTCTTTAGAGAGGCAATATAGTATGTCTTGAGAACTGTGTCTGGACTTTAGTAGATATATAGATAAAAATCAATCATTACTTTATTGGAGATATAGATAAATCTATTTATAATGAAATTACTTGCACCAACCAAAACACATCTCTTACGTGAAGCGCACTTATATAAATAAGTGCGCTGTTTTCTGTCTAGGCAAGGGCTAGCTCAACAATGCTTGTCATCCTCGTAACAGAACATGACATTCGACTTCTCAAGCTCAGGGATTGCTGGTAGTTTGGCGTTCAAGGTTCTTTATGTCTTTGGAATGCCCTGAAGGTAGGTATTCCTTTTGTGTATACAGTTTGTTATTCACCTGCACTTCCTGAAGTGTTGTATTCAGCTTCAAAATACGGATTGACATTATTTATCGTTATGAAACTAGGCACCCCCAGCCCCTCCCCAAACCCCCATTCTCTTCATCAAGATTCCACTCCACGTCCCTCTAGGAGAATGCAAATACTCGGTCAGTCGGCAACCATTGCTACCCTAACAGCTCTATTCACCGTCTTGGGAGTACAGTTTGCTGCCGCCGAATCAGTCTTAGAAAAAGTGCAACGTACAGGTACGTTAACTGCCGGTACTAGCCAAGAAGCACAGCCCTTTGCATTTGCGGATGATCAAGGGCAATTGCAAGGCTACTCGATTGATATGCTGAAGCTAATCCAAACTCAGTTAGCCAAGGAGTTAGGACGAGAGGTTCAGCTCCAGCTGATGCCCATTAACCCTGAAGACCGGATTCCCAAACTGGTTCAAGGTGAAGTGGATATTGTTTGTGATGCGAGTAGTTATACCTGGGAACGAGATAAGCAAATTGATTTCTCTGTGAGTTACAGTCTGACAGGCACTCGCTTGCTAGTGAAGCAGCAAAATGCGGCGTGGGAAACGGCTGACCTGGCAAACAAGAAAATTGCGGCTCTGGCCGCGACCACCAATGAAACAGCCATCCGTCGGGCTCAGCCCCAAGCCCAAGTCGTGATCGTTAAAACTCATGCAGAAGGATATAAGGCCCTTCAGCAAGGGCAGGTAGATGCGTTCGCCGCCGATGGAATTCTACTGGATGCCTGGCTGCAAACGGCTAAAGATCCCAACAAGTTCGATGTTATTGGGTATTTTTCTAAAGAAGGAATTGCCTGCATGGTGCCTGAAAATAACTCTCAGTTTGCGGATCAGGTCAACTATTCCTTAGTACGCTTTATGCAAGGGTATCTGCAAGGTAAAGAGTTCTATGTGTCGATCTTCGATCGTTGGTTTGGAGACCAAGCAAAGGTCCCTCTGACCCAGGATTTACGGGGCTTAGTCCTCGAAGCGATGCAGCTCGTGGTTGATTTTAAGGAAGAGATTCCCGAAAGCGATCTGTAACGCTTGCCATTAGAGAGAAGAGGTGAACTAACCGACTTTTTCGTTTAGAGGGCAATGGCAGTCTTCTTGCTCCAGCCATTGTTGTCCGACTTGGTAGAGGGCTGCCAAGACGGGCTGAATTTGTTGCCCCTTTTCGGTGATGGAATATTCCACATGCAACGGGACCTCTGCAAATACCTGCCGTTCGACGAGGCCATGATCCTCTAAATCTCGCAGCCGCACCATCAGAGTTTTGGTACTGATGCCAGGTAGGGCTGACTGGAGCTGATGGGTGCGTTGGGGACTGCTAAAGAGTTCTCGCAGAATGGGGATAGACCACTTGCCGCCAATTCTATCCAGGGTATATTCAATCGGACAGGAGGAGCTGAGACAGTTTTGTGTGTCGTCCATCATTCACCCCAGGATGGGTACACTTCCATCCTGACGTTTCTAGAGGGTACGTCAAGGAATAGGGAGCTGATTATCCAAAATTTAAGAATTTGTTCAGAAGTACATCAAGGGTAGATCTGGCCCTAGCTTTTTACTTTTGGTAACTAAGGGGGCCTTGTGGTAACTATCTTGCCGCTTTCAGAGGGATCAGGCAGGATGCAATCAGTAGCTAGAGGGAACGTTTGTCCATGATTCGACTACTGGTTGGTGTTCTGGTCTTTGTCTTAAAAACGGTCTATCGAGATCGCTCCATTCCGCGTTTTTATGTCCTAGAAACGGTGGCTCGAATTCCCTATTTTTCCTATCTCTCTGTGCTCCACTTTTATGAGACCTTGGGGGTTTGGCGACGGGCCGATTGGCTGAAAGTACACTTTGCTGAGTCCTGGAATGAACTCCATCATCTGCTGATTATGGAAGCGTTGGGTGGAGATAAAAAATGGATGGATCGGTTTCTTGCTCGCCATGTGGCGCTACTGTACTACTGGATTGTTGTGGTGCTTTATTTGGTGTCACCCCGTTCGGCCTACCATTTTATGGAGTTAGTCGAACAGGAAGCCTATCAGACTTACAATTCCTTTCTCCATGATCATGCCGAGGAACTCAAAGTCCAACCTGCACCTCAGATAGCGGTTAGCTATTATCGCGATGGCGATCTCTATATGTTTGATGAGTTTCAATCGGCTCGTGTCCCTGAGGAACGTCGTCCTGCCGTGGATAACCTATATGACGTGTTTATCAATATTCGCGATGATGAAATGGAGCATGTGAAAACAATGGTGGCTTGCCAGTCTGTGGAAGCACAGGGTAACCTCAGCCCCCATAACCCTGCCCTGATCTCTGAATCTTAACGCCCTGATTTCTATTGCTGCAATCTCCTTTGAATGAACAGCTCTGGGCGACTCACCCTAGTCGCCCTTCCCTACTTTCAGAGAGGCGTTCTCAAAGCGGTTGATTGGAGATTTAGGCAAGGAATGATGGGTGCGATCGCAACTATAGATACCCTTATAACGGTACTGAACATGATAGAGACAACCCAGAAAATAGATCCCTTACTATCCCTGATTGCAGTGCCACCCGGTTATTTGAACGTTATGGGATATTGGGATGCATCAGAAGAAAATGGTCCAGGATGTCGGGCGGTAGTGTGGTTGCAAGGATGTCATCGTGGTTGTTCTAATTGTGAAAATCCTCAATCTTGGTCATTTGAAATTAATGAGTTGATATCGATTGATCGCATGTTTCACATCATTGTTCGCAATCCCAAGAATGAGGGGGTGACCTTTGTCGGAGGAGAACCCTTTTGGCAAGCTCCAGCTCTCGCTTTACTGGCAGAGCGTTTGAAATCAGAAGGTTTAAATACGATGGCCTACACAGGATTTACCCTAGAGCGATTGTTGGCACCCTACGCTCCAGCAGGTTCGCAAGCATTGTTGGAGCAACTAGACCTAGTGGTAGATTTTTCCTTATATAAAGCCCATTTGGAGTGTTTCTTATAGTGCTGGGCCAAAAAATTCTTGATGCCCGTAGTTTGATCAATGGATGGAACCCAATGACACCGCCATCAGGTCATCAAAATTAGAGTAAAGCTCAACCACTAGGTTTGAGTGCTTCTTGAACAAATGGTAGTTCCGTCTGTTGGATGCCAACATCGAGATACCTGCTGATTAAACTTATGTTTGCTGGTCGTTTCCTTCTAGGGTGTTACGCAATGTGGCGATAATCTCACCTGCAATCTCTATGTCATGCCGGGGATTTTCTCTCATACAAACCATGCCTGATCGCAATCTCTGTAGATGTTCCAGTATCTGCTCAGCTGAGTAACCCTGAAAAACCAGCGACACGATGTGGGGAGCGTAGCTGTCGTACTCGTCTGCTGGAGCAAATTCACCGGGTGCAAGATCCATCGGATCCCAACGTTTTAAGATCGTCTGCACGGCTTGAATACGTAACCTTGCCTCCTTAGTCCGCGATTTGTGGTTATTGCTCATACCATCACCGTATGCTGGGTCAAATTTTCAGGATAGTCGGACCGAGAATTGATGCGAACAAGAGAATCAAGTCAGAATAGCCTGCTTGGCCCATCCATGGGTTATTTGGCGAAAGGTTTTACATGTTGAATCCAAAAGCAAAACTCGCGATCACCCGATGTTTCAATCTCGGACTCCATTCGCGTTCGTAAGTCTTGGCCCATTTCTGACCAAGGTTCAATCAATACCATGCCATGGGCAGTGTGCGCGTTTCCTACAACAATATCACCACTGCTGTGGAGTGCTGTAACAGAGTCAAGGACGGAGTTGAGCCAGTTAGATTTCGTGCGGTCTGGCTTTAGTATGCGTGCAATTTGGAGTATCCATGCAAAGTGCAAAATATCATCTTCCAATTGCGCCTTGATTTCGGAAACAAGTTGTTGATCAACGGCCATCTGTAATCTCCGAACTCAATAGACGAATCTATGTTGCAAGGGTTCGAGAGAAACTTAACGCCCCTACAAACATCATGAAGTCCTGAGCATTCTGTGCAAGTCGCAGTGAGGAATAGTGTATCCGAACGCTGGCAATATAAACTTAGCAATCAGAAGTGCTCGCTGCATTCGTCCAGTACTGGAATGTTTCACCTCCAATCTGGTCGCTATTTTCTCGATAAATCTGACTCAAACACTTATACAAGGCTCGGGCCTCTTCTTCTAATCCGAATGCTATTAAACACTTAAGTATTCGGGTAATACGAAGGTAATTATGGTCAAGCATGTTGACCCATTCCTGCTTGCGCTGCGGGTAGTGTGCAGATTTACTGATGGTTATCTGTACTCTCTGATCACTTGCAATAGCTAAACCGTAGAAATTCAGCATCACTGAGAATGACTGAGACAAGTGTTGCTGTAGTCTTGGGTCTTCTCGAAATGCTCGGATAACGTCTTGATCAACTACTGGTGCGTTTGGATTAAAGTGGCTTTGTTCGGTGAGGGGGAATAACCATTGAACGTAATCATGGGTACACTCTAGCTTTTCAAAATCCCATGCCCATATTTCTTGTATTTTCCGTCCTTCAGAATCAGGTCTTTCACCCAAATAAAATGGCACAATCATAGCTGTGAGATTTTCTTGGGAGTACATCTTCAAAGACATCTTTGTACGTCATACATCTCAAGATAGCACCGCCTAACGGTTACGATGATTGGGCCAGAGCGTCCGTTCACTGCGGATCATGCGGTTGGCGGTTTCGCATTTATCATTGTGTACCGTCGTAAGTTTCTGAAAGTAAGGAATGTCAGTTCAGGCGGCTCATGCTCGATCAACATGGCCTAGTCAGTTTCTGCGAAAAAGAGAACCTACAGGTTTGCGACCGAGTTAATCATCACTCTCCCACCAGAACCTGTCCGTTGTCTTGTGGCAATAACGTTTCAGGCCTATTCATTGTGTCAAGTTTCAACTCGTCAAGTCATTGATCAGACTCTGCAAGTCTGGTTTAACCTTGGCGGGGGAGGTTCTGTGTAACCGGAGCTGTTTGCAGTGATTGAATTGCAGAAATGATCCTAATTCCTTACGTAGAGCAAGGAACAACCCCTCAGTTTTTAAGACGGTGGGTTCCAGTGCGAGATGATGAATATGCAGCAGTGATTCAGTCCTCTCGGTCTTGCAGTCCATTCGCGCGACCAGCTTCCCCTCCCACAAAATGGGGAGAGAGAAGTAGCCGTATCGGCGTTTGGCCTCAGGAACATAGCACTCAATTAAATAATCAAAACCAAATAGCGCCTTGATGCGTTTGCGCTGAATAACAAGATTGTCAAATGGTGAGAGTATTTTTAGTTTGCTGCGAGCCAAAGGTTTGCTGAGCAGCTCCAGTGCGATTGGCAATGCATAGTAGAGCCTACTAGTGACACGAATCTGCAATAGCTCGCCGGTAGAAACCATGTCCTCCAATGTCTGATCAACAAGTGGCTTGATGCCTTTCAACAAATAGGCAATTTCGACAGATTGCCCTAATCCGTTGGCACGCAAATATCGCGTAATCAGAAATCGAGCGTATTCTTCTGGAGTCGGCAGGATGGTATTGGTCCCTTCTGGCAATACCCGCTCGGTGAGATCATAAACCTTGTGAAAATTGATCCGGTACGGCACCATAAGATCCCCCTGCATAAACAGATATTCCAAGGCGCGTTTAGCCGGTTTGGTTTTCCATGGATCGATCCTTTTCCCAGTATGTTCAAAATCTTTCGCCATTAACGGGCCTTCGGTGGCAATACGCTTGAGCACCCATTTCAACATCTGCTCATCGCGCTTATACCAGTGGCTCTGGTCACCTCTTGCGAGGGCATGTTTACGAGGCAGACTGAATTGGTAGTCACGAAGAGGCAGGTAGGCAGCCGCGTGAGACCAGTATTCAAAAATCTGTTTGTCGGCAAGTAGTTGATCGAGCTGGGAAGCCTCATAACGAGGATTGCGATTCCACAGAGTATGGTGATGGGCGCGCTGAATAACAGAGATGGTGTCAATCTGGATATAGCCAAGGTGCTCAATCGCCGATAGCGTCGCTTCAATTGCACGACCGGATTGGTTCCTCGGCGGTAACCGCTGTGATAACAGGACCAGTTTTCTAGCTTGTTGAATGGAGAGCCGAAATGATTCCACTGTTCACTCTAAAAAGCTGAGAAAGTTGCGATCGCATCTCCTAACTTCTGTTTCACCTCATCTACAGGAATGGCTCCTAACTCCCCCGATGCCCGTGTCCGAATATTGAGGCTATTGGCTTCTACTTCCTTATCCCCAATCACCGACATCACTGGAATCTTGGCTTTCTCCGCATTGCGGATTTTTTTGCCTAGGCGATCGCCACTTTTATCCACAGCAATTCGAATTCCTTGGGTCTGTAAGTCTGCTGCAACTGTCTCGGCAAAGGGCATGTGATCATCATTGACGGTCAAGAGTCGCACCTGCTCAGGCGCTAACCATAGCGGAAAGACGCCTGCATATTCCTCAATCAAAATGCCAATCAGGCGTTCGAGGGATCCAAAGGGAGCCCGGTGAATCATAATTGGGCGCTGGCGGTTGCCATCTTCACCCATAAACTCCAGGTCAAAGCGTTCGGGCAGGTTATAGTCCACCTGAACCGTTCCTAACTGCCATTCTCGATCGAGGACATCTTGGAAAATGAAATCCAACTTAGGGCCATAGAACGCGGCTTCGCCAATGCCTTCAAAATGCTCCATTCCCAGGGTTTCTACCGCTCGACGAATGGCATTCTGGGCTTTGTCCCAGGCTTCATCAGAACCAATATATTTGTCTGAATCTGGATCGCGGAAGCTCAGACGGGCTTTGAAGTTCTTGAGCTGTAGCTTTTCAAAGACAGACAGAATTAAATCCACCACCTTCAGAAACTCATCATCGAGCTGATCCGGGGTCACAAAGAGGTGAGAGTCATCGACGGTAAAACCGCGCACTCGGGTTAATCCACCTAATTCTCCGGATTGCTCATACCGATATACCGTGCCGAATTCGGCCAGTCGCATGGGTAAGTCGCGGTAAGAGCGCAACTCACTCTTATAGATCTGAATATGAAACGGACAGTTCATGGGCTTCATGACAAAGCCTTGTTCGGAGTTTCGATCTTCATCGTTCTCGCTCATCAGCGGGAACATGTCTTCCTGGTATTTTTGCCAGTGACCTGATGTCTTAAATAGATCAACCCGAGCAATGTGGGGCGTGGTCACTCCCAGATATCCCCGCTTGACCTGTTCCTGTTTGAGGAAGTCTTCGAGTTGCGATCGCAACAAGGTTCCCTTAGGCGTCCATAGTGGCAATCCTGGTCCCACCAGATCAGAAAAGATAAATAATCCCAGCTCTTTTCCTAGCTTGCGGTGGTCACGTCGAAGTGCTTCTTCCTTCCGCCGTTTATGTTCTGCCAGTTGTTCAGGGTTCTCCCAAGCAGTGCCATAAATGCGCTGCAATTGGGCCTTAGTTTCATCCCCACGCCAGTAGGCACCCGCGACACTTTCTAGGGCAATCGCTTTGGGATTCAAATCGCCAGTGGACTCCACATGGGGACCCGCACATAAATCCCACCACTGATCGCCCAAATGATAGAGGGTGATTGGATCTTTTAGATCTTCCAGGATTTCCAGCTTATAAGGTTCTTGCTGTGCTTCGATTCTTTGCTTTGCCTCTTCCCGACTCACCTCCTCCCGTTCTACAGGCAGCTTCTTCTTGATGATTTTGACCATCTCTTTCTTGATGGCCTTCAAGTCTTTATCTGTAAAAGGATTCGGGCTGTCAAAGTCGTAATAGAACCCCGACTCAATCCATGGACCAATCGTGACTTGGGTGCCAGGAAACAGCTTCTGAACGGCCATCGCCATCACATGGGACGTGGTGTGACGGATTTTCTTGAGTTGTTCTGATTCACTTGTCTTGGGCAAATGAATCTTTTCAGGCTGTTGTTCAGGTTGCTGTTCAGCGGACATTGCGGATCTATTGTCTCAGCTAATTTTACGGACTTGTCCCATCTTATCGAAACCTTTGAAGGAATCACCTATAAAGTTGGATACGGCCTCAAACCTCACCGAGCAATTCTGCCTTTTGGCCAATTGGCTTATTTGTCCCGTGCTTCAACTACGAAGTCCCTGGCTAAGCCTCAAAATAGCAAAAAGTAACTAAATTTAATGATCACTCCTATTGACAACTCTTGCTTAGCAATATGGAACGAACCGTATCAGCCAATCCCCAGCGATTTTTTCTTTTAAGGCCAACCCCAGTCTTTAGAAAGGGTTCTATGTTCTGTTGTTCAAATTAGCAATGCTGATATGAATGGCTGGATTGCGACATTCCTAGCAAGCCGATCATGGATAACTCGCCTAGGTTTACGCCAATCTGAAGGGGGGAACAGGCACTAGTAATAGTGTTAAACAGCATTGGTACCTCATCTCTTGCCATTGATGTCGGACTGCCGATCAACTGTGCTTATCTATAAAGCTTTTGAAAGCTGGCATGTTAAAAGATTTTTTGTTTATTGTTCTTGTTTTTATAGATTAAATATGTATATCTAATTAAGATTCTAATTTTAAGATTTTTAGACTTTATTATTTGTATATATTGCCTATGAATTCATTTGATTCTATTTTTTGCGATTTAAGGATAATTTATCCTTACTCAACCACTGCAAACTAGTCAATAATGCTTACAGGTGCTGAAACTCAAGGGAGAGTCTAGAGAATGAAATTAGCCTACTGGATGTACGCTGGTCCAGCTCATATTGGTACGTTGAGAGTTGCCAGTTCGTTCAAAAATGTTCATGGCATTATGCATGCTCCCTTGGGGGATGACTATTTCAACGTGATGCGCTCCATGCTAGAGCGAGAGCGGAATTTCACCCCCGTTACTGCCAGTGTCGTCGATCGTCATGTTTTAGCCCGTGGCTCTCAGGAAAAAGTTGTCGATAACATTACTCGGAAGGATGAAGAGGAAAATCCTGATTTGATTGTCCTTACCCCTACCTGTACTTCCAGCATCCTGCAAGAAGATCTGGAGAACTTTGTCGAGCGAGCTGCCCTCAGTACTAAAGGGGATGTTCTGCTGGCTGATGTGAATCACTATCGGGTCAATGAGCTACAGGCTGCAGACCGCACCCTAGACCAAATTGTTCAGTTTTATATCCAGAAAGCCCGTAAAAATGGCGATTTACTGGAAGAGAAAACCGCTAAGCCTTCCGTCAACATCATTGGTATCTCAACCCTAGGTTTTCATAATCAGCATGACTGCACCGAACTGAAGCGGTTAATGGCTGACTTAGGGATTGAAGTCAATGAAGTCATTCCTGAAGGGGCGTCCGTCCATAACCTCAGACGGTTACCTCAGGCCTGGTTTAACCTCGTTCCCTATCGTGAGATTGGACATATGTCCGCTCGCTATCTAGAGGAAGAGTTTGGCATGCCCTTCGTCGATATCACACCCATGGGTGTGGTAGAAACAGCCCGCTGTATCCGTAAGATCCAAGAAATTATCAATGCTCAAGGGGCAGACGTTAACTACGAAGAATTTATTGAGAACCAAACCCTGCATGTTTCTCAAGCAGCCTGGTTTTCTCGCTCCATCGATTGCCAAAACCTAACGGGCAAGAAGGCCGTGGTCTATGGTGACAGCACTCATGCGGCAGCGATGACGAAAATTCTGGCTCGCGAAATGGGCATTCATGTGGTTTGGGCAGGCTGCTACTGCAAATACGATGAAGAATGGTTCCGTAAGGAAGTGAGCGAATATTGCGACGAAGTGCTGATCAATGAAGATCATGGTGCTATCGGCGATGCCATCGCCCGAGTCGAACCCTCTGCTATCTTTGGTACGCAAATGGAGCGCCATGTCGGTAAGCGGCTTAATATTCCTTGTGGTGTGATTGCCGCTCCTATCCATATTCAAGATTTCCCCATCGGCTATAAACCTTTCCTGGGCTACGAAGGGACAAATCAGGTGGCTGATTTGGTTTATAACTCTTTCACCCTAGGCATGGAAGACCACTTGTTAGAAATCTTCGGTGGCCATGACACCAAGGAAGTGATCACGAAGGGCATCTCGGCTGATTCTGACTTGGGTTGGAGTTCTGATGGTCAGGCAGAACTCAACAAAATTCCTGGTTTTGTGCGCGGCAAAGTGAAGCGGAATACCGAGAAATTTGCTCGTGAGCGCGAGATTACTGAGATCACTGCTGAGGTTCTGTATGCCGCGAAAGAAGCGGTGGGTGCATAACCTCAATTCCTTGATTTAAGGTAAAACAATCCAGGCTACCCAAATTTGGGTAGCCTGGATTGTTTTAAAGAAAATAGTATCGGAGGAAATTCAATTTTCTGGGGTGAATAGAATAGCCATCTGCCATTGCTAGGGTTTGATTGCAATAAAAAACCCCCATTTCAAAAAATAAGGGTTTAGAGGTTTGGTTTGGCAATCTATATTATAGTTATCAGATTGCATAACTGCTTTTACGCAGTTTTAAAAACTTTTTTACAATTCTGTTGTTGATTTCTTAGCACGATTGCACCTAGAGCAGGCAATGGGTTAGAGCTCTAGTTCTCAATAGGGGCGTTTTTGCTATCCATCAAGATTAAAGTATTCGTAATGATAGATAACATTGATAAAGCAGCAAATCCAGCAATAGGAATTAGCATGTAATCATATCCCCCAGGTATCGATTTCTTATATTTCTATGATCCCCAAAATAATCGAGAGTGTTCAGGTCAGAAATACTGAACTTTGAAATGGGATATTTTTAGTCTTCCGTATAATTACGCATTTTTCTCTGGCGCAGATCAATAATTCTTTTGTCTTGGGAATACCTTGGGTTGATTAATTATGGAATTTTATTGGCATTTTGAACATAAAAATTTAATAAAGCAGTGCTTGCTTACAGCCCTTGGAACGGTCTTTCTTCTAATTTGCCTAGAGCTGCCTTATGCAGAAGCAGGAGCAACTCCCAATAAGCTAGTTGATGCATTTGACGCTTTGCCCGGAGAAACGAGTGTGTTGGTCCTCAAGGATGACAAGGCCCTGGTCTCGCTGAATGCTGAGAAACCTCTTGCGATCGCATCCACATTCAAACTCCAAGTATTAGCCGAACTTCAGCAACAGATCGAGACAGGGCAACATTCCTGGGACGAAGTCGTTGAATTAAAACCCGAATGGAAAAGTATTCCCAGCGGTATCCTCCAAGACTGGCCTGATCAGGCCCCCTTCACCCTACAAACCCTAGCCAGTCTGATGATTTCGATCAGCGATAATACCGCAGCCGATGTCCTCATCCAAATCGTTGGTCGAGACACCCTCTCTCAGGCATCGCCCCGAAATCGGCCCTTTCTGACAACCCAAGAAGTCTTCACCCTCAAAAGTCCTGAGAATCAGGACTTGCTAGAAACGTATCGCCAAAGCCCCTCTCCCCAAGATTTACTGCCGACTATCCATCAAGCCCCTCTCCCAACCGTTGAGCTAGTCGATAACCAACCCCTCGCTCCAGACATCGAATGGTTTTTCACCACCCAAGAACTCTGCCAATTGATCGAAAAAGTTGCTGATCTACCGCTCACGCAAATCAACACAGGCATTATTAACTCTGATAATTGGCAACAAGTTGCCTTTAAAGGGGGTGCAGAACCAGGCGTCTTGAATCTAACCACAGCCCTCAGAGATGACTCTGGCAAAAATTACTGTGTGTCCGCGACCTGGAATCATCAACAACCTCTGGAAGAGTATCGCTTCTTCAACTTATTCAGCGATACTCTTCAAAGTCTCAACTAGCTGTCTAAGTTCTATGTTGTCGAGTGAATCTTGGACTGCAAAGGTTGATCAAGCAGCGAACTCCTCAAAGTCTATGAGATTTACACCAAGATCATTTGCAACTGATTGCTCAACACTTTTTTTGAAAATTTGAATGGCTGTTTTGAACGCTTGGGTAGACACCAAATCTGGATATTCAGTTTGTTGCCATGCTGAGCCAACAAGCCAACGATCCTCTGAAGCTAACCGAAACTACAAGAGTTCAGTCTCTTCTTCATTCATGGACTCATATTCGAAATCTGATAAATAGGTGGAACTGGCCTCCCAACGCCGAAGCGCATTGACCAGTTCCACAACGCAATAGTGGGGCTCCTGAATAATCTGTACTTTGCCAACGGTGATGCAAAACGTTGCTTCAATATTGATAAGTACTTGCCACCATTCCCTAATGGCTGTTTGGGGTGGATCGATAGAAAAATCGTATGCAGATAGTTCAATCATGCAATTGAAAGCTTCATGATCTAACCCATTTAGGAATCGATATTCTCAGACCATGCTTGGGCGATGAGTCGGTTGAGCATTTCCCATGTATCTTCCTTGGATTGTCCAGTATTGGAACGATGACGCTTCCAGAATTCCTGCCACCAAGTGGGAGGTTCCTGTTTAGATCCGTCATACTCTGTGGGTCGCCCCGTATCGCCTTCGACCACTAAACTGCCGACATAGTCGGCATCGTCATAGACCCGAGCGATTTGTTGGTTAATGTGTTTCATATCTGCCTGAGACACCGCGCCATTGCTGGTGGCTTTATAGAACTGGACTGTGACCCGCACCGGGAAACGAGGATCACGCTCAATCGCCAAATTATCAATTTCAGTAAAGGGACCTTCCACCTCGCCATGGCCAATCACTGCAGCCTCAACATTGCTGCGTTGAGCTTTTGCAGTGGGAGCACTTGCACCCATGGCGCTATCCTCCATTGCTTCAGGTGTAAACATCGGCATCGGCCGTTTTTGTTTGAGAGGTACCTGAATCAGCAGCACCATATTTAAGCCTCGGTCTTCCACATCCTTAGAGCTGCTGGCAGAAGACTGACCACTGCTGACAAAATCACTAGCTCGCTGCCCCGTCAAACTAGCCCGTTCACCATTTTGGTTAAAGAACAACCGTTGTCCCCAAGTCTGACCTGCAGAGAAAGCATCGCGTTTGTTGTCAATCACCGTCATGCTGGTCCCTTCTCGGGTCGCCAGAATGGTGAGGACCGCAGGGTTATCTGCATAGGACTGATAGTTGAACAGAACCGGATTGAATTCAGCTTTGCCTCCCTGGGGAATGGGTAAGAAGCTGGCTTGAGCACTGACCAGCGCATGGGTATCGCGAGGAGCCAATAAGGATTTTTGGCGACCTGTCCAAGAATTGGGCTGATGCAGATATCGTCGTGGGTCTTTCAAAATATCTTTGAGAGCCACTTTGCGTAATTTAGCCCCTTTCTCATTGCCGACCTTGAGGAAAAATCGATCCAGACGGACATCGGCGGTTTTATCAGAAAAGTTGGGATGTCGAATCACAGGCATTAGATGCAGGCGATTGGACCGAGATTTTGGGTCGCGATGTTGGACTTGAATCGTCATATCGCTGATATTGGGACCGACTGAGGAGTTTTTGTAGCGTCCTGTATCTTCCCAAGTGACGTTGAGGATATTTAAGCCAAACCGCTTGGCCAGCTGTTGAGCCTTGCCATTGGAGACCATTTGTACCGTTTGGTCAATCACTCGCTGATAGCCATTGTCAAAAATAGGGCGACGGCGGGGCTGAGGCTCAATGACATTATCTGCAGGAGCAGATTCCGATTTAGGGGCAATGGGATTAAACGATTCTTCCTCGGCAATCAATGTCGGCTTTGTCGCTAGGGCTGAAGATGTCAGCACCATTGACATCGCTAGAGTACTGAAGAGGGTTTGAATGACGGGCAATCGTTTAGACATAGGACTATCTCGACAACAAGGATGGCTTAGATGGATCTCCCGAATAATGGATGAGTTCCAGTTAGAGCTGTTCATCTCGACTCTAGCCCAACTGTCTTTAGGTTTGGCAGGGGTTGCAAATTTGGTAACAGCCTTTTTGTACTGCTCCGAGATATCAAAATTCGTAAGTTTTTAGGCAAAAATAATAGTGAAGGTTGGCCGTAAACTACAGTGATTTCAATATCGATGAATGTGTCTAGCAATAGGCAGGGTGCAAGGAATTCATCGAGGTTGATTGATGTGAAGAAGTGCCACTTATGAATCAGTTCTGGAAGCCTAAATCTTGGCAATGGGGCGTTGCGATGGGCAGTATGCTGTGGGCCACTGCAGGATGTGCGAGTCCCTTAATCAATGCTTCTCCTCAAAACAAACCGCTCAAAATTGCTCAAGTGTCCCGTCAGAAGATTGCTGACCAAGGTGACATTCGGATTGTTTATGTCCAGCCGAATGATGCGAACTTCAATGCTATCTACGAAGCTCTACAAAATTCTCTAGAATTTTCTATACCCCAGGAAAAAGATGGATTGATTGCCCAACTCAATACCAAGTTTGCTTTTTCGAGAGATATCACGGTTAGCTTTCAAGAATGTGGCGAGGCCAATGCTTTTTATGATCCTGAGCAAGTCAAAATCGACATGTGCTACGAGCTGCTCAAACAATATACCGACATTCTGGGTGAAGACAATCAGTCTCCTGAAGCCTACGCAGATGAGGTGATCTACTCTGCACTGTTCACGTTTTTCCATGAACTCGGCCATGCTTTTGTTGACCAATACCAACTTCCCATTACCGGGCTAGAAGAGAATGTGGTGGATGAGTTTGCTGCGGTGATGTTGCTAGAGCTGCAAGATGATGATGCAGTCATTGCCGGAATCGATCAGTTTGATGTAGATGCGGAAGAAGAAGAGCAGCTCCAAGAGCTACCGTTTTGGGCATCCCATGGTTTAGGAGCACAGCGTTATTACACCATTTCCTGCATTATTTATGGCAGTAATCCTGAGAAATTTGCTGATTTCGTCACCAGTGGCGATCTCCCCCAAGAGCGGGCTGACTTATGTCCTGTAGACTATCAGCGCCGTGAGCGAAGCTGGAAATTTCTACTGGCTCCCTACCGAAAATAGGTTGGTTTCACTCAGAATGGATGGGGCTGTTTTTCCTACACTGATCAAGGCGCAGGGTTCATGATATAAAGGCGGGGGCTGGTTTGGAGAACCCATCGTCCTAGAGACGTATTACATCTACGCCAGTCACCAGCTCAACGCAAGCGTGGATTATCATGGCAGACTCCTTGAAACCAACTCCCTTACTAGAGCAACATCAACAGCTCAATGCCCGGATGATGGGCTTTGGGGGCTGGAATATGCCGGTTCAATACGAAGGTATTACAGTGGAGCACCAAAATGTTCGCCAAAAAGTGGGCATGTTTGATATTTCCCATATGGGAAAATTCTTGCTCCAGGGGGATAATTTGCGGCAAAAATTGCAGCCCTTAGTGCCCTCGGACCTCAGCCAGCTTGAACCGGGGCAGGCCAAGTATTCCGTTTTCCTCAATGAGCAAGCTGGCATTATTGACGATCTGATCTTTTATTTTGAAGGGTTCACAGAGTCAGGGGCAGAAACGGGCAAGCTCATTGTCAATGCTTCCACAACGGCCAAAGACAAAGCCTGGTTACTAGAGCATGTCTCTGCTGAGGCGATTGGATTTGAAGATGTTTCCGATTCACTGGTGCTGATTGCGGTTCAAGGACCGGATGCGATCGCAACTCTGCAACGCTTCACTCCCACCGATCTCACGGCCATCCGTAATTACCGCCATCAGTCTGGGACCATCCTGGAACAACCTGCCTGGTTTGCCCGCACGGGGTATACCGGCGAAGACGGTTTTGAAGTCATGGTCGATCCAGAAACCGGGAAGAAACTATGGCAAACCCTCTTGGATGCTGGCGTTTCCCCCTGTGGTTTGGGTGCCCGCGATACCTTACGGTTAGAAGCCGCCATGGCCCTGTATGGCCAAGATATTAATGACACGACCACCCCCTATGAAGCTGGGTTGGGATGGCTGGTTAACGTGGATCAAGGTGAATTTATTGGTCAAGACATCTTGCAGAAGCAGAAAGCCGATGGACCGCCTCGAAAGTTAGTGGCTTTGGAAATGCAGGGTCGCCATATTGCCCGTCATGATTATCCTGTGTTGGTCAATGACCAAGAAGTAGGTATCGTCACGAGCGGCAGTTTTTCCCCCACCTTGGGCAAAGCGATTGCCCTTGCCTATGTTCCGACTGCCTACGCCAAATCCGGTACGGAAGTCTCGGTGTTAATCCGCAAGAAGTCCCAACAGGCAACGGTTGTTAAAAAGCCCTTTTATCGGCGACCTAAAGCGTAAGATTTAAGGCAAAATATGGTTTGGATGATTATCCTACCCAACTCCCTTACTGACTGAGGCCCCCCATTATGAGCTTTGAATATCCCGAAAATCTGAAATATATGGACTCCCATGAATATGTGCGCCTGGAGGGAGAGGTTGCTACGGTTGGTATTTCTGCATTTGCGATCGATCAGTTAGGGGATATTGTTTTTATCGAATTGCCGGAAGTCGGAGACGAGTTATCCCAGGGAGACGTGATGGGAAATATCGAATCCGTCAAAGCTGTAGAAGATATTTATGCTCCGATTAATGGAACAGTATTAGAGTGCAATACGGCTATTGCTGATGCACCTGAGCAATTGGCAGATGATCCTTACACGAATGGTTGGCTTCTCAAGATTAAGGTGAGTGAGGCCGCTGCTTTAGATAAGGCGATGACCGCATCAGAGTACCAAGCCAAAGTTGAAGGCTAATCCCGGATTATCTCATAAACCCCTGAGAAAACTTTACATTTTTTTACATCTAAAAAAGCTTAAAAGGTGCAAAAAATCGTTTTTCAGCCTATTTTTGCTTATCAAAACTTTAAATAAAGTTGAATTCTAATTTGTCTCCAGTTATACTCATTAAGCTTTTGTAACTTTGACTACACTGCGGTATAGCTTAAGGAGGTCTTGGGTTTGGCAAGAAGACGGAAACGCAAAAGTCGTCGTCGCCAGGAAGGACGACGAATTTTGGAAAATGTTCCTCAGTTCAGTATTGAAAGCGGAGAGGATAAACCAGTAACAGCAGCCCGGAAGTATATCCAAACTGCAGGGGTTATCCCTCCAGCTCTACTTCTCGTCAAGCGCAACGAACATACGACTGATCGGTACTTTTGGGCCGAAAAAGGTTTGTTCGGTGCTCAATATGTCGAAGAAAACCATTTTCTATTCCCTAGTCTAAGGGTAGAAACGGAAGAATTGTCTCTTGCAAGGTAGATAGTTCAAGCTCCTAATTTTCAAAGGGTGAAGGTTAACCTTCACCCTTTATTTTTTGCCTGTTTGGGATACTCACTGATGAAAAGTTTCCCTGCAGGCTGTGGATACAGATATCGTTTAAGCGAAAGGTTTTGATCGGTTTCAAGGTCTCCACAGCAATCGCTACAATATAGATCAGCACACCAAGGTTTAGCCATGTCACAAACGTTAGAACTTAATCCCGAAAACGTAGAAACAGTATTAGATGAGCTCCGTCCTTACCTAATGGCAGACGGTGGCAATGTTGAATTGGTTGAAGTCGAAGGTCCTGTGGTTAAGCTACGTCTGCAAGGAGCCTGTGGATCTTGCCCCAGTTCTGCCATGACTTTAAAGATGGGAATCGAGCGCAAACTCAGAGACACCATCCCCGAGATTTCTGAGGTTGAGCAGGTCTTTTAATAAACCGCTAACTTGAATAGAACCGGGGGCCTGTTGCATCAACAGGCCCCTTTTGATTAATTAGGGGCCGGGGCCTACGGCTTCAATGGCAGCTTCTAATGCGATCGCAACATGAGTCCAGTGAGTCCCTCCCTGACAGAAGACAATATAGGGTTCTCGCAACGGCCCATCCGCAGAGAGTTCTGAGGTACTGCCATCGATAAAGGTGCCGCCTGCCATGACTAAATTACTGTCATAGCCCGGCATCGGGGCGGGCATCGGATCGAGATAAGAGCCCACGGGTGAATATTGCTGAAAAGCCCGGCAAAAAGCCACCAATTTTTCCGCCGATCCTAACTTTACCGCCTGGATTACATCTCGTCGGGGCGCTTCTGGTAAGGGATTAACGGGATACCCCAGTCCCTGAAACACATGGGCCACTAAATGATTGCCCTTCATGGCTTCCCCCACCATTTGGGGTGCTAAAAACAACCCTTGAAACATCAGCCGGGTTTGATCCAAGGTAGCCCCTCCGGCTGAGCCAATTCCGGGCGAGGTTAATCGACAGGCAGCGGCTTCAACTAGATCGCGGCGACCAGCAATATACCCACCTGCTGTGACAATGGTGCCACCGGGATTTTTGATTAGTGAACCTGCAATCAGATCAGCTCCCACGGCCGGGGGCTCACGGTCTTCAATAAATTCTCCATAGCAGTTGTCGACAAAACAAATGGTATTCGGATTTTGAGCTTTGACCCGGTCCACGATTTTGCCAATCTCTTCAATGCTCAGACTGGGTCGCCAGCTATATCCACAGGATCGTTGAATGAGGACGAGACGAGTTTGGGGCTGAATACTGGTTTCTAAGGCCTGCCAATCGATGGTTCCGGTTGGCGTTAACTCAAGTTGCCGATACTCTACCCCAAAATCTTTTAGGGAGCCTTGTCCTTCTCCGCGGATGCCAATGACTTCTTCTAAGGTGTCGTAGGGTGCCCCTGCCACGGACAGCATGTGGTCTCCGGGGCGCAATACGCCAAACAGAGCAGTTGCGATCGCATGGGTGCCCGATACAAACTGAACCCTCACCAGGGCAGCTTCTGCGCCCATGACTTCTGCGTATACCTGATCCAGAACTTCCCGGCCTAAATCGTCATGACCGTAACCCGATACACTAGCAAAATGATGGGGACCCAAGCGGTAATTATGAAAAGATTTTAATATTTGTGTTAAGTTTTTCTTGACTTGAGTGTCAATCTTAGAAAAGATGAGAGACATTGCCTGTTCGGCTGCCTCTAGCTGTGTAAGGGGTTTCATAGAGCAACTTTTTCTTTACAACGTACAGCCACTAAAGGTTTGATTTTTATCGTTGTGGACGTACAAAGCTGGTTTAGGCGGAGATTAGGCAAGTATAAGAATCCTATATAAGGTTTACCCTTGTTTTCTTGTCGAAATATTCATTTACAAAGAGACTAAATGACTATCGCAACAACACCGCCATCACAGCTTAAGCGTGATTGGACCTTTATTGTGGTCCTCGTCGCTATTCATGTAGGAGCACTGTTTGCCTTCGTACCCAGCAACTTCAGCTGGTCAGTCGTGGGATTTGCCGTATTTTTTCACTGGGTCACGGGTGGACTCGGTATCACCCTGGGTTGGCATCGAATGCTCACCCACCGCAGTTTTAAAACCCCGAAATGGTTGGAGTATTTTCTCGTCTTTTGTGGGTCCTTGGCCTGTGAAGGAGGCGTGATCTGGTGGGTTGGACTCCATCGTAATCACCATATGAACTCTGATACGGAGCTGGACCAGCACAACTCCCGTAATGGTTTCTGGTGGAGCCATATGGGCTGGATGATTCATGAAATCCCAGCAGAGGCAGAAATTGAAAAACTGACGAAAGACATCAATACTGATCCCTTTTATCGGTTTTTAGATGACTATTTCTTCCCGATGCAAATCGTCTTTGGAGTATTGCTGTACTTCGTTGGCGGTTGGCCTTTAGTGGTCTGGGGTATTTTCGTCCGCTTGGTATTGGTCTATCACTGCACTTGGTTTGTGAATAGCGCCACCCATAAGTTTGGCTATAAAACCTATGAGTCTGATGATCAATCTACCAACTGCTGGTGGGTTGCCCTCCTGACCTATGGTGAAGGCTGGCACAATAATCACCATGCCTTTCCTCAATCTGCTCGCCATGGCTTGCAATGGTGGGAAATTGACACCACTTGGATGATGGTCAGTCTGCTCAAGACTCTGGGCTTAGCGGATAAAGTCCGTCTTCCTAGTTCGCAACAGATTGCGGCCAATGATGGTGCCTAGACCCATTTAGGGACACCCATAAATTTGTAAAGAAACCCTGCCTGCTGGTGGGGTTTCTTTGCTTGAGGCCTAGGAAGCAACACGATAAGCTGAGGGCAGACGTTAGTTAGGGTTCGGGACAGCATGAAAGCTCAAGTCTTTCGAGGAGTCAATCAACTCAGTTACGAAGAAGTCCCTAAACCAGATATCGGTAAGGATGAGGTCCTGGTCCAAGTCAAAGTGGTGGGACTTTGTCAGTCTGACATTAAAAAAATTCGCTATCCCCTCTACGAACCACCCCGTATCTTTGGTCATGAAACAGCGGGTAAGATTGCCGCAGTGGGCTCTGAAGTTAAGGGCTGGCACGTCGGTCAACGGGTAGTTGTGCTGCACCATATTCCCTGCATGCACTGTGAGTATTGTCTCAATGACAACTTTTCCATGTGCGAGGTGTATAAAAATATCACAACTACGGCAGGATTTAGCCCGAGCGGGGGTGGCTTTGCCGAATACGTGAAGGTTCCGGGGCATATCGTCACCCGTGGCGGCCTAGTCGAGATTCCCAAGGATATTTCTTTTGAGCAAGCCAGCTTTGTTGAACCCACCAACTGTTGTTTGAAGGCCGTCACCAAAGCAGGTATCAAGCCGGGGCAAACGGTTTTGATTACAGGTGCGGGTCCCATTGGCTTAATGTTTGTAATGCTGGTCAACTATGTCGGGGGCCGAGCCATTACAACTGACCTCTTGCCCACCCGAATTGAAAAAGCAAAGCAGGTGGGGGCGGCAGCAGCTTTTGACGCCCGCGATCCGGACCTAGCCACTAAGATTCAAGATCTGACGAATGGCATGGGAGTGGATGTTAGTTTGCTGGCAGTGCCCAGTGATAAGGCCTTTTTTCAAGCCCTCGACTGCACCCGTAAGGGAGGAAAAATTCTGTTTTTCGCCGAATTTCCAGATGAAGTCGAGATTCCCATTAATCCCAACGTCTTGTATCGCCGCGAAATCGATCTGATTGGCAGCTATAGCTCTTCTTTTCGATTACAAAAGCAGTCAGCAGACATTATTTTCAACAAGCGAATTGACGTCGATGCCCTAGTTAGCGATCGCTATCCGCTCCAGGACTTAGCGAATGCAGTAGAGCAAGCTGTTTCCCCTGGGCCTGAGACCTACAAGATTTTAATTTATCCCTAAGGAGCATTTAACTGGAGCAAAGGGACCACCAAGCGATACGATCAGGATTGCTGAATCACTGTACTCCCTTCTATGCCTTCTGCTCATATTATTGGTCTTGGCCGCTCCGGTATCGCGGCTGCTCGTCTGTTGCGCCGTGAAGGGTGGCAGGTTGATGTTAGTGATGCAGGCCAATCTGAAGGGTTAGTGAAAACTCAGCAGACTTTAGCTGCAGAAGATATCTCTATCCATTTAAATCTGAAATTTTCCCTGGCTGCCTTGGCCGAACTGGATCTGGACCGCCCTGATCGAATTGTGGTCAGCCCCGGTGTACCTTGGCAACTTCCTGCTTTAGAGGAAGCGAGATCCCAAGGAATTGAAACGTTTGGAGAACTAGAACTTGCCTGGCGATACCTGCAGCAATATCCCTGGATTGGCATTACGGGGACCAACGGTAAAACAACCACAACTGCGATTGTCGAAGCGATTTTTAAGGCGGCGGGGCTGCGAGCACCCGCCTGCGGCAATATTGGCTATAGTGCCTGTGAGCTGGCCCTAGCGGGTGAGCCACTGGATTGGGTGATTGCGGAGGTCAGTAGTTACCAAATTGAATCTTCACCCACTCTAGCCCCCACCATTGGGGTGTGGACGACCTTCTCCCCCGATCATCTTGAGCGCCACGGCACAGTTGAGTGCTATCGCGAAATTAAGGCCTTACTCCTCGATCAGTCCAAGCAGAAAATTCTCAACGGTGATGATCAGGGTTTGATCAAAGGCTTGCCTTGGCGATGGTCCGATGCTTATTGGACGAGTAGCCATGGCCCAAGCCTACCCAATGGTTGTAATGGTCAACGCTGCCCCGTGCCCCATATTTTTATTGAGGAGGGATGGGTGAAGGTGGAAGGTAAGCCGATTGTTGCTGTTGAATCAATGCGAATGTTGGGGGCGCATAATCAGCAAAATCTATTGCTGGCAGTTGCGGTGGCTCATTTGGCTGGGATTGGGAAAGATGCGATCGCAACTGCCGTATCCACTTTCCCCGGTGTGGCTCATCGCTTAGAGCATATTTGTACCTGGCAGGGCGTAGATTTTATCAATGACAGCAAAGCCACCAATTATGAAGCTGCCCAAACTGGACTGGCTGCGGTCAACTATCCTGCCATTCTGATCGCGGGTGGAGAAGCCAAGGTCGGTGACGATCAGGCGTGGCTGCAAACCATTCAGGCTCAAGCTGCCAAGGTGCTGTTGATTGGCAGTGCAGCCGATGACTTTAGCCAGCGTCTTAAGGCTATCGGATATGACAATTATGAAGTTGTAGAAACGATGGACAAAGCGGTTGCCAGAGCTGCTGATGTGGCCCCTTCTCTACAAGCAAAAAGTGTGCTCTTATCGCCTGCCTGTGCTAGCTTTGACCAATATCGAAATTTCGAGAAACGAGGCGATCATTTTCGTCAATTATGCCAAGATCTGCTGTAATAATCTCCGCTTTACAGGCAGTTCACTTCATTTGCTTATCGACTCATGTCCGTAAATTTGGGTCTTCAGTTATAAGGTTCTAACTTGGCAATGACTTGGCTTTGAGCGTTAGGCTAGCCATCAATTTCTCTCTTATTAGGAGGACATTCTCTTTCTAATTATGGATATCCGGTAAATCGAATATTGAACACATTATGATCACGATTGCTGATCTGAACTCCTCCCAGCAACTGATTGAAGATCTCTATTGGCCCTTTGACTTCGATACATTGCGTGCTGCTGATGACTCCTCATGGATCCAGTTGGATCCGGAAACTCCGTTTAAAGTTATTGCTGGTGAAAGAACAGGTGGTGTTTTTCTTGCATATGGAAACGGTGACCCAAATACTCTCCCAATTCTTTATGTGACTTCTGAAGGACAAGCAGGGCATGTTGCATCAGACCTCACCGAGTTCTTAGCGGTTCTAATGACCGCTCCATACTGGCGTGATCTTCTTAAGTTTTCTGGTAATGGCTCACTCATTGAGATGCGAAAGACTGCTGTCTTTATGGAGCGTGAATACGCAGAGGATAATCCAGACCTGCTGGACGCTCGAAACCGTATCATGAATGTGTTGTCGATACCGAAAATTGACGATCCGATCAAAAGCCTACGTGATTCAATTCATGCAACTGACTGCACTGTCGTTGCTGAAGACGGCTGCCGGTATGAGTCCCTATTTAACAGCTTTACTTCTAGCGATAATCCACACTGGAAATAGCCGTCTTAATTGCCGTATAAGGGATACTCGAACCACTCTCTTGGTAGACGCTTTGAATTATTTCTCGCGCCTCTAATGTGAATCTGTTAGGTGACTCCCACAAAAGCACATTCACCAGTCCGACTTTCATAAACAAATGCCTTCACCAACCTCTTGCGAATTCGTTCCGTATCTCAGCATCAACGACGCTCAAAAGGCGGTCGAATTCTACACTGACGTTTTTGGCGTTGCTCCGTACCTTTTACTCAACATGCCGGATGGTCATGTGATGCACTGCGAATTTCGCATTGGTAATGCTCGGTTTTTCCTGAGTGAAGAACTGCCAGAACATGGTGGAACGCCAAGTCCAAAAAGCCTTGGGGGGACAACCATGGCGATTCATTTATACGTCGATGATTGTGATGCAATGGTCAAAACTATGAGAAATAGCGGTTCAGAAGTTTTAATGGACCCCACTGATGTTTTCTGGGGCGAGCGGTTTGCCCGTGTTCGTGATCCATTCGGCCACGAATGGGGAATTACTACTCAACTCCGTGAAATGTCGCCCAAGGAAATCGAGGAAGCAGCTAAGCAAATGTTTGAGGGGATATCTGAGTAGTTGGCCAGATATCTTCTCAAACCAAACTTCGATGTAATTCACTAAAGATTGAACTAAGACTCAAGCATCCACAATATTTAGGTCATGCCACTGTCCATCGCAAATCAGGAGACATGAAGAATGCCTAGCTTTGAATATAAGACCATTAAGCTTGCAACCACGGGTGTCTTCAAACGCAACTTTGACGAGGTTAAACTGGATGAATATATGAACCAACTGGGTGCTGAAGGGTGGGAACTGGTAAGTGCCTTTGATATCAACAGGCACCAGGGCGGCTCCCAGGATGTTGTTGCCATATTCAAGCGACAGCAATGACACCGGTTGCAAGATTTTCCTTACTTGCATTGCCGATGCATCGTAATTGGTTGCGTCAGTTGCTGAACTGATCGGTTGAGAGTTGCTTGAAAATCAATGCAAGTTGCTCACAGAGCAGTGGCAATGATGCTTAGACAGAGATCAAGAAACAGAAAAACTTCGCATTACATGACGCCAGATCAAAAGAAACACGTGATTTATATCGATGTGGATGATACTCTCATCCGTACATTTGGCTCAAAACAGATCCCAATGCCCCTATCCATAGAATATGTACGTCGGATGTCGGGTGCTGGTCACGAACTATTTTGCTGGAGCCGTGGTGGTGGAGAATATGCTCGTAAGATTGCAATATCGCTAGGTATCGACGATTGCTTCACGGCGTTCTTACCCAAGCCAAGTGTCGTATTTGATGATCGTGGTGAGAAACTGTTGGACCATTGTGAATTCGTTTTACCAGGAAATGTCTCCAGCTATTAGCAGTGCTGTTTTAATACGGTTGCACATTGCTTAGATCGAGCCTTCAACGAAAGTCAGGGAGTGAGACCACAGATTTCTTAATCAGTGACTTCCAACGCCTCAGTGATGATTAACTTAATTGTGTTGTTCAATTGCTAAGAGTAAAGAGATTGCAATATTTATGACGAAGCTATGATCCCTGCTTTGTCCTTGTTTTTAAGGTTTTACCTTAAGGATGGGTAGTAGTTTATTGCCCATCTATACATGGCTTTGTTATCGGGGCATTATGGTTTATCAATTGTGGGTTTCCCCTGCGTTTCATTTTCTGTTTGTGGGGATTGGCTTTTGTTTGGCCTGGGGGATTGTAGGGTTGATACTTTGGAATATTGGATCTGCGATCGCATACAGTATCCGAGTCTCAAATCGGATGCATCAAATCCCCTGTAGTAACTGCCAATATTTCACAAACGACTATCGTCTCAAATGCTCGGTCCGTCCTGATATCGCCTTATCAGAGAATGCGATTGACTGTAGAGACTTTGCTGCACCGCCTACTTTAACTTTAGATATCCAAGATATATAAGCACTTAAGCAGAAGTAATTACAATCTATTTCCTTGCTAAGCCAGGGTTTTAGCAAAAATGTTGTGAAATTAATTATGTCCTACTGCTTAGGTACATGGCGAATGAGGATGGCACGATAATCGTTTCTTGGCCACACGAGTCCGATCCGAACTGGACTCAGGATGTGTGGGTACAGCTCAAATCTGCTATCCCTATCCTTAAACAATATGGATTGACGTATAAAGCCACGAATTCAAGCACTTTTTTGCTGTGGGAAGGAAACAGGCAAAGTGCTGAAGCTCTTGCCGAGGTACTTGAGCATGCTCATCCTCTTCTGAGCGTTGAATTTGAGCTTGAATGGCCCTTGAAGTATTGAATGGTGTTTTCAATACCCCCGTTCGAATGGTTTGCTGAGTGGCGTTGTCACTTCTAGGCCAGCGCAGAAGAGCCTAAATCGGGAGGCACATCCTGCCAGCGACCAGGACCAACGGCCCGGAGGGCTTCAGATAAAGCGATATCTTCTGTATATAAGGCTTTGCCTACAATTGCGCCCGTAACCCCGATGGCTTCTAACGCCAGCAAATTTAGCAGATCCGTAATGGAGCTGACCCCACCGGAAGCAATCACCGGAATCGTAATCGCTTCAGCCATTTCTCGCAGCATCGGAATATTGGGACCTTGAAGCGTTCCGTCCCGCTGAATATCGGTATAAATAATCGCAGCCGCACCCGCCGTCACCATGCGTTTGGCCAAGTCTACCGCCAGAATCTCAGACGTTTCTAACCAGCCTCGGGTGGCGACTCGGCCTTCTCGGGCATCAATACCCACCACAATTTGATCAGGGAATTCTTGGCATAGCTCCTGAACTAGATCAGGTTTCTCAATGGCTATCGTACCTAAAATACCTCTTTTTACACCTAAATTTAGAAGTTGGGTGACACGGTTGCGATCGCGCAAGCCTCCCCCCACTTGTACCGGAATCTCCAAGGCCTCCACCACCGCTGCAATGGTGTCTAAATTCACGGGCTGCCCGGTCTTCGCACCATCCAAATCCACCAAATGCAGCCATTGGGCGCCCTGAGCTTCCCAAGCTTTGGCAACTTCAACTGGGTTCTCCGAAAATACTTGGGATTGGTCGTAGTCCCCTTGATACAGACGAACACACCGACCCTCTAACAAGTCAATAGCAGGGATAACATCCATAAACCGTTTACCTTTCAGTTACCAAATTTCAGCGAATCATCTTGACTCGATCCAACCCCAACGCAATTCTCAATCCTTAATATCTGAGTTCAATTGGGTTTCAGATACGGTGATACAGAGTCTACAGACTGATTTAGCCCCTTTCCATTGAAGCAGGTTTGCGATAGTTTTCGACTACTCCGTGAAATATCAACTGCAGCCTCAAATCCTACTCCACTCTCCGCTGGCTTGACCTCATACCACAGACTTCTCAGACCTCAGGAACTCCAGAATCACAATTTGGTCATGGTAATTGGGTATTCTTAAGAGTGGAAAGGTATAGACGCTAGCATTATGAGTTCAACAACATCACAGATCAACAGCAATTGGTGGAACTGTTTATTCGGAAGTTGTGCGGCTGTGCTGTTGAGCGCATTACCTTCTGGAGCTGCAGAACAGGTTGTATTTAAATATGGCCCCATTGCCCGCTCGGTTCCCGTCAGTTCTCTACGTCAATTGGCTGATACGGGCCGTGCCCCCGCCGATCTAAAAGTGTATTTAGAGTTAGCAGAACAAGAGCCACAAAAAGTGAGTGAAATCCTCACCCGCCCCTTCACAGTTAGTTCTACTCAGCTTGATCAATTACTCAATACCCCCTTCGGCGATGCCATGCTGGATGAAGCCGGGGAAATCATGTCTCCTCCTTCAAAGCGAGCGAGTCGTCAGGCTATTCGCTCTGCACTGGTTTTAGACGCTAGCCGAGATGGGGAAATTACCATCCTCGATACCCTTGAGAGCTATCCCACTAGCACCGTTGAGGTAGATGGTGAGCGGTTGATGGAAGCCTACCAAAAATATGGCCCTATGATTGCCAAGGGTAAGCAATTTGCTCCTGCCATCGGTGCAGCTAGTCCCTTGCTAAAAGAAGCTGCTCCTCTATTAGAAGATGCAGGTCCCCTCTTAAAAGAAGCGGGTCCTATCTTAAAACAAGCTCAACCCTATATTCAGCAATCTGGAATCCTCGATATTCTCTCAGATACCATTCGCTCCTTCATGGAATAAGTTGAACCGTTATAGAAAGCGCTTCCATAACAGTCTTTCTCAGCGGTAATGATCGGCATTTGTGGCCCTCATGCAGGTTTTGGCTGGGCCGGAGACCCGTGGAGTAGGGGTCTCTACCCAACACCTGCACCGAAATATGTCAGAATGTAAACAAAGATCTGCCGAGTGAGCGACATCATTGCTAGCAGTACACCTATTTATTGGTTGTGTTCAATTTTTAAGTGTACATTCAACCTTGGTTTGCCCTCATCCAATTTACTAACTCTTTCTAAGGGTCTATTCAGATCTACTGCCTATAATCTGTTTGACAAGAGCGAGGGATATGCATGGTGCTTTCTAAAGGGTTCGAGGTAGAACTGTATACGGGAAAACCCTCAGGTGAGATTGTTGGTCTCTCCGATCGGATTGTTGCCGATTTAGATGGGTTTGTTCGAGAACCTGACAGTCGTAACGTGGAGTATACGACTGCCCCAGCTCATCATTACGATCCCCTTCTTTGTGATCTACTCAAACCCCGCCTCCAGCTTCGCCAATATTTGCAAAGCTTGGGCGACTACACTCTGATTCCGGGCAGTACCCTAGCCCTTGGAGATCATGAGAATTTTTACCGGTCTGATCCCAAGAACCCTTACCATTCCTATATTGAGCAGACCTACGGTACGAGCGTTGTGACCGCCAGTATTCATATCAATATTGGCATTCCCGACATCGAGCAGCTTTTCCGGGCTTGCCGCCTTGTTCGGATGGAGGCTCCGCTGTTTTTGGCCTTGAGTGCCTCTTCTCCCTTTTTAGGAAATCAAGTGACGGGACATCATTCTTCCCGTTGGGCGGTCTTCCCTAAAACCCCTGCTCAGGTGCCTCTATTTACCAGTCACCAGCATTTTATTGATTGGACCGAGTCACAATTGCTACAAGGCACGATGCAGAATGTACGTCATCTGTGGAGTTCTGTGCGCCCCAACGGCAATCGTCGTCCCTATGATTTGAATCGCCTGGAGATGAGAATTTGTGATCTCGTCACTCATCCCATTCATTTGTTAGCCATTACAGCGCTGCTAGAAGCTCGAATCCTCCAGCTGCTAGATGATCCCCAGCTTGATCCTTTAATCGGTAGCAACTTCAGGACAGATCCTGAACATCTATGTGCCCTGGCAGATGCCAATGAAATCGCTGCTGCGACCCATAGCTTGGATGCTGAATTGACCCATTGGCAAGATGGCCGCAAAATTCTGGCTCGGGACTGGATTGAAGAGTTGTATACCGAAGCTTGGCCGACGGCAAAACAATCGGGATTTAGCTGTTTCCTGACTCCAATTCGCGAAATTTTGGATCAAGGGAATGAAGCTCAACAGTGGTTGAGACAGTATTGCCAGGGGCAGTCGATTCAGTCTGTGATGCAGGATGCGATCGCAAATATGTCTCAAACAGAGATTGATCTGCGCAACAAATTATGTGAGCCTGTAGCGGTATAGCGAGTCCATCAGCAGACGTCTACAACATGCTCCGGGTTGTCCTTGTTTATCCTGAGATCCCTCCCAATACAGGCAATATTGCTCGCACTTGTGCTGCAACACAAACTGAGCTGCATTTAGTTGAGCCTCTAGGATTTGAAATATCAGATCGCTATCTGAAGCGGGCAGGACTAGACTATTGGCCCTTTGTGAACCTTCAAACCCACACATCCTGGGACGCCTTTGAGCAGGTGCGGCAGCAACAAGGTGGGCGTTCCATTAGCTTCAGTAAATCTGGAACTCATAGCTACTTGCAATTTCAGTTTTGCGAGAATGATTGGCTGATCTTTGGCAGTGAATCCAGTGGTTTACCCCCAGATGTTTTGCAGGACAGCTTTGCCGTTCTTCGCATTCCTATGGCTAATCAACAGGTCAGAAGTTTGAATCTTTCGGTCAGTGCTGCTGTAGGGCTGTTTGAAGCTCGAAGACAGCTAGCGTTAATGACTTAACCTTGAGGCTTTAAAGTCAGTTTTGCGGTAGGCATAGGGCATGCCACCCTTGATTCTGGCAGATTCAAATAACTAGAGTAGGATAGACGAAATATTTTTTCCTCTAATCGACGAATAAGTATTTTTAATACGTGAGTTTAATTTGGACAGATATCTGTATCTAGATTCAAAACTGAACGAATTTCAAACCGTTTGCTAGCTCCTCTATGTGTTTTTACGGAGGTATTAGTCACCCTTCAATGAGTTTATATAAGAATTCAGTAGTATCACGCAGGATATACGGGTAGACTCCTGGGCAGATTAATGGAAGCCACTTTATCAGCTCATACCGTTGCTTTCTATTCACTCAGTCATTGTGAACAACGTGAGAGGCTTTTGCTGAACACTCTGAGCGAATGTATTTATTAATACTGTTTGCTGGCCATGGGCAAGGTTCTAATTCAAGCAGGCTAAGCATGCTCCTACTCAAAACTTGTCTATTTTTGAGAAGCAAGGTATTTTTACCTAATACGATTCTTCGCCCGTGACTCTCACTCGAACATTTAAGAACAATGTTATGAGATAATTAAGAGCTTATATTCCAACTCTCAAACGCAGTTCTACACACAGTTCCGTTTCTGCATTATCAGAGACACACTACGCATCTAGGAGGTCCTCATTGAAACGAGAAATTCCGCAGAAGATTGATATCACTTCGTCAGGGGTATCAACTCTCCTTCGTCGAACTCGTTCTGCCAGTGTTCTAGGTTTGATCACGGTCAGTGCCATCGGCGGACTAACAACTGAGCAGACAGCTGTAGCTGCTGTTTCTTCTGCTCATCAAAAAATATCCACCCATACGTCTGTGCAGTTGCCGGACCTGATCGGTTCTCCTCGATATAAGCTATCGGCTTATTCAAACCAGAACCTCTCCAAATCCTCCAGGCTATTTCAACAACGAACTTTGCAGCGTTCATCCTCAGCACTCATTGCATCTGAGCCAAACCTAGGGACTCGGCCCACGACATTGTTGACCCCTAAATCGGTGGGTTCCCTGGCACTTAAATCTGCGCCTCTGGAGTCTGAAGGATCCTCTAAATCATTGGTGTCTAAGGCAGGCGTCTCTTTCACCCAGAGTACCTTGGTCGGGGTTTCTCAGGAGTTGGCTGACGAGCTGATGGCTCCCTTGACCTCTAAAAATCTGTTAGAAGCCATAGATATTCTCGACCTTGACAATATTGAGGAGAGCTTAGAACTCAGCGCATCAGCCATCCTAGAGGTTGAGCCTCTACTGTTGGCTGAATTGCCCAGTCAATCCCTGCTTGATTTAGATGAGCTTCTGCCTTCATCAGATCAGTCTGATGTTGAGTTGAGCGCAGCCTCTATTGCCAACCCATTAGATTTGTCTTCTACCCTTGAGAGCAATACCCAAGCGATTGATTCGCTGGATTCCTCAACCCTGGCAAAAGATAGTACTGAGGAAGAGGCAGTAGACTCAACAACCGCTTTGGCAGTCCTCCCCGATATCGATTTATCTCAAACGATTATCCCGAACGAGCAAAATTCAGCTCTCATCGATTCGGGAGCGATTGTTCATCAAGTCAAGCCGGGAGAAACCTTAGACGATATCTCTCGTCTCTACCAGGTTTCAGCGACGGAAATTACTAAGGCGAACCGTATTAGTGATCCTGCCTCTATCGGCCCCAAAACTAAGCTACGCATTCCTGCCCATCAATCCCTTTCCTTATCGTTAACGACGGTTCAGGACATTGTTGCTCTCAATGATTCTGAGACAGAGAATAAGCCTAGTGATTTGTTGGGGGAAGGTGAGAAGGCAGCAGTTGCAACCTCCAAAGAGCCTAAAGCAACCCAGGACGAAACCCCATCCCTCTCGACTAAAGCCTCTCCACCTGTAGCAATCTTACCGATTCAATCGACTCCAAGTCCGAAGTTGAAGAGTGATGCGACTCAAATTGCGACTCGCAACCTGTTGCCTCAGGTCCCTAGTTTAGAGTTACCCCCTTTATCTTCTGTCGATCGCTATTTACCTAGCCAGATGTTGCCGGGGCCCCAAAAATATTTGTGGCCTGCTAAAGGCGTTCTAACCTCTGGGTTTGGTTGGCGTTGGGGACGACCCCATCGTGGTATTGATATTGCTGCCCCCGTAGGGACACCTGTGATTGCTTCTGCACCGGGTATTGTGACCACTGCGGGCTGGAATCGCTGGGGATATGGCAATCTTGTTGAGATCCGTCACCCCGATGGTAGTTTGACGTTATATGCCCATAACCACCGCATTAAAACGCGCGTAGGACAATCTGTTTACCAAGGTCAACAGATTGCTGAGATGGGGAGCACTGGACTGAGTACTGGCCCTCATACTCATTTTGAACTGCATTCTGCTGGTAAAGGCGCGATTAACCCCGTCCCCTTCCTCAGAAAGCTATAGGTTCTAGAATTCATAAGACATCAAGAAGGCCGTAAGAGATCTCTTACGGCCTTCTTGATGTCTTGATTAAGTTAGTCTTCGCTTTTACCTAGAGCGCTTCCCTATTAAGCAGACTAGCAATGCTGTAATGGGAATGCTTAAGAGCAATCTCAGGTGTTGCAATTGCATCACCTGAGATTGCAGCTCTGGTTTAGGCAGTTACAGTTTTCTTGGTTGTAGCATCCAACTCACCCTTGGCATATTTGACAGCAAAAATGTCTAGGGGCTGTTGCTTAATCTTGCTTGCCTGTCCAGAAGTACCAAAGGACTCATAACGAGCTAAGCAAACTTGCTTCATGTACTTGATGGAAGGCTTCAGGAAATGACGGGGGTCAAAGTTGCTAGGATCTTTGAATGCGGCTTCCCGAATAGCTGCTGTAATGGCTAAACGATTGTCGGTGTCGATATTGACCTTACGAACACCGCTCTTGATTCCTTTTTGGATTTCCTCTACAGGAACACCATAGGTTTCAGGGATTTTGCCACCGTTTGCATTGATCATATCAATCCACTCTTGAGGCACAGAAGATGATCCGTGCATCACCAAGTGAGTGTTGGGCAAGCGGCTGTGAATTTCTTCAATGCGGCTAATGGCTAGGATTTCACCGGTGGGCTTACGAGAAAACTTATAAGCACCGTGGCTAGTGCCAATGGCAACGGCTAGGGCATCTACTTGAGTCTGCTCAACAAACTCAACGGCTTCGTCGGGGTCAGTGAGTAGCTGGTCGCGGCTGAGAGTTCCTTCAAAACCATGACCATCTTCCTTGTCGCCTTGACCGGTTTCCAAGGAACCTAAGCAACCCAGCTCACCTTCAACGCTGACGCCGATGGCATGAGCGACTTGCACAACGTTACGAGTAACATCAACGTTGTACTCAAAGCTGGCAGGGGTTTTAGCATCTGCTTCCAAGGAGCCATCCATCATGACGCTGGTAAACCCATTTTTCATGGCGGAATAGCATGTGGTAGGGCTATTACCATGGTCTTGGTGCATGGCGATAGGAATATGAGGGTAGGACTCAACCGCAGCTGTAATTAAGTGGCGGAGAAAGTGCTCACCCGCATAGCTACGGGCACCACGAGAAGCTTGCAAGATGACAGGGCTATCTGCCTCTTCTGCAGCTTGCATAATGGAGATGATTTGCTCCATGTTATTTACGTTGTATGCCGGAATGCCGTAGCCGTTTTCAGCGGCATGATCGAGCAAAAGACGCATTGGTACGAGCGCCATAGTTGATCCTCCTAAATGTTGGTCATCGATAAAAAGCGAAAACTGCGCCGAATTCTTACGCTAATCTTTAGATATCCTACCCTGTCTAGCGGGTTGTCCGGTAGCTTAATCTTAAGTCTGGGGTATCGAATTCATAAAAATGGGTCGCCCGGGATTCGAACCCGGAACTAATCGGTTAAAAGCCGAGTACTCTACCGTTGAGTTAGCGACCCCTCTGAGGCCCATGTATCCTAACACAGGAACCCACCCTAACATAACTTGGGACTAGATGTGCAGAGGGAGGCATATTGCAGTTTTTATCTATCACCTGCAGATAACATTTTAAGACTACATGGGCCTGCTAAATGGGGCAAAAGAGCGGGGCAATGGTCCCAAAACCAGCATTTCCTACAGTCGCTCTCACAATAGCGTAAACTAAGGGCTGGCAGTGTTTGAGTAGACCTACATTTTAGAACCTATACAGTAGGGGGTCACTTTTTCTGTGGCTGCCTAATGATTGGATTGCCAGCACTACAGGGCGTATATCTAAAGAGGATCGGGCTTGACTGAAAATGCTGATTCCAGATTACAAGTGGTTTCTCGCAGGGAATTGCGAGAGCTGGTGCGATCTCAACTTTTGATGCTGTTAGAGCAAGGGAATTTGCAAGGTGCTAAAGCTCTGCTCGTTCCGGTTCAGCCTGCAGACATTGCTGAAGCGATTGAAGAGTTACCCGAAGCCCAACAGGCTATTGCCTTTCGTCTTTTGTCCAAGAATGAAGCAATTGAGGTGTATGAGAACCTCAATTCCAATGTTCAGCAATCCCTAGTCGAAGAATTTAAGCGGCAAGACGTCTTAGACATTGTGGATAAGATGTCCCCAGATGATCGAGCCCGTCTGTTTGATGAGCTGCCAGCTAAGGTTGTGAGCCGTTTGCTGGGGCAGCTTAGCCCGATTGAACGGCAGGCTACCGCTTTTCTGTTGGGATATGAGGCAGGAACAGCGGGGCGGATTATGACGCCGGAGTATGTGTCCTTAAAAGAGAACTTAAATGTCTTTCAGGCATTGGAACGCATTCGGAGTCTAGCTCGGTTTACAGAAACGGTTTATTACCTGTATGTGGTGGATATTGCCCGCCACCTGACGGGAATTATTTCTTTGCGGGATTTGGTGACCGCCCAACCAGAGCAGACTATTGGTGAGATCATGACCCGAGATGTGGTGTCTGTGAGTACGGATACCGACCAGGAAGAGGTGGCCCGCACGATCCAACGCTATGATTTTCTAGCGATGCCGGTTGTCGATCGGGAAGAGCGCCTCGTCGGTATTGTCACCGTTGATGATGTTATCGATATTTTTGAAGAAGAAACTACTGAAGATATCTACCGCATGGGAGGGGTGCAATCTGGGGGAGATGATTATTTTCAGACGGATTTGCTCACGGTTGCCCGTAGACGGGTGGTGTGGCTATTGGTTTTGCTGTTGACGAACACAGGCACAACTGCAGTGATTCATAGCCAGGAAGATATGCTCAAGAAGGTTGTGGCTCTGTCTAGTTTTATCCCATTGTTAATCGGGACTGGAGGCAATGTAGGTGCCCAGTCTTCAACGGTGGTTATTCGCAGTCTGAATGTGGATCAGCCCCAGGCCAATCATCCGCTATGGGTGATTCAGCGGGAGGCCTCGGCGGGTGCCATTTTAGGCCTAATGTTGGGGGCTATTGTGGTGATTTGGGCCTATTTTCTACAGGGGAGTTTAGCGGTTGCGATCGCAGTCGGTATCAGTCTGATCGCCATCTCGATTTTGGCCTCCGTTGCCGGATCAGCTTTGCCCTTTGTATTTAGGGCGATTGGGTTTGACCCGGCCTTGATGTCAGCACCGTTTATTACCACCGCAGTAGACGTGTTGGGTGTGTTTATCTACTTTGCGGTGGCTCGGTTTATTTTGGAGAGAACTTAAGTCATCCAGGGATGGCTTAACCTCTTTCAGGACGGTCGATTCTCTTAAGACCTAAAATCCAGAACATCCGCCGTTCTACCTCCATTAATTGGCCTGGAATGCTTATGCCAGCGTTGGTTTGGCCCCTTAGACTCTGATGGAGTTGGGCCAGAACTTCCAGCTCGCGAGCCATCACACTAATATCTGGTTCGTCTAAATATAAGCTTTCCAAAACATGATTGAGATCAGATTTCGCATCGGCAATAATCCCTGCTCCTTCAACAATAAAGGACTGTAGTTCACCAGAATAGGTCGCTAGCAGCTTGCGAATGTAATAACAGGTTGTTGTGGTTACATCATTACTGATGCGCTCAGTCGTCGTGGGAGTGGAATAGGTTGTAATCATGGTCATCATCCTTTTTTCAGTGCACGACACTAAGTTGATAACGTATCAACGGTCTGCCAAAAGAATTGAGCATCTAGCTCGGCTTGGGGGGCCATCAGAAACTGGCAACGTTTGCCCTTTGCTTGCCACCAATTCGGCTCAATGACCTCAAAATCACGGTTGACTAAGCCACTAAAAAAGCCAGCGATAATTCCTCCATAGAAGGCGCAATCAGGATGGCGTTCGTCTTGCTTGAGGGTGATGTGAGAGGTGCTCAGTACCTCTAGATAAATATAGGTATCGGATGATTGGGTAGCATCAATCAGTAATTGACCATAATGGGCCAAATAAGACTGGGACCACCAGTCACTTAATACGAGTAGTTGTTCTGGCAACAGATATCGTTGGGTGGGTAAGGCTAATGCGGCAAAATGCTGATGTTCTTGCTGGCCAAGTTCCGTTCCTAACTGATAGGCTTCTTTAGCGGTCAAACCACTTGGAATGACAACTCCCACAGCACTTTGAGCACAATGGTGCTGAGGGGCTTGCTGGAGCAGTTGATTCAGCTGACAGGCAAGACCATTTAACTCTAATAATTGATGGGCATAATCTTCCTGGGTTCCAGATGAGGAAAACAGGAAACTTTTGTTTAAGAGTGATACATATAAATCTGGTTGTGCAATCGAGACATTCGTCGAGTCTGATGCTTGAAAAGTAGCTAGTGTCATAATTCCCCCTATAAAGCCAGCAGATTGCTTTAATGTGCGTTGTCAAACGAAAAGTCACTTAGGTGTGACCTATTCCTAATATATTTGGGGAGAGTAAAGAGAAAAGGGAGAAAGCGGGAAGAAAGCGGGAAGATTTACTGAATCGGCTGCATCCGGTAGCCAACGCCCCGAATTGTTTCGATGAACGTCTTGGGTGCGCCAGCTTCGGTTAGTTTTTGCCGTAACCCTTTGATATGGGCTTTGACGGTTTCTTCGCCAGGGGGATCTTCTAAATCCCAAAGATGACTGATAATAATTTTGCGACTGAGTACCCGCAAGCCACTGCGCAAAAATAGTTCTAGCAGCGAAAATTCCGTGGGGGTTAACTTAACGGGTTGACTGGCATAGGTTACTTCATGGTTTAAGGGATGCAAACAAAGCTCGCCCCAATATAACAAGGGGGAAGGCGTTGCTTTTCCGCGCCTCAGGACGGCACGAATCCGAGCCAACAACTCTGGTAAATCAACGGGTTTAACGAGATAGTCGTCAGCTCCTGCGTCTAAACCCAAAACTTTATCGGTACTGGCATCTCGGGCTGTCATCATCAAGATAGGGATGGTGTAGCCATGGGCACGTAACCGCTGGCATAGCCCCAAGCCATCGAGTTTTGGCAGCATGCAATCGAGCAGGATAATGCCATATTCTGATTCCGTTGCTTGATACCAACCGGCTTCTCCATCATGGACGACATCGACGATATAGCCAGAATCTTCCAGGGCCTCGGCAAAAACGGCTGCCAATGGATAGTCATCTTCTACTAGTAAAAGTCTCATGTCCCCCCTACTATTACGGCTTAAGCTACGGTCTGTCTGAACAGTGGATCAGCTTGGTGCAGATTGGTATGGATCGGCAATCGTACTGTAAACGTGGTGCCAGAAGTCTTGCTTACAAATGAAAGATTACCGCCATGCAGATCAACACATTTTTTGACGATAGCTAATCCCAAGCCCGATCCTTCGATCTCACCGACATTATCACCCCGATGAAAGGCTTCAAATAATTGGGGTTGATTGGCTTTGGGAATACCAATGCCTTGATCGATGATGATTAATTCAATTTGGTCTAAATCTTGCCTTAATTTGACCTGCACCCACTGCTCTGGAGCTGAATACTTGAGAGCGTTTGCCAGCAAATTGTTCAGGATGGACTGGAACAGATCAGGATCTAGGGCGGTTTCAGCAGATAGCCCCGTATAGGCACATCGAATTCTGGGAAGTCCTCCATGGGAGGTTTGCTGAGTATCCAGGATGCGATCGCACATCGTTTTCACACAAACGGGTCGTGGATTGAACTCCCTATGTTGCGCTTCTAACCGGGCAATATCCAAGATATCCGCCAACATCTTTTTCAAATATTGAGCGCTCGTATGGATGCGCTCAATATTCCGTTGTTGCTTGGTGTCTAGGGTCTGGGATTCAGAACTTTCTAGAATCTGAGCTGCCATCAGAATCACACTCAAAGGCGTCCGAAATTCATGGGAAGCCATAGAAAAGAATCGGAGTTTAAGCTCACTTAACTCTTGTTCCTGTTCTAAAGCGCGTTGCATGGCTTCCATTTTCTGCCGCTCGGTCATGTCTCTGGCATTGACCACAATGCCAGAAAATCCGGTGGTATCAGAAAACTGCTGGGCGATCGCTTCTAAAGTACACCAGTGTCCCTCTTGATGTTGCCAACGGATTTCTAGAGGAACGGCAACTTTGCTTGGAGTTGCTAGTACCTCTGCTAATAATTGAGTCACATTAGACTGATCTTGTGGATGGAGTAAATTCACGAGGGATTGTCCATTCAAATCGGTGGGGAAGTATCCCAGATTCCTTTCTACAGAGGGGCTAGAGTAATGAACGATTCCCTGTGGATCGAGTAAAAGGATCAGATCAGACGCATTTTCAATCATGGCTCGAAAGCGACTTTCACTATGTCGCAATGCTTGTTCGGCGTTTTGGCGTTCCTGGATCTGCTTCTCTAACGTTACGGTAACGGCGGTCAGTTCGGCGGTCCGTTCTTGCACCCGTTGCTCCAAAGCGGCATTGAGGGATTCTATTTCTGCCTTGGCAAACTGAATTTCTAGCTGGTTGCGGATCCGGGCGCAGACCTCAGCCATCTCAAAGGGTTTAGAGACATAATCCACGCCACCCACTGCAAATGCTTTAACTTTATCCTCGGTGTCATTGAGAGAACTAATAAAGATCACTGGGATATCCCGAGTGGTCGGATGTTGTTTTAATTGGGTGCAAATATCATATCCAGTCATATCCGGCAAAATGATATCTAACAAAATTAGATCAGGGATCGATGCTTTTATCGCTCTGAGTGCAATTGCCCCATTAATGGCTCGTCGGACTTTATAGTTTTGTTCTGCCAACATTCCAGCTAAGACATTTAGGTTGTCCACGTTGTCATCAACAATCAAAATATTCGCAGTGCTATTTTTCATTGTTCGCGATTTAATCTATTGAAGTTTGTGTCTCCCATATTGTTGGCAATAATAGAGATACTTGCACGGCTAAAGGAACAAACCAGCTTGGATTCTTTCAAGGGTTAGCTAATGCTTTACTGATCTTAAAAAAAAATAGGTAGATATTCCTCCGTATCTTTACTAGAGTTCTCTCCCGTTAAGTGTGCTCCTTTCCCTATCTAGGGTAGAGACTAAAAAAGAAATAAAATATCTGGTTTTGTGAAATATTGCTGGTATAAGACGGTTCTGAATTTAGCTCTTGACGTGGATTTTGATAGGCCTAAATCTTTTGTTGGTAATTCTTTGCAAGTTTGATGTCGGTTATTCAGTCGGTAAGGAAAGATATTTTAAATGGACAAAATAGAGATAAGGATTGTTATAGATTTTCGGATCTGAACTGTATTGAAGATCGGACAAATGATATTAGTGATTTTTGATTTGAAGAGCTGCTTGAGCTAGGTTTACGATTTGATCGAACTGCAGATTTTGGAATAATTTCGTTAAATGTGTGGCTAAGTAAGGATAGTCAGATGTAATCTCTACAAACTGCTGACTCATTTGCTCTTCATCTAGTTCAATGGCTGCTTGGTGGAGTTTAACTAACCACTGTTTGGGGAGTTGGGATAATTGATACTCAATATTTCCCTGGTTCATATTCTGAGAACTAGAGGTATGTAAAGTATTGATATCTTGAGGGCATTCATCATATAGATATTGAATATTTAGATGCTGAGCGAGTACTTCAAAAAGAACACTTTGTTGGTAAGGCTTTCGCAGAAAATCATCACAGCCCGCTTCATAACATTCCTGTTTTGTATCTTCAAAAACACTGGCAGTGAGGGCAATGATAATCGTGTTGTTGAGGGGAGATTTTACCGATGAGCCGGTGATGGTATCTGGAGAGACCTCGGTATTGCTATCAGATACGGTTTGATGTTCTAAAGTGCGAATGGTTTGCGTTGCGTCATATCCATTCATAATGGGCATCTGCCAATCCATCAAAATGACATGGGGATGCCAAGTTTGCCAGCAGGCAACGGCTTGTTGACCATTTACCACTGATTGCACTTCAAACCCGACAGAGGTCATTAAATCAATCACAATCTGGGCATTTTCTGGATTGTCTTCTACGACGAGCATACGAATGTGAGGGTGTCCTGGCGCTAGACTCAGCACCATGGGGACATCTAAGTGATCCACCGATTTAGCCTGGGTTGCCATTACAGGCACCTGGATCTGGACCGTAGTTCCTTGTTCCTCCTTGCTATCAATGAGGATGTTGCCGCCCATCAGCTCAATACAATGTTGGCAAATGGCTAAGCCTAGCCCGGCTCCTTCTGAAGAATTTCGCCCAGCTGAAGCTTGGGTAAATGTTTCAAACAGATTGCCCATTTCAGATTCAGAAATACCGACCCCCGTATCTTCCACATCAATGCAGAGATAGATATTGGGTTGATTTTCTTCGGCCACGGGGGCATCGTCAAGGGTGGGAATTAAATCGGGGGATAGTAACTTTTGGGTATATACCTTAAGAGCAACACTCCCTTGTTCAGTGAACTTGAGGGCATTTGTTAATACATTGATCAAGACTTGCCGCAGTCGACTTTCATCGGTACGAATATAAGGTGGCAAATCCAGGGCTTTATCAACCATTAACGTCAACCCCTTCGATTCCACCTTGAGCAAAAACATTTCTTGGATAGAATCCAATAAATTCATCAAGTCACAGTTCTTGACGTTGAGTGAGACCCGCCCTGCCTCAATTTTGGACATTTCCAAAACATCGTTAATGAGATTCAATAAATGAGAACCACTGCGATTAATTGAGGTAAGGGTTTGTTTTTGCTTGGGAGTTAAATTTTGATCTCGATTGAGAAGCTGGCTAAATCCCAAGATGGCATTGAGGGGAGTCCGTAATTCATGACTCATATTGGCTAAAAAAGCACTTTTGGCCCGATTCGCTGATTCTGCCTTATCCTTGGACATTTGGAGTTGATGCATTAATTCTGCTTGTTGCAAGGCCACACCTAATTGATCGCCAACTCGTCGCAGAAGACTCTGTTCAATGTCGTCCCATTGGTGTGACGTTTGCTGGCAAGTGACTAACAAGCCCCAAAATCGGTCACCAATAAAGACGGGAACGAGCATATATGCACGAATCTGGAATTGTGCAAGGAAGACTAAGTGTCCTTGGGCGTGGTGTTGCTGATCAATATCAGTCACTAAAGGGATACAGTCTCTGGCATTGTCTGGGGCTGCGTTTAAGTAGACGTCTAGCCAGAGGCTAGCCCCCTTGCCCTCGGCTAAGAGTGTTAGGTGAGCATTGGACGATTCTAAAAATAATTCCCCCGTCTCTTCAGGGGAATAGGTGTAGACAGCAACGCGATCGCATTTTAGAAACTGCCGAATATCACGGGTCGTAGCCTTAAAAATATCCTCAATATCTAGATTTTGGTGAATATTTTGAATAATTTGGGTGATATTGCGCTCATACTGGGCGAGCCATATTTCTCGCTCTTTTTGAGCCTCTACTTGATTAAGGGCGTTTTGTAGCTGCTGGGATTTTTCTAGGGCTTGCTCATGTAACTCCGCTTGCTTAAGGGCCACACTGAGCTGATCCGCTAACTTTTTAATGAAATCAATTTCTACTGATTTCCATGCCCGGGGTCGCGAACATTGATGAATACACAACAGCCCCCATAATTTTTCTCCTTGAAGCAGAGGTACAACTAACGTCGCTCGGACCTGAAAGCGTTCATATATCTGGAGATGACAGTCACTGAGCCCTGCATCATAGACATCGGCGACTGCAAATACCCGCCCCAACTGATATTTAGTCGCATAATTTTCGCCAAAACTATCATCTTGGACTCGGGCAGCTACGGCAGAGTAATAGACAGGAATAACTTGTTCGGCTACAAAAACACCCTGTTTATAATTTGTGGCAGGATCGAATTGAAAGATAGCGACTCGATCGACTTGCAATAAGGTCTGAACTTTATCGACCGCGATTTGAAAAATTGTAGTTGTATCAAGACTTTGTCGAATCTCATTTGTGACTTCTCCCAACAAAATAGCTTGCTGTAATTGCATTTTGAGTTGGGTTTCAGTTTGAGGCGTAAGTGTACTATCTTCTACATTCAATGGTTCTATCGTCGGTTGTTTAGAAGAGCTAGGTATACGAGGAGGTTCAGTTTCAGGAATAATCATTCAAATAACTCCACCTGCAAGATAATGCTAGACAGGTAATAGATCTCTATAGAAAATAGTGCCCAAAAAATTTTGAGATACTTATCTCTATTAGAAAAAAATATTTTCTGACTAGGGTTTTATTGAGACCGTATATTGAGAATAATTTATACTATCTCTAGAAATAATTCACTTGTCTGGCACCTGAAATTTCATTCATAAATGAAAATCCAATATACCTGGAAATCGAGTAATGGCTATTAAGAAATAGGGAGGCAAAACCCGACAATAAGCTAATCTAGCATAGTGCCATCGGGCATAATCACACGCTCTAACGTAGCATTTTGAAAATTCACATCTGTTAAGTCTGCATCTGTTAAGTTGGTGCCTCGTAAAACGGCCCAGCTTAAGTTGGCCCCTTGTAGTTTGGCCCCTTGTAAATCAGTTCCCTGTAACTTAGCCCCTTGAAGATTGGCATTGGTTAAATCTGCATGGCGCAACTGGGCGCTCGTGAGGTTTGCATGGCTCAAACTCGATTTTCTGAGATTACACCATACAAAATTGGCTTCTTGTAAGTCTGCTAAGGTCAAATTAATCCCCGGCAACGCTTCATCCTTGAGGTTGATGCGAGCAAAGTTGCGCTCACCTGCTTCGTACTTTGCTGTTATGTCAAGGGCGATTTCACTCGGTAACGGCGCTGCATCAGGTAAAGGAGTAACCGGATGGCTTGCCCCTTCACCACTGCTGTTAGTCGTGGGTTGAGACGTTATAGCTTGAGCATCTAGAATCAGCAAATCTAAAGCCACTTCTTCCATCCAAAACGGCAGCTCTTGACCGAGTTTCTGACCATAAATAGTCACTGCAGTTAATTCAGGCAATCGTAATTGACTCAAATAATCTCGTAACAGTGGCACCACAATGGACTGCTCAGGGATCTCTGAAGACTCTATGCTGAGCTGTAGCAAATTATTTTTGAACTCAATTTCAGCGACCTTCACGGCCTGTTCAGCTAGCTTTTGATCAATGAGTGTGGTCAGAGCTTCAAGATCACGCTGTTGAGCCAGTTGCACTAATTGGTCTTGATAACTGAATTGAGGAGTTTGGGCCGTTTCTGCAGGCTCATAGTCTTTAGACGCCTGACTTTCATCTGATACTTGGTTTAAAGATTTGAGATTCATAAGGTCTGCACAATTGCACTCATTTTTCTAACTTGTGAAAATAAATCAGTCTGTTTATATAGACAAAATTTTCTCAACAAGAAAATAATGACATCATCAATCTTTGATGGATGTCTCGTGGTGAAACCAAGTTGGTTCAGTCAAACTACTCCCCTGGTTCTCTGAATGCTGAACTTGGCTGTGATTTTGGACAAGATAGCATGTTTTATTGTCTATCAAGCTTTTTGCGGTACCTCAATACATCTATTCTGATCTTGAGTCACCATACTGAAAAAAGATAACCTGAAATTTAGTTGTCGTCTTCAAATTAGGTTTTGATCCAAAAAAACATGAGAAGTATGCCAGCACCTGCTATCTAGCTTGTTGATGGGGACCAATCACTATCCTTATTTACAATAAGAAAATTTATATTAAGCCCAATGTAAAGGACTCTATATTTTTGGATCGCTTCTTACAAAAAAAGCTGCCTTTGTAGGCAGCTTTTTTTGTAAACTGTTCTGACTTCAGCCTAGAACTATTGTCTAGACATCGTAGTACAAGGACAACTCATAGGGATGAGGACGTAACCGCATGGGGTTGACCTCATTATCGAGTTTGTACTCAATCCAGTTCTCAATGAAGTCTTTGGTAAATACACCGGAATCGACCAGGAAGCTATGATCATTTTGCAATGCTTCTAAGGCTTCTAAAAGGGAACCCGGTGTAGAAGGAATCTTGGCTAGCTCTTCAGGACTGAGATCATAAATGTCTACATCTAAGGAGCTGCCTGGATCAATTTGGTTTTTAATCCCATCAATACCCGCACAAAGCATAGCAGCAAAGGCTAGGTATGGGTTACAAGTGGCATCTGGACAACGGAATTCTAGACGCTTTGCTTTGGGATTGGGACCCGAAAGCGGAATTCGGATGGATGCAGAGCGATTACCTTGAGAGTAGGCCAAGTTGACGGGAGCTTCAAATCCAGGAACCAATCGCTTATAGGAGTTGGTTGTGGGATTTGTCAGTGCTAATAATGCTGGTGCATGTTTGAGGATGCCACCGATGTAATGCAACGCCATCTGGCTCAGGTTGGCATAGCTATCTCCCCAGAATAGAGGCTGTCCTGATTTCCAAATAGACTGGTGGGTATGCATTCCAGACCCGTTGTCGTTGAACAAGGGCTTGGGCATGAAGGTGGCTGATTTGCCATATTTCTTGGCAACGTTCTTGACGCAATACTTATAGATCATCAAGCTGTCTCCCGACTCGATGATCGGTTGAAACTTGATGCCCAGTTCACATTGGCCGCCAGTGGCAACTTCGTGGTGGTGTTTTTCAATGGGCACCCCGCACTTGGCCATCGTCAAGAGCATTTCCGTCCGCATATCTTGCAGGGTATCGGTGGGAGCAACGGGGAAATAGCCTTCCTTATAGCGAGGCTTATAGCCTAAGTTGCCGCCTTCCTCAATGGCTCCAGAGTTCCAACGACCTTCTTTGGTATCTACATAGTAGTAAGCAGAATTTTCAGTTTGGTCAAAGCGAACATCTTCGAAGATGAAGAATTCAGCTTCAGGGCCAAAGAATGCGGTATCGCCAATTCCTGTGCTAGCTAGATAATCCAATGCTTTTTGAGCAATGGAGCGAGGACAGCGATCGTAAGGTTCTTTGGTACGAGGCTCTTGAATGCTACAAATCATGCTGAGCGTTGGCTCTTCCATGAACGGATCGATCCAAGCTGTATTCGGATCGGGCACCATAGCCATGTCCGATTCATTGATGGCTTTCCACCCCCGGATACTAGAACCATCAAAGGCAACACCGTCGGTGAAGCTACTTTCGTCAATTTGATCCTGATAAAGGGTCAGGTGTTGCCAAATACCTGGCATATCAATGAATTTGAGATCAACGACTTGGATATTGTCGTTTTTAATCCAATTCAGAATGTCCTGGGGGGATTGGGCCATGGATTACTCCTTAACAGTAAATAGCAAGCTCAAGGGCATTCCCTGGCGTAGAGATGTTACCAAGCTCATAAAAAGTGGTCAAACAAAAAATGCTCAGGGTGAGTCAAGCCAAGGATTTAGCCTAATATCCTAAAAGACTAGATCACAGGAATTTTGTATCAAAAAATACAGTTTTGTTTCTCCCTGCTTTTTGTTCAAGAAAGAAACTCCAGAATTGCCATTAACACAATGGATGAGCATTTCTAAAGTCTTGCTTTAATTTTTTTATGCCGTCAGGAAAATTAATTTTTACCGAGCCCACCAAAATCTGACCCGATCCAAATATATTGGGTGGGGTTCCATACGGGCTAGAGACATGTTGCTGCGAGGCTGAGCTTAAGGAGTCAGGTGCATACCCCGATTAGAGAACCTTATGGGTATGGGAATGCTGTTTGACATTGTCTTCGGTGCTGACTGCGCGATCTGCATTGAGCATTCGCTTCCGCTCTGTGGAGAAGTTGAAGTCTGTTTTCACAGCTCCTGGTGCTAGGTGTGCTTGGGCAACAGGGCGTGACCGATAGCTGCGGGCTGTTGCTTGGAGGCGAAAAGAAAACTCATCACAGAATTGGGCTTCAGCTGGAAATCCTGAAGGTGCATGAGGTGTTTCATTTGACCAAGCTGCTCCTACTGTGGTTGCTACTGCCATTTCGTAGGAGGTAGGAATTCCTTTGAGGATCGCTTCTAGGGCAGCGGAGGGAATTGGCTCTACAATTTTGACGGGATGCAGCTTATTGTCTTTTTTGACAAAGCAGGTCGCTAGACCGATGACAACATAATCATCAGCAGCAACTTCATTGGCAGAGGAAGTTTCAGTGGTCATAGAAAATCTTAAAAAATTGCGACAGAAATTTTACTAAGTAGCCTTATTTTATGGGCTTCTGGGTCGGAATCCATTGGATGTCATTGAACGTAATCAAGCCGGTCTCCCATCGCGCTGCCGACGAACCTCGTAGAGGAGAAGCGCTGCTGCGATCGCAGCATTTAAGGACTCCACCCCAGGAGCAATGGGGATATTGACCTGGTGATCGGCCAAATCCAAAACAGGCTGGGATAAGCCTGCTCCTTCATTCCCAATCAAGATCAAGGTCGGTCGTCGATAATCCACCTGCCAAAAGGTCTGGGATGCATCGGGAACGGTGGCAATGAGCTGGATGCCCTGCCGTTGATACTCTTGTAAGGCGGTGATGAAGGTATCCGTTGCCCACTTAGGAAGATGAAACCAGGCTCCGGCTGAGGCCCGCAATACTTTGGGACTTTCAAGAGCTGCACACTGTTGATTCAACAACAGCCCTTCCACCTGAGTCGCCACAGACGTTCGAATTAAAGTTCCCAAATTTCCAGGATCTTGAATGGTTTCTAGGGCTAATCCTAAGGTCTGAATGGGCAAAGATGTCGTTGCTGGCTTACTGACTACGGCCACCACTCCATCTGGATGTACAGTTGTCGCGGTGGCTTGCAATACCTCTGGACTAACCTGCTCTAATCGAGCCGCGTGGTCTTGAATCTGCTGCCATAATTGGGGATATTTGGCTTGCCATCTAGCCGTATAGCAGACAATCTCAAAAGACCAATGTTGCTCCGAGGCAGACTGGAGTAAATGGGTGCCTTCTAGCAGCAGCTTGCCCTGCTGGCGACGATGTTTAACCTGCTGCAACTTCCGCATTTGTTTAATCAGCGGATTTTGCAAGCTTGTAATCATAGTGTGTATCCAATGCGGAACCCGGGACTTGAACCCGGATGTCTTTGCAGACACTAGGACCTGAACCTAGCGCGTCTACCAATTCCGCCAGTTCCGCTGGCTGTGCATTAACTGCGATTCACTATCATTCAACACATTATGGCAATCCGTCAACTCTATTCCACGAAAACCTGAATAAAGCCTATTCAGTAGGTCTATAGTTTCAAATCCTTTGCTACCCGATGGGCACAGGCAAACCCCGAAAATGCAACGGCGTTTAAGCCCTGGCCTGGAAAGGTACTATCCCCGACGCAGTATAAGCCTGGAATGGCAGTGCGGTTAAAGGGCATGCCCACTAGCCCCCAGAGTTGACGGCTGGGGATGGGGCCATAGGTACCATCCTGACGGCCGAGAAAGCGACGGTGGGTGCGAGGTGTGCCCACTTCCATATGGTGAATGTGCTGGCCTAGATTGGGGATGATTTGCTGTAATCGGGTAATGAGTGTCTGAGCAGCCTCTTGTTTTTGGGTGTGGTATTGGGTTTGCGATCGCACCTGCCAATCCTTGACCCAACTCGGTGTAAAGGCATGGACAATATGATGTCCAGGTGGAGCTAAAGAAGGGTCGAGCAGGGTGGGGATAGATACAAAGACCGTCGCTCCAGGTTCAGCCATCTCATCCCAGTTGTTCAACAAAATATGATGACAGTCTAGGTCTGCAGGGAGTGCCTCTGCTTTAACCCCCAAATGCAGACTCAAAAAGCTGGGAGATTTTGTGTAGCGTTGTCGCCACTTTGTTTCTGCTGGCGGAACTTCATCTAATAAATTGCCAAAGGTGTCCCAGCGGGTGGCGTTAGAAATAATCTGCTTGCCGCGATAGGTTTCTCCCGTGGCTAGCTGAACCCCAACGGCTGTTCCCTGCTCCAACACAATTTTATTGACCCGAGCCCGATAGCGAATCTGGCTCCCGGCTGCCTCTAACCCTTCAACCAACTTGAGGGCAATTTGACCCACGCCACCCTTGGGATAATTCACCCCGCCATAATGACGATCGGAAAAGACCATGCCAGCATTGATCATGGGAGTTTGGGCTGCTGGCACTACTGACCAGCAATAGCACTCCATATCGATGAAGTTGAGAAGAATAGGGTCTTTGATATACCGCCGAGCATAGTCTCCTACATTACGGGGTAAATACTGCAATAGCCGAAAGCAGCTGCCTGGATGGTGCCAAAAAGACCGGGCTAAGTAACCCAATTCTTCTAAAGACAGTAACTCCATACTGTTGAGACTATTAAAAATTTGCCAGCAGGTGTCGTAAAACTGACGAATGCCACGGCGCTCATGGGGGAAAAGTGAAATCAACTCTTGCAAATACTTCTCATAGTCTCGGTGCACCTTGAGATCTAAATTTTGGGGGAGATGGTAGTGGATTTGGACGGGGTCAGGAAGGGTCTCAAGGTGCTGATCAACGGCGGCTAAGGCCCTGGTTAACAAGTTGGTCGTACCGCGATCACCGAACCCAAAAATCATGGAAGCCCCAACATCAAACCGATAGCCATTACGCTCAAAGTAACCCGCACTTCCTCCTGGAATGAGGTAGCGTTCCAAAACCAATACCTTTGCCCCTTTAGCAGCTAATTGCGTAGCTGTTACTAAGCCTCCGATCCCTGAGCCAATAACAATGGCATCATAGGCCTGATTAGGAACGTTATTTAAGGAAGATGGCATGGGCAAAGGTCAGGAAAATATGGGGAGTTGTCTCTTTCATTATCCTGCCTGCAAGAGAAACTTATCTAGATTTTTATTGCTGTTGTAGACCCTCAAAAAAAATGGAACCAAGCTGCGCTAACGCCTTGGCCCCACCTGCCGAATCCTCTGAGAGGAGAACACATGAATAAATATAGAACAGTTAATCACTAATTGCAATTAATTCTCAATAAATTTTTGAAGGTCTGTGCTTCAGTACCTATTGCAACGGATTAAAAAGCGTATGATAGTTCAGGTTCGAGAACGAACTGCTTTGCTCCCAACCTGCTTTAGTAACCATATGGCGCTTCAACTTCGGGTATATGTTCCTCCTCATCCTTTAATTAAGCATTGGTTGGCGGTGGCCCGCGATCGTAATACACCTGGGGTGATGTTTCGGACCGCGATGACAGAGCTAGGGCGATGGCTAACTTATGAAGCCATGCGGGAATGGTTCCCTTTGATTGAAACGACTGTGGAGACGCCCCTAGGGCCTGCCGCCGCTGCTGTGATCAATCCTGAACTGCCAGTCGCTGTTGTTCCCATTCTTAGGGCCGGACTGACGTTATTAGATGGGGCACAAAGTGTTATCCCTAGAGCCGCTACTTATCACTTGGGGTTAGCTCGCGATGAAGAAACCCTCCAACCTCACTGTTATTTGAATAAACTTCCGGATCAGTTTCTGCCCCAGACTCGTATTTTGATCACAGAGCCGATGCTAGCCACGGGGGGGTCGATTATGACCACCATGCAGGAACTCACCCAGCGCCAAGCCGATCCAGAATTGGTTCGGATTATCTCCGTCGTGGCAGCCCCCCCAGCGCTTAAACAATTGGGTGAAAACTATCCGAGTTTACAAATCTATACTGCGACCATTGATGAAGGCTTGAACGAGCAAGGGTTCATTGTTCCTGGGTTAGGAGATGCGGGCGATCGCGCCTTTGAAACTGCTTAGGTGAATTTAGAGCATGTTGGGTATCCCCATGGTGGAGGATTGCCGTTCAAGAGGATCGGCAATCTCGCAATCTCACCGTATACCCTGACTACAAATCATCCGCTAAACTGATGGATATCAGTATCGATCTACTTGTACGGCTAACCCCACATATATCACCATGGCAGCAACCGAAATTACAGCATTAATTTTTAATAGTCTCGCAACATTTTTACAAATTTACTTTGCTCTATTAATCATTCGGATTTTGCTAAGTTGGTTCCCCAATATTGATTGGAGTAGTGCACCCTTTTCGGTTTTGAGTCAGCTTACTGATCCCTATCTCAATATTTTTCGTTCCATCATTCCGCCTCTAGGTGGAATCGACTTTTCTCCGATCTTAGCAATCTTTCTCTTGCAGTTCTTACAGCAAGCTGTGACTGGGATTGCTTTGTAAAACAGCTTGATAAGTCTCTGTCCTTTTGGCAAGAGGGGGATGCTTTATCATGTTGAAAAATCTATAGGTCTACTAAATACCCTGAGTTCTAGATAAGGTGAACTCAGGGTATTCGAATTAAAGTCTAAATCTCAACTAGCGGACTTTGGCGGTAAAACCGCTTGCCTTGAACTTCTCAAGTTTTAAGGGCGTTACTAGAGCATCGGGCACACTCACTCTGAGCTCAAATGTGCCTTCTCCAGGGTCAACAATATCAATGGCTCCCAGCCGTCCCCGGTTCTCCATGGCAGGGTTGTTGTTTGCATCAAAGATGCGGCCAAATACGTCTGCATCCATCACAGGTTTACCGGATTTGTTGACCGTTGTCCCTGAAATGATAAAACAGTTGGCCAATTGCATGATGGGACCGCCACTGGTTACCGTTCCCTTGCCAACATCAGGGGAACATTCAGCGTAGGTCAGATCCTTGAGCTCAATTTGGGTGACTGCAAGGGCAGGTGGGCTGATAAAACTGCTGATGAGCAATGCAAACGCCACACAGAAACAGGCAAACTTGACACGTAAAGACATAGTGGTTGATTTCATCTGATTAATCATTGAAAACGGTTTGGCTAACTATCTGTCCCAGTGCATTTGCTTGGCTCCCACTTGTGGTGGGCAATGGTGTTGGATCGAACGCTCGCAAAACAGCAAATAGAACAGAGGTAGACACATATAGTATCTACCTCCAGCATTCTATCGTTATCTGTAGTTGTAATTGAGTACAGCCCTAAGTAAGGCCAAGAGGATAGAAGAGAGAGTTGATGTACTTACGACCCTGCACAGGGATCTGCCTTAGCGGCACAAGGATCTTCTTTTGCAGCACAGGGATCGCCTTTGGCAGCGCAGGGGTCATCTTTCGCAGCACAGGGATCGCCTGATTTCGCAGCACAAGGATCTGTTGTTTCAGTGGTTTCGGCGCCGTTCTTCTCTTTAGCAGCACAGGGATTAGCGCAACCGATCACCAGGCCACCAACACTTAGTAAAGAAACGGTGGCAACCATTGCCATATATTTAACTTTCATTGATACTCTCCATGATGGATTAATCTTCGGTGCAACTAAAATTGCCTAATTAATTGTTGCATTAAATGGAAATTTGGCTGAAATAGGACGTTCTTTTGGCGAACCTTTCATAAGATCCACATATACATTCTTGATTGAGACTGACCAATCTGAAATTTTGCTGAGAAAGAGATGGGGATTAGTTAAGAAAGTGATTTTTCAGGGATTGAAGTATTTTAAACAGTGACTTTAAGTTCTGTTTTGGCCGACGTTACTGGATTCTCAGGGAAAATTTATTGAGTGGTCAGGACGATATCATCTGTTCAACTTTAAACTTGAGATAGGGCTGTACGTTAGTTCCCTTGATGAGATGAAACCCTATGCAATTTAGACTCCTTCAGTATGGAAGTTTGTTGGCATTTGTGTTTGTGGCAGGCTGTAGTTCAACCTCCCAAACCAGTGAGGAAAATCAACCTGTAGAAGTCATTAAATTGACTCAAACGGGCTGTCAATTTTTGGAAACAGAATCTGAAGATTTTAAATTCAAAACAACACAGGCTGACGACTGTAAGACGTTGAATGGTGAAACTTTAGAACAACGCCAATCCAGTTTTAAACCTTTGACCCTAAAGCCTGGAAAGTATGTGTTCGAAGTTACGAACCGAGATGTACCTTATGAACTGGGTTTCTATTTGCGAGGGGAAGGGATCAACCAAGTTACCCTACCTAAAGTCAGTGGCGGTGACCTCAATCAAGGACAAACCCAAGCCTATGAGATTACGCTAAAACCGGGAAACTACGTTTTAAGTTGTCCTCTGAACCCTACGCCTGACTATCCAGTCATTGTTCAATAGATTTGAATCCACTTTGTAGAACATCAAGATGGTAGACCAAGATTGGTTCGTAACGGATGATGGCCAAGTGCAACCTTGGTCCCATCAGTCCTTGCCACAGAAAAGAGCTCAAACTTACAGACTGTATCGATTTCTGACGGAAGTCGAAGATATCTTGGCGGCAACGGATCAGGATCAGGAGCGACTACAGGCTATCCATCCCCTTGTTCGGGAGCTGCTGACAGACTCGGCCTGGTTGCAGTTTGAGGTTCAGCCTCCTGACCCTGAACGAGGTTGGTCCGTCACCATGCTTTACGATGAACCGAATTTTCCGCTGACGGTACAAACGGTGGTTTGGTTGCCGGGGCAAATGTCGCCGATTCATAATCATGCCACTTGGGGGGTGGTGGCTTTGGTCAGTGGCCAAGAGAAAAATACGTTCTGGCAGCGTACCCCGTCCGATAGCCATCCCCACAAGATTGAGGCTGCTGGTGAGTTGATTTTGAACCCTGGCGATACGATTAGCGTCATGCCTGAGGCCATTCACTGCGTGGAAGCTTTAGGTGATGAACCGACGGTTACATTTAATCTTTACGGGCTGACGGATTATCAAACCCGGTACAACTTTGATCCGGTTTCCCATACCGCCAAGTTATTTTGAAGGACGGCTAGCGTGGGTGCATTTCCGATCAAATCTTCCCTTCGTAAGGGATGGCGAAACTTCTCTCCCCAGTTGCGCCAAGCTGTTAATCCTAAGTCACTCCAGTTTCGGCTGACGGCTAGTATTGCTGGCCTGATTGCTGTGGGACTGACCAGCGTTGCTTTATGGACTAGCTGGAAGATGCAGCGGATTTTGATTTCTAGCCACAAGCAAAAAATTGTTGATATTGGCGATCGGATCGCAGATGATGTGGTGCTCTATCAACAAGATGAAATGTTTACGGTGCAGAAGAGTATCGAAAAAGCGATTAACAATCGGTCTGGACGTAATTTATTGCTCTGGGTGAACGATTCTCAGGGAACCTTAGTGGCGACTTCCGACAATATGTCAGGTCCAGCGTGGCAACGGTTTGAAAGTCCTAGCACCTTGGCAACGGCTTTTCGAGACAGCATCGTACCGAAGGTCTACCACATCCAAGGGCGAGATTTTGTAGCTTGTCATAGCCCCTTAAGGGTGAGAAATCAGCCATTAGGAACGCTCTTTGTGGCCCAGGATATTACTGAGGATCAACGTAAGTTTGTCGCTAGTGTGCAGTCCCTGGCCCTGGCCAGTGTAGTTGCTATTGTCTTGATTACTCTAGCTTTAACTTGGTATGTGAATCGGTCGTTACGCCCCCTTTGCGAAATGGGCTTAATGACCAAAGCCATTTCACCCGATGATTTAGGGGGAACGAAGGTCGAAATTGACAATGCTCCCAGCGAAATCCAAGAACTGGCAGAAACCTTCAATATGATGTTGGATCGCTTGTCAGAAGCTTGGCAAGAGCAGCAGCACACCACGGAACGACAGCGGGAGTTTGTGAGCAATGTTTCCCATGAACTACGAACCCCTCTCACAATCGTCCGGGGCTATTTGCAAAGTATTCAACGCCGGGGCGATAACCTGACTGAAATGCAGCGGGAAGCGTTAGAAATCTCTACGGCTGAGGCTGACCTCACGATTCGGTTACTGCAAGATTTGCTCTGTTTAGCCCGAGCTGATGATGGGTATATGCCTTATCATCTGGAGACGTTGATTCTGAATGATGTGGCGGTAGAAGTCGTTAATATGGCAGAAAAGTTTAATCATCGTCAGATTGAGTTGGAGTCTGAGTCTTCTTTAATTCCCGTGTTTGCCGACGCGGATCGCCTCCAACAGGTATTGGTAAACTTGGTGGAAAATGCGATTAAATATTCAGCAACTACGGAACCTGTCACTGTGAAGCTAGAACAACGAGAGGATTCAGCTTTGATTCATGTGTGCGATCGCGGCGATGGTATCCCTCTCAAGCAGCAATCCCGCATTTTTGAACGTTTTTATCGATTAGATGAAGCCCGAGCCCGCTGTACAGGTGGCGTTGGTCTGGGCCTATCCTTAGTCAAGACCTTCACCGAAGGCATGGGAGGGCAAGTCAGTGTCCTTTCTGCAGAGGGTGAAGGCAGCACATTCACCGTGACGTTACCCATATCTCCTGAAGCAAAAATATGACAGCACATATTCTCCTGGTTGAAGACGAAACCAAATTGGCTCAATTTGTTGAGATGGAACTGACCCATGAGGGGTATCAGGTTACCGTAGCCAATGATGGGATTGGGGGACTCACGGCAGCTCGGGAGTCCCAACCGGATTTGATTCTCCTGGACTGGATGTTGCCAGGGTTCTCTGGCGTTGAAGTCTGTCGCCGTCTGCGGGCGACCGGGGATAAGGTGCCCGTTATTTTATTGACCGCCAAAGATGAAATTAGCGATCGGGTCGAAGGGTTGGATGCCGGGGCGGATGACTATATGGTGAAGCCCTTTAGCATTGAGGAGCTGTTAGCTAGAGTTCGTGCCCATTTACGGCGGACCCAAGAAGAAGATCCAGATGTCCTAGAATTTTCCAACCTGTCCCTCAATCAGCGGACCCGTGAGATCTTTCGAGGGGAGCGGTCGATTGAATTAACCGCCAAAGAGTTTGATTTGCTGGTGTATTTGATGATGCATCCGCGCCAGGTATTGACCCGAGATCGCATCCTAGAACAGGTCTGGGGGTATGACTTTATGGGTGATTCCAATATCATCGAAGTTTACATTCGCTACCTTCGCCTTAAGCTCGAAGAGAACCAGGAAAAGCGGTTGATTCAGACGGTCCGGGGCGTTGGCTACGTGATGAGAGAGTGAGTCACCATTGCTCTTGTAAACGTAAAGTCCAATGAAGGGATATGCCCTTAACTTGATCCCGTGATTGCTCACCCCTTAGGATGAGGCTCAGTTATCGATCTTCGGGACTGGAGTATGATGCTGCAGTCTGATCCTCACCTTAAGCCGACAAATTCCTATGGGACTCTTTGATCAAATCGTTAGCGCTATTGATAACCCAGCGTTACAAGCCAATACCGGCCAATTGGGCAATATCCTGAATACAGTGCAGCAGCTCAGCCAGCAACCAGGCATGAACAATAGCTCCACTGAAGTAGTGATGTCTTTGCTGGGCAATCATGTCCGTTCTGCCTTAAAGTCTCAGTCCGCAGACCAAGCCCAAGCTCTCGTCAATCAATACGGTGGTACTAATGCCAACGGGGCTGCGGTCAATGCCCTGTTTTCTGGCGGGCAACAACAGCAAATTGCCCAAGAAATTTCTCAGCGGACGGGTTTAAGTAGCAGCGTTATTCAAGGACTTTTGCCTGTACTCGTTCCCATCGTGTTGAATTTGCTTCATAGCGGTTCTTCCCAAGCTAATCCAAACCAGGGTTCTAATCCCGTCTTAAATCAGTTTTTAGACAGTGATGGGGACGGTGATGTCGATGTTGCCGATGCCCTGCGCTTAGCCGGAAACTTCTTAGGCCAGCGTTAGCCTTTTACAAAACCTCAATCTCCCTCTGCACTATGGCAAAACTTGAGATCAAACACCTCAATAAAACCTACAACCCCAAAGTTGTTCCCGTTAAGGACCTCAGCCTAGCTGTAGAGGATGGTGAGTTCTTGACATTGCTAGGCCCTTCTGGCTGTGGCAAATCTACTACTCTGCGCCTGATTGCGGGGTTGGAACAACCCACCCGAGGGGATGTGGTGATTGGACCTGATGTGGTTACTCATAAGAGTGCCGGGGACCGAGATATTGCCATGGTGTTTCAAAGCTATGCGCTCTATCCCCATATGAATGTCTACGACAATATTGCGTCAGGGTTGAAGCTGCGCAAAATGTCTAGCAATGATATTCAGCAGCGGGTGGCTGAAGCTAGCCGCGTCCTCAACCTCGATGACTTAATGCGGCGTAAACCCGGACAACTCTCGGGGGGACAACGACAGCGGGTGGCCCTAGGTCGCGCCTTAGTTCGCAATCCTGCAGTGTTTTTGTTAGATGAACCCTTAAGTAATCTGGATGCTCTGCTGCGAGAGCAGGTGCGGGCAGAACTTAAGCAGTTATTTGAGAAGCAAAATGCTCCCGTCGTCTACGTCACCCACGATCAGACAGAAGCCATGACCCTATCCACCAAGGTGGCAGTGCTCTATCAGGGTGATTTACAGCAGCTCGATCCACCCCAAAAAATTTATTCTCACCCTGCCAACCAGTTCGTGGCTGGGTTTATTGGCAGCCCTCAGATGAATCTCTTAACCCTCAGATGTGAGAATCAATCGGCCATGCTAGGAGATACTCGCATCCCGCTACCCAGCGGAGTCGGAAATCTAAGAGAGATTGTGTTAGGTATTCGGCCTGAACATACCCGACTGGCTACACCGGGTGATACCACTACGGTCACGGGACAAGTCTATCTGGTAGAAAACTTGGGAATGAGTAATCTCTTGAGCATTAAAGTCCAGGGCACTGAAGAGACGATACGGGCTTTGTTACCCACCGACCAAACTTGGTCAGGAGAAACCATTTCGGTGGCATTACCCACCAATCAACTGCATTGGTTTGATGTGCAATCGCAACTGCGGTTGGCATAGCAATCAAGATTTATTGAACGAAGTAATCAAGAAGAAAGTATGTCACTGGTCTAGCGAGAAATAACATGCTCACTTCTTTATTGAAGCTTGTAGAATCTATGCTTGAAAAACTAAAGGGTTCAGTCTGTTTTACCCAGATATTCTCGATTGATAAACTCTACGGATTCAGCAGCTTCGTTAGCCGTTCTCATTGAAATCGTTGGAATTGCTTTTCTCGTAGGACTGGCTGGAGGGAACCACCCAAAACTCCTGACATTCCATCCACTTTTAGGTAGTAGGGATGGATCAACACCAGAAATATTAGTGGGTAGCTTGTAGCTGAAAGCTCCATTTCTAGATTTTGTCAGTCGGCTACGAAAAACACTTTCTGTATGACAACTGACGCAATCCGTATTGAAAAAGTGGGATTTCTGAGGATTAGCAATGATGTCAGGAATATCCTGTACCTGTGGGGTTGGACTGCCTTGAACAACTGAGTTCCTCCATCGGGCTGTAGTTGTTGGTCCTAGCAACATCGCTGTACTGACCCCTTGGTTTTGATCGATATTGGTTGGAGTGGGGGTTGGAATTATGCGTTGACCAAAGCTTGTCCCAGTGATCATTTGGGCATTCTGTCCTCCAAGTGTTGGGAAAGCCTGTTGCACAAAGGTGCCATCTGGTTGTCTAGACATGGCAAAGAATATCCAGGGTTCTTTGGTTCCATCTAGCCCCATAAATGCAACCCCTCCTAGTTGTTGCTCTGAAAGGTGTTTTTGCAGAAATTGCTTTAAACTTTCTTCAAAACTAGTTTGTTGGGCTTTAAGGCCGGGATGAATACTTAAATTCCCGCTGGTTTCAATTCCAACTGACTGGAGGTCTGCCTTTAAGGTCTGTAAATCATTAACGATTTCGCGAAATTTACGTTCATCAGGTATGGCTTTGGGTGGTCCATTGGGGATAGCTGGTGTATCCACCCCTTGGAGGTATCTGAACACTAAATGCGCTGTCAAATCATGGATCTTAGGTCCAGCGGCGCTGACAGTTACGGGCTGAGCAACCACACGAATTTGTGGTGCACAACCAAAGACCTGATTAATGGCTTTGTCCGTACCGGGTGCGCATGGATCTACCCTGACCCCTACCACTTTCCAGGTATCTATCTGCTTGAGCTGAGGTGCGAAGGTGCGACCAAAGTTAATAGTATTGTTTGAGACTTTAACCGTTTGTGCTTGGTTAATGACAGAATCAAATACTTGTTGTGGCCATATTTTGTCGCCAGCTAAAGTTTCTTCTCCCACGGAAATCAGTTTTGTCACGTCCTGTTGAGTGGTGGGTATTGGCCACAGGAAGGAGACATCATTAACATCCAAGGTAAGTGCATCAGCTATAGAGGGAGCAATAGGTATCATCAGACTAAAAGTAAACCCAATGAATACCAGGATAAATCCTAAAAATCTAAGTATTATATTCATTTAATTCTTGTTTTTATTATTCTTGATTAGTGGCCGCTTTTGTTTATTTTTTGAATGCCTTTGATCAGGAATTACCGAACTCAATTTTTTGGTATTTGGAATAAAGTCAATTAAATATTTGACTTTATCTGTCTATATATCTATCGGCCTATTGCCAAAAGAGTTATGCTTGTTGATACAAAATTTCATAAACAAAAAAGCAACGAATCTCTTATGGCCTCTAGAGAATGCTTTTTCTTGTAAACACAAGTTTTGGAAGATGAGAATAAAAAAAATTAATCTAAAGAAACTAGAAAATATTTAAATATATTTAAGTTGAAATAATTTCAGCCTATAAATAGTAAATAGCTAAGAATGGGGTGATTTTTTATTGATCTCTGCGTAAAATTTATCGATGCCTCAGAGAACAATATATGTCCCTTAACTAGCAATAGTCTTGCCATTCTGCTTATGTCTACTGAGAATCTCTTCCCTTATGCACCGGGTCCTGGAATAGCGAAATTCGACCCAGCTAGCCCCTTGCCTGATCATGTGAAGCCAACTCGTCGCTATCTTGCAAATTTGGGTCTTCTTCTACTACCAGCTCAGCCTTTTCCGCCAATGCCACCGAAAGAAGGGACTGAACCAGGTTCTTTGCAACCGGGCCAGATTCTTCTTGGTATTCAAGGCTCATTAGGATTGATGGATAAAGACGTAACGGCATTTATGCCACCCAATTTGACTCGCTTGCATCCGGATAAATTTAGTGATGAATTCTTTGTGGAAAGACGCCTAAATGGTTTCAACCCAGGCAAGCTAAATAAAGTCCAGAATAAGCCATGGCAGTATGCCGTGCGATACGACTGTAGCAAGTATCAGGTGGAGCCAGCGGGTATTTTACCTAAGATTATAGAGGCTCGTTTTTGTCTGAATGCACAAAAACTCAATGTTCATTCCATTGAATTTACTATGAATGGTAAACCTACAATTCAAACACCGGGAGATGAAGAATGGGAACAGACAAAACGTCTTTTTCGTTGTGCAGAGTTTGTTCTTCAAGAAAGCCAGTCGCACCTGGCAAGAACCCATATGAATATGGACCAGTATGCAATGGCATACTATCGAAATGTGGTGAATAATCCTATTAAGGAATTATTAGAACCTCATTTAGAAGGGCTAATCAATATCAATAAGCTAGGAGCTTCTCTGATTATTGGGGATAAAGGTTTTATCCCTGAGGCTTCAGCGCTTGAGCCTGCCAGTATCAATGACCTAATTGAAGAAGAAATCAGACATCTAACTTACCGGAATTGGAATCCTTCTGTACAGAAACTCCCTGATTTTGTGGCTAACAACTACTTTGATCCAGCTGCGATCGCAATGTGGGAACTGTTAACCGAATATGTCGATGGATTTATTAGTCACCATAGAACAGGTATTGAGGCTTGTTGGAATGAAATTCAAGATATGTCGAAGGATCTAAGCTCCCATGCCATTCTCAAACCTGAATTAGGAAAATTAGATATTCTCGGTTTGGAAGATTTGGCTCAGCTTTGTGTTTATGTGATCTATATCAGCTCTTTCTTTCATTCTTGGGTTAATAACAAGCAGTATGAAGATGGTGGAGATGTAGATTATGCAGTCATTGGTCTATGGGATAGTCAGAGTCCACATTACGACCCTGTTCAAGTTGCAACACGTGAAGCTAAGCAAGCTTCTTTGCTATGGACTCTGTCGAATGTTCGCTATAACCCGATACTAGAAGCGGGGCCAGGTCCACTAAAAGATTTAATTTGGGCCCGACGTGACGTGATTTCTCCTGGTTTGCCCGTTGAAGATATTATGATGAGCATCAATATTTAATGCTTCCATAAACTGAGTATTAATCCTGCTATTTCAACGTCTGGCAGTTTATAGAAAAGAATGTGATGGCATTGGTGAATAGGCTAGCAGTGATGCTTAGATGTGATCGCAAACTTTGAAACGGCTACAAATGTTCGTGACATGATTTTTTGATGATTCTCTCCGAAATTCAGAGAATGTCTGTACTTTCGCGATTCCTCACTCCCGTGATAATTAGCCTCAGACCTTCCGGTTAAATCGGGGAGAGGTAGTTGGCCTGGAGTTATTGCCTAGCTCAGGGGTAGATACCTAGGATATGCCTTGTTAAAAAACTCCCGGGCTGATTTTCATGCAGCCGCCATCATTAGGATGGGAATTAGAAATGCACCATTGACCTTTCACTCCTCATGCTCAATGGGAGCTACATTCTCTAATGCATCATTGAGATAGCCTCCTACTGGAGTTCCGTCTTTGACACGCCACAATATTTTTGTTGACTGATAAAGATGCGCTATCGACTAGAGGGATCAAAGGGGCTTTTCTTGAGTATGACTGTCCCCTCATAAAGCCCAATCATTGCATGGTAAAACTGTTCACCTGTAACAGCTATTATTTGGCCGCTGGATGATAATAGGGCTAAATAGCCAGCTCTCGCCTCATTTATTGGGTGGTTCGCACCCTAGAGTCCTTGAATGGGGACTTACAGCTTATTATGTCTATATAATGGAAACGATGAATGGTGAGGGGACATTCGATTGGCGACTGAACTAGACGTTGAAAGAAAAGCTGGCGACGAAGGTGAGCGCAAGTACTGCTGGCAATGCGACTTTGTGACACGAATGCACATGACAAAGTGCATTGTTTGTGGAGCGCCACTGTACGACAAGCCTAAACATAAACGTATTACTCAACCTCAAAATACTTTGCCATCTGACGACAAAACTAAGCGACCGAACAAGAAAACAACGGTTCTCCTGAGTTTTTTACTCTTTGCCGGGGCGGTAAGTGCTGCGATTGCATTGATCAGTCCTTGGAAGCGAGCAACTGAGCCAGTTGTCAGTCCTGGCCCTGCGAATATCGAGGTCTTAGGCGATACGTTCTTAGGCTACAGTACCCTTTGGGATCAGGACTTCCAGAAAAAGCTCAAAGATGCTGAAATTACCATCGGATATTCGGATGAGCTAGATCAGAAAACGCGAGCCCAAAAGCTCTCCAGCGGCGAAGTTGATTTTATGGTGACGACCATTAATCAACTGTTTGAGACCCCCAGTACGGGCAAAATCATTGCCATGTGGGATTGGACCCGTGGAGCCGATCGTCTTGTCCTCAATAACAAGCAATTTCCCCAAGTCACTACGATTCAAGGGTTGAATCGTGCGGCCACCCAAGCTGCACAGCAGGGAGAACTCCTATCCATTATTTTTGCGGGCAATACGCCTAGCGAATATCTCAGTATTCTGTTGGCGGATAAGTCTCCAGAGTTTGCGTTGGAAAAATTCAACATCATTCGTGTGGATGATTCATCGACGGCATGGCAGCGGTTTCAGAATCCTCAACCTGGAGAAAATATCGTCGCTGGAATTTTTTGGGAGCCTTATGTGACTCAGGCGAGTCGAGCTGGATATATTCCTTCTCTATCTTCTGCCCATGTTCAACGATCGATTGTTGATGTGGTGGTGGCGTCTCCCCAAGTCCTAGCGGATCACCCTGGTAAAGTTCAACAGTTTGTAAATGCCTACTACGAGCATATTTCGCGACGTTCCATTGATAAAACGGCTTGGCGACAGCAGTTTGAGAATTTAGGGGGATTGACTTCATCAGAATCCTTGAACTTTTTGCAAGGCGTGTACTTTTTTGAGATCAACTGTGCCAATCATTGGATGAATGGCCCGACGAAGTTGCTTCGTCAGCGTCTCAATTACACGAAACAGGTGCTATACGGCAGTGGTCGTCTGACTGCAACGCCAAATAGCGTGGATCAGCTTTATGATGGCCGCTTTGTGGCTGAACTCGCAACGTCAGATGCGGCTGCTAGCTGTCCCGCATCCCAAGCAACTGCTCCACCGATTGCACCTAAGCCTAACTCTGCACCCTCTGCTCCGGCTGAAAAGACCCAGGCAAAGGCAACGGCCACAACGCAAACAACCATTGCTATTCAGTTTGAAGTGGGGGCAGCTCAACTGAATGATCCAGCCAAAAAGGCATTGGATCAGGTTTTGGATACAGCCAATCCCAACGACACGGTGCGAATTAATGCCACCTTTGTGGATGCCAGTAGTGCTAGAGCTTTGGCTTTGTTGAAAAGTCGGGCAACTGCGGTGGAACAATATGTTGCGGATAGACTGCCTACGGCGAGTATTCAGACGACTTTGAATTCTGGTGGGACTGAAAGCCCAAATGTTAGGGTCTCGATTGGCAAAGGATTAACCCCTTAACCCGTTCTGGCGTTAGCATTTGAATGAGACAACCCTAAGGCCTTACTAGCAACAATGGCAGATTATGACGTCCTCGTGATTGGTAGCGGTATTGGGGGGCTGATTGCTGGCAGTTTGTTGGCCCGATACGGTAAACGGGTATTGATTTGTGAGAGCCATGCGATTCCGGGTGGGGCTGCCCATGGATTTCAACGCCAAGGCTTTCATTTTGATACTGGTCCTTCCTTTTATTGTGGCCTGAGTGACCCTCAGAGCTTGAATCCGGTGCGCCAAGTGTTGCAGGTTTTAGGCGAAACGGTAGATGCGATCGCATATGATCCTCTCGGCTACTATCACTTCCCCGAAGACGATCCGGCAGGGCATTTAGCAGATGGCTTCCCCATCTATGGCGACGCTCAAAAATACCGAGAAGCCGTCGCTCAAATTACCCCTGATGGCGCCCGTCAACTCCAGAAACTGGAACAAAAATTTCTGGCCCTATTTGCGCCTCTCAAGCAAATTCCCCTCCTTACCCTACGCAGTAACTGGACCTTGATTCCCTGGCTGATTCGGCATCAGCCGATGGCCTTAGCCCAGTTATTGCCTCAGCTCCGCAATATCCAGAGTTCTGCTGGGGCAATGCTTAATCGAACCGTGAGCGATCCTTGGGTGCGTCGCTTGTTCGATGTGGAATGCTTTCTACTTTCAGGGCTTACAGCCCAAGACACCGTTGCTCCAGAAATGGCATTTATGTTTGGGGAACGGTCCGGTTCCACCATTGATTATCCCGTGGGCGGCAGTCCTGCGATTATCCAAGCCCTGATTCGAGGTCTCAAAAAGTGGGGAGGAGAACTTCGCCTGAAGACCCATGTGGACCAAATTTTAGTTCAAGGTGGAACCGTTCAGGGGATTCAGCTGAAGAATGGAGAACGCCTAACTGCCCCAATCGTTATTTCTAATGCCACGGTTTGGGACACCTTCAATCAGCTTCTCAAACCTGAGCATGTACCATCTGCCTATCGACGACAATCCTTGGCAACTCCTGCCGTTGATAGCTTTATGCATCTCCATGTGGGGATTCAGTCGGAGGGGCTAGCGGACCTTCCTGGACATCATGTGGTGATTCATAGCAATCAACAGCCCATCACTCATCCTGGCAATACCTGTATGGTGTCTATTCCTTCAGTTTGGGATGCATCCTTAGCGCCCCAAGGACATCATGTGATTCATACCTATACTCTGGAACCCTTTGCCCCTTGGGAACGGGTGGAGGATTATGATCGGCTCAAGCAGGAGCGGGCACAGTCCCTCTATCGAGCCTTAGAAAATGTGATACCAGATGTGCGATCGCGCATCACTCTAGAACTCATTGGCACCCCTCTTACCCATCGCCACTATCTCCGTCGCCATCAGGGCACCTATGGTCCTGCCATTGCCGCAGGCAAGGGAACCTTCCCCAGCTGCCATACCCCCATATCAGGGCTGTATCGAGTCGGGGATTCAACCATGCCTGGGATTGGTGTTCCTGCAGTGGCGGCCTCCGGTATCCTCTGTGCCAATACTCTAGTTTCTCCACAGCAGATTCAGGATTTGCTAAAAACGGTGGCTTGAAGTGCTTGAAATGAAAAGCACCTAGAGGGCGTAAGCAAAGGATCGGGGATGCATGGCTCAAAGAAAAACGGGTCAAGGACAATAGATCCTGTACCCGAACCAAAAAACTATCATGACCCTACCATCGCAATTGCTAACCGTGCTAGCCCATGACGAATTTCTAGAACAAACTGAAGCACTCAAAGTATCAACCAGCCTGAGTCAGATGGTTTATATCGTTCTGCAAATGGGCTTGTTTCTAGCTCGCTGTCTTCTGGAGGATGAACTCTCAAGGCGCGCGAAAGCAGTATTTGTATGGCCTGTATGTACTACCTGCGGAACCCGCTTACATTCGAAGGGATGGGAATCTCGTCAGATGCAGACACTGGTAGGCACTATCTCTTGAAAGCGACGGGTGGGCCGTTGTCCCAAAGGATGTCCAGGCAGTCTGTTGACTCCCCTGGATCAAGCCATTGGGATTGCCCCCTATCAGCACAGCAGCGAAGAACTGGTGCGTCTGGGCTGCTTGTTGAGTCTGTTCATGCCCTATGAACTGGCCAGTTGGATGCTGGGTCAGTGGAGTGGTCTATCCGTGAGTCCATCCAGTTTGTGGAACTGGGTGCAATCCGTGGGTAACAAAGCTCAGCAGGAATTAGAAGCTCAACTCAACGCTCAATCATCAGGGACTCAGGCCCCTTGTGAAGCGATTTCAGAGATGTTATCTGCTCTACCTTTGGCCATTGCCGCCGATGGTGTGATGGTCCCCTTTCGCCCCACCCCGAACTCACCCAAGGGAAAAATCCAGTGGCGAGAAGTCAAAGTCGCCATCTTAGCTCGCCTGGGAACACGGGTTACCCGAGCTAAAAAGGAGGTCCCCCAATTACTGCGTCGAAGACTGGTGGCAGTATTGGGCGATATCGACCAGTTCATCCCTTTACTTCAACTCGAAGCTCACAAACAAGACTTTGAATCTGCTCCAAAAGTCATCTGGCTCAGTGATGGGGGACGAGGCTTCTGGCGAGTCTATCGCACCTTGTTCTCTCATTGTGCTGTGGCAGTCCTCGACTTTTTTCATTCAGCAGGCCATCTGGCACGAGCAACTAAAGCGATGTTTGGAGATGCCCGCTCTGCTCAAGCCCAAGCCTGGTTCCGGCACTGGCGACACCAATTGCGACACGGGCAACACCTACTTGTATTACGGTCCTTGACGATATTGATTCACTCACAACTGTTAACGGGAAAGTCTTTTTCAACGTTGCTCCAGGTGCAGGCTTATTTCCAACGCCATCATAACCACATCCGTTATCGGCACTTTGAACAGCAACAGATTCCTCTCGGGTCAGGAATGGTTGAAAGTGCATGCAAGTGGTTGATTCAGCAGCGCTTTAAGGGAGTTGGCATGCGCTGGAGTGAGGATGGTTTCAACCATTTACTGATCTTGAGAATTGCCTGGGTCAATGAACGGTTTGACTCCTTATTCCCAGAGGTGACCATTCCGAAAACTAAGGCATCCCCGATCCGCTAAATACGCCCGCACCTAGAGTTAAGGACTAATAATGATACCGACAGGCAATAATTGTCAGATAGTGATCATCAATGGCATAGACTAATCGATGGGTCTCATCTATGCGTCGAGACCAAAATCCCGATAGATTTTCTCGTAAAGCCTCAGGTTTACCAATGCCTTCAAATGGCTGATTGTTCGTAGCCTGAATGAGCTTATTGATCCGCTTCAGCGTTTTTTTATCCTGTCCTTGCCAGTAGAGATAGTCATTCCAGGCAGCATCTGTCCAGGCCAATTTGCGACTACTCATCCAAGAGGTCTTGCTCAGTCACTTGTCCCTGTCGATATTGGGCAATGGATTGTTCTAGGTGAGCTGCATTGGCGGGTGACTTTAACAAATGAACGGTTTCTAGCAAGCTATTAAAAGACTCCAGAGACATCAACACTGCATCATCAGCATCTCGTCGAGTGATGATCGTGTAGTCGGCATCATCAACGACTCGATCGAAGACAGCTTTCAGTTTGCTGCGGGCTTCACTGAAGGAAATGATGTTCATATTCTCTTGTACTACTTACTGTACAAGTATAGCCGATCAGACAAGTGATGTTGTCATAGACTCTACTGGGCTTGGCCTTTGAGAATAACAGTCTGATCCTGAAAATTCAGATCCTTAATTTGGAGCTGTCCCAACTGGAGATTTATGGGGCTGTCTAAGAGATTGGTTGGAAGATTGATGCGATCGCGGATATCCCCATAGGAAAATCGAACATTGCCCACGACTAACCTGGCATCTTCTCCTAGGACCACTTTCCCCTGTTGGACCTGGGGCTTGCCCTCCACTCCCACATAGATTTCCTTATCTTGTAAAACCGGGAAACTTTGCAGTAATCCCTTGACCGTTGCCTGATACTCAGATGGCAACTGGTCTAGGGGAAGTGCCGATGTATCCACCACAATCCCGGTTTGGAGCTGGCCCGCTTCAATTTTGGTATTCATCGCTTTTACTGAGGTAATCACTTTAGGACTACGAGCCTGGGCTGGGAGTGATGTGACCACAAACTGATTGAATTCTTGGGCCGTTAATTGCACTTCAGGTGTTTGGGAGGCGGTGGTGCTGAGGACTCGATCTACTTTTTGGTGCAGGCCAAAGGCTAAGCTCTCTATTTCAGCAGGGTCATCGATTTGGGTGGGCAGTAATGTGGAGGGGGCTGTTTCTGGTGTTGATTCACGGGTATACCAATCGGGGAGATGGGTGACCTGTTGCCAGGCATAGGCCAACCAGCCGCCACCTCCTAGTAGCAACAAGAAGGCGACCAGTCCTATCTTTTTAAGCATGCAAACCTACTTCAAACCTGAGCCTAGCTGAACACTTGGCTCCCCCATTCCAAGACCAACGCTCTATGACGCTGAATGCCTCCTAAGAGTTTCAGTTAGATTTTTGACCATAGCAATATGAGACATATCTGCCTGGATAAAGGGTTCTCCCTGCCGTTCGAATCCAAATTGTTCGTAAAACGATGCCGACGGAGCTTGGGCATAAAGAATCGCCGTGGCAAATCCCTGTTGTTGGACATACTGCAGGACTGAGGTTGTAATCGCTTTGCCAATTCCCTGCTGACGAAATCCCTGCAATACCGCTACCCGTTCAATTTTAGCTTGGGTTCCATCTCCATAGGCTCTGACACGGGCAATGCCGACGGGTTGCTGTTGCCAATAGGCAATAAAGTGATCGGCGGTTGCATCTTCTCCATCCATATCCAGTTCAGGATCGATGTTTTGCTCAATGTGAAACACTTGCTGCCGAATTAGAAAGATATCGCCAGCATAGTCTGTATAAGGGGTCTGTCTAACCTCCAAATTAGAACCCAATGATGCATCGATAGTCATTGCCAATCCATAAATAGACCTTGGCTCTAACTATAATCTGCATATCACAGACTTGAACTAAAGCGTTTTCGCCAGTATTTTAACCGCGGGCTAATGAGCTGCATATCCATAGCCACCTGCTCCCATACATTGAACCAGCCCCGAGCCCCCTCTCTTTGCTTTTTGGCTAAGGATAGTTCAATGTAGGCGTCCATAAGGGCATCAAACTCTCCAATATGGAAGCTATCGCGGGACAAAAAAGAGTGCAACAGGGCCTCGGCAGCTTCCACTTCGTGGTTCTGTAGATGTAGCTTAGCCATCGCCGCACTCGCAAACAGATAGTCTGGGTATCGATCGACAATTTCATGAATGAGAGCATTGGTTTCATCCTCACGATCTTGCTGGCTAAGAGCCATTGCCAGATTATTCATCAGATCAGGAGAGTCTGGCTCTATGGCTAACGCTTGCTTTAAGAGGGTTTCAGCCTCAATCGCTGGCTCTTTGCTATTTGCTCTTAGAAGATAGATAGCCTCTTCCAACAAACTTTTTACCCGCTTAGTATGTTTAACGAGGGGGTCAGTATGGAATTGATAAGCCAACAGCATTATTTCGCGCCATTCTCCTTCAATCCAAAGTGTTACTTTATCTTTAGGGATTAACTTGGCTTGAGCTGCTAAGTTAGCAGCCCGATTACGCATTGCATCTGTACCGTTCTGACTAAGGGCAAACACCTTCACCATCTCCAGCAATTCTGGTGTTTTGACTTGTTCGGCTATCGTGAGTATGAATTCCTGCCCCTGGGGGCCTCCGCGCTCTAATACTCTGGGTAGAGTAGACATCACCTTTGGATGATGTTTTAGAAATCTCTCAAAATTAGCAACTAGCTTGTCCGCCTTTTTAGACTTTAATCCAGCGTCAAGGGTTTGCTGTAACTCGTGCATCTCTTGGGGATTGATCCACTGCTCCCATTGAAAGGGCCAAGCTCCATTACGCTGGCCAATGGGGTTACGAATATTGTCTAGATTCTCTTTAGCAATGTCATGATCGTCATAGTCATTCACTGCAATTTTCCATTGAGAAATCGCCTGCTCAACCTTACCTTCTCGAGCAAGGGCGACTGCTGATAGGTGATAGAACAACATACTAGAAGGCGACTCTTCCACTGTCGCAGCTTGAGCTTGTTCCCAAACTTCAACCACACCATCATCATCAGTGAGATAGGTCAGTCCTTCTACCTTTTTTGTCCATCCATCCCAAGCACTGGCAGAACTTGCTTTGAGTTGATCGCCATAGGATTTTGCAGTATCCAGCTTCCCAGCGATAACCAAAAAATGAATCAAATTAGAAAGGGCATGAACGTTGTTAGGCTCGAAGTCTAATACGCCTTGAGCAGTGGTAATAGCACTTTCGATATCTCTTTGCATCCAACTGATTAAACTGAGGTTATTTCTAGCAGAGATAAAAGTGGGATTCTTCTCTAGAACTTGCTCTTCAGCCTCACGCGCTTCTTCATAATCACCTTGTTCCATATAGGCTTGGCCTTGTTCATGGAGCATGGCTACAGCCCAATCATCCTTAGACGTTAAGCCTATTTCTGCTAACAGATCTTGAAATTCTGGCTCTAATAGCTCTATGGTTTGTCTGGCTTGAGTGGCAAGTTCGTGATCAGGATCTAGTTCAAGTGCCTGATGAAAGGTATGTAATGCCATTAAAGGATGCTTGTTTTTTAGATATGCGCTTGCCAACATATAGGCATTGCTGGCACTAGGAGCAATGGCGTAGAGACCTTCGCAAGCTTTTTGAAAAATCTTCATTTCGCCTGTTTCTAAGCTGGCATCTACTAGAAGTTCCCACACCCATTTTTCTTGGGGGGATGATTGGCAAAGAGGATACAAAGTCCGACAGACTTCAGGCCACTCCTCTTTTCTGGCATGAGTTTTTGCTCGCTTTAGCGCACCGACCGGATTATTGGCACCAAACCCAAGATTTGCCGACTGTGATGTGGGCTTTTTGCGTTTAACCATGGTGTTATTGAGAACCTCGGCTATGAATCAGGGTTGCAGTCAGTTTATCCCAGGAATTTGGCTTTACTCAGTCGCTTTATCAAGCATTAATTAGAAACTGGGATGGAGAGATCGAGTAAGGAGTTTACTCGGGAAACCGATTATCTTGGGGCGGTTCTCCGCAACTATTCTGCACCAGACATCTTGATGAGGGTAGGATTTCTCTCCATACTGTATAGGGTTTTCAGGATTTTCGATCATGGGTTGGGTATTGCATATTGGATATAACGAACAAACAAAGCGGTTGTTTCCGCTTCACTGATAACAGCCAATGCGAGGTACAAAACTATGATGATTCGTTACTGGAACCCGATCGAAGAAGCTGATGCTATCCGTCACCAGCTTGATCGCCTTTTTGAAGAAATAGTGGATGCGGATACGTCCACCGTTAATTGGTCCCCTGCCATTGAAGTTTGGGATAAGGGCAATGCACTCATTCTCAAAGCCTTCTTGCCAGGTGTTAAGGCCGATGATTTGGATATTCAGGTGACTCGAAAATCCATCTCACTGTCCGGCCAGCGTCATGCCGAAGAGTTGCCAGACGGCACTAAACACCTCTATTCCGACATCCGGTATGGACAATTCCATCGAGCCACTAAGCTCCCGGTTGAGGTTCAAAATACTAAGGTTGAGGCCTCCTTTGACCAAGGTATTCTCACCCTCACCCTGCCAAAAGCCGAAGCCGAACAAAATAAAGTGGTGAAGGTCAACCTTGCGGGAGCGACTGAGTCACCGGCCATAGATACAGCTGACAACGTTTAATGACTTAACCGCCAGCTCTCTCTTGGGTCTAACGGGTTAACCCTGGACCGAATTCTGGTAATGCCTACTGTCCTTGAGGAGCATTGTTGCTCCTCAAGGATTTTTTTAGGAGCTGATTTCGCTGCAGTTCATTGGGGGGATGCCATGCCATCAGGTAAACATTCATGAGGAAGTGCTCCTGAGCTAGGTATAAATTCTCATTATCTGTTATGACTGACTTACGATCTGAACGTTCTTGTCATGTTTCTGGGAACCACAATAGAAACAACCGTTGTCCGAGTGGTTGATGGGGATACCATTCGGGTGCAGTTACCCCATCTTGAACAAGAGAAGTCCCTGCGTTTACTCAATCTGGAAACTGAAGAATCCAACTCGGGCAGCAATAAGATCATTACGCCTTGGGGGCAACAGGCCAAAGAACGAGCTGAGCAATTTTTTCAGCCTAATGATCGCGTAACTCTGGAATATCCTGGGACTGAATCGCCGGAGATTTGCCATCGACGCTATCAAGACAACTATGGCCGTCCCCTTCTGCTGATCCATAAACAGGGGGTGGATTATCAAGAAGTGATGATTCGAGAAGGATATAGCCCCTATTTCAATAAATATGGCAATGCTGTGTTTTCTGAGTATCATCAGCGCTATCAGCAGGCAGAACGGGACGCTCAGGAGGCTAATTTGGGAGTTTGGGACCAATTAGCAGCTAATGGAGAGAATATTCATAATTATGCAGCTTTAGGCATTTGGTGGAGCCTCAGAGCTGAAATTGTTGATGGGTTTCGTCACTATAAAGCTCACCAGTCAGACTTACTCAACTCCCGGTTAGATTTTGAGGAGATTGTGGCTAGAGCCCAGTACCAGGAGAAGGTTGTGGTGTTTACGGAGTTGCGATCGCTAAGACGTATCACCGCCACAAGTGCCCGGATCGAGATTGGTTCGGTCAAACAGCCCTTCAGTTTATATCTCCCCAATACAGAAACTCCGGGAGGCAAAGCGGTGGTTAATCTGCTCAACAATCGATACTTCAGTACCGAGAATGCTCCCAAACGGAGTTATGCCTATGTGGCTGGACAACTGCGAATGTTCAACAAAAATCCCCAAATCACTATTAAATCAACGGCCCAGATTATGGATGAACCCGCTTTGTCTGCCATACCACTTCTGAAACAAGCGGATAAGTTAGCCTCTGCCTAATATGGGATCTGATAGGGATGGGTGAAACGTTACCCGTTGATGAGTTGGAAGCCTGAGATAGCAACATCTATGAACTCACTGATCCAGCGCCAGATTGCCTTTAATCTCAGCAGCAGCAATGCATGGGACGCCTTTGCAGATCATCGGAGTCAAGTAACGTCCCTGCTAAAGCATGGTTCGGACCTGCCTCGTCTGTGTATTTTAGGTGCTGGCAATTGTAATGACCTGGATTTGATGACCCTTATCCAATTCCACCAAGATATTCATCTAGTAGATATTGATATGGATGCCTTAGCACAGGGGGTAGCCAAACAAAATCTTGCGGATCATGCTCATATCCATCTGCACGGTGGTATTGATTTAACCGGGATGATTGATCAGATGTCCCACTGGTCCCCCAACTCTGCTCTCACAGAGACAGATATTGCTGCTTGTATCGATGCTTCGGCTCACTGCCTTGCGCCACTTCCAGGCCCGTTTGAGGTAGTGGCCTCAACTTGCCTATTGAGTCAGTTGATCAAAATTGTTGTGGATACGATTGGCGAAAACCATCCCCAATTTGTGGAGGTGATTCAAGCGATTCGCTTGGGGCATTTGCGCTTGCTGATGCAACTTATAGTTCTCGGTGGTTTGGGGGTGCTGATTACAGATGTGGTTTCTTCTGATTCCTATCCACCATTGGCCTCTGTTCCCGCCCAAGATCTGAGCCAGGTGCTAGTGCAGCTAGTTCGACAGGGTAATTTCTTTCATGGTGTGAACCCTGCTGCAATCGTCAATCTCTTTCGTCAAGATCCCGTGTTAAGCCAGCAGGTGGCTAGCTTGGACCCTATTGGCCCTTGGCGCTGGAATTTCGGTCCACGTCACTATGCCGTCATTGCCGTGAAGATTCAAAAAAGATGATACTCACCCCTCTTCTGGAATGAGCCGATCATAAACATCTTCTTTGAGAAAGCACGCTGGTTGTCGAGGGATGGTGCAATGCCTCGGATAGCTTGGTCGTGCATCAAACAATTGTGGGGTAGGTGAGTATGTCATCCCAATGCCAAGCTCGCGAGGCTAGATCAGCACGTTGTGCCGCCGTTGTTTTAAGCCGACTGTGTGTCCAAATCCAATTGAAATAGCTGACCACTAATCGAGCAGTGACTTTGGTTTGCGCCCACACTTTGCCAAATTTGTTCTGGCGTCGATGCCATCGACCACTGTGCTGTCGAATAATGCCATTGGTGCGTTCGAGTCGTTGAGTTCTGTCCTTGCCAATGTAATGGTCAATCTCCCAAGGCAACACTCTTTCGTACCCCCCCAATCGTCGCTATTCCAGTCCTTGCAATCGGTCTTACCTTCAGTGCTAGTCACCAGTTCATTCAATAATGAATCGGTGTGCTTGCCCACACGACACGAGAGGATCACGCCGCTTGTGTTTGCCAAGGTAATCGCCATCCAACAATCACCCATCTCTAGCTCATGGGGAAGACAGTGTTTTTGCTTTTTTTCACAAAGGACCACATTTCATCTGCACTGACATCCTCCGTTTCAACGGCTTGCACTTGACCATTATGGAGTTGCTGAGATCGTTGGCTAGCAGCTCTTACTAGAGAGACTACAGTGTTGTAAGCCAGGCCACTGGTCCGAGTGATACCTCGAAGACTACTCCCTTCTGCATGGGCTTGGAGGACTTGTCGGACCTGCTCTGGACTCACCTGACGACGATAGTAAAGGGTATCAAAGCGTTCAGTAAAGGTCTGCTGGCACTCAGGACAACGGTATCGTTGAAGCATGTTGGGCATCTTGCCATGCTTGTGTGCTTTGGAATGACCGCATAGTGGGCATTGCATGGGTAGGTTAGAAGCTGAGCTGAGCCTCTAGTATACTCAACCCACAATTACTTGAGGCACGACCGATAGCTTTAACCCAGTTCAGCCAAAGCTTGCTGGACGGTTTGCAGTGCTTTATCTACCTCTGCCCCACTCACCACTAGAGGAGGAACGAAGCGGATAACTTTAGGGCCTGCAGGAACGAGTAGTAAACCCGCTGCCATTGCGGCTTTAATCACCTCTATCGATGTGAGTTCAACCTCAGCTTTGAGAACTAGGCCATTAATCAGTCCCCAGCCGCGAACCTCAGCAATCAAGTTGGGATATTGAGACTTAAGCGTATGTAGTCCTGCCCGTAACTGTTCTCCTCGTTGGGCAGAATTTTCTAGCAGATTTTCAGTTTCTAACGTATCGAGAACGGCTAGGGCTGCAGCACATGCAAAGGGATTGCCGCCGAAGGTGCTGGCATGATCTCCTGGCTGTAAAACACTGCAAAATTCTTTGCTGAGCAGGGCACCAATCGGAATGCCACCTGCCAACCCTTTCGCTAGAGTAAAAACATCAGGTTCAATGCCCAAATTTTGATAACCCCAGAGTTTCCCTGTCCGGCCTACACCGACTTGCACCTCATCCAGAATGAGCAAGATGCCAGTTTCATCACAGATCTGGCGCACCCCTTGGAAGTACGCTTGTTGGCCGGGTCGCACACCCCCTTCCCCCTGCAAGGGTTCAAGGAGGATGGCTGCAACTTGGCGTTGGTCCTGATCGAGAGTAGCGATTTTATCCTTTAGGGCTGCTAAATCGTTAAACGGCACATACTCAAATCCAGGTACCAGTGGATCAAAATTCTTTTGGTACTTCGGCTGTGCGGTTGCTGTAATCGTGGCTAGGGTTCGGCCATGGAAGCTAGCATCTGCCGTCAAGATAATCGGCTGCTCAATGTCCAGAACCGTATGGGCATACTTCCGGGCTAGCTTGATGGCTCCTTCGTTGGCCTCTGCCCCTGAATTACAGAAAAAGGCACGATTCGCGCAGGAATGTTGGGTGAGCCAGTGGGCTAGATCTCCCTGAGGGGGAATGTAATACAGATTAGAGACATGATGGAGAGTTTGGATTTGAGCCGTGACTGCTGCCACTAGAGCCGGATGGGCATGGCCCAAGGTGCAGGTGGCAATCCCGGCCACAAAGTCTAGATACTCGCGCCCATCCGTGTCCCATACGCGACAACCTTGTCCTCGCTCTAGGGCAATGGGAAAACGACCATAAGTGGTCATGACATCCTGATCAAAGTTGGCGGCATTAAAGGAATTGGCAGATACCGCAGACGGATCTTGAGCAAGTTCAGTAGGGCTCACAAGCACTCCTGCACGGACGAAAGGTTGACTTACATTGTAGAGGCAGACTTTTGTAAATTGCGATCCAATCCAGCTTTGACCCAATTAATACAGGCTAGTTCGCTGCTAAAGATTTTGGGGGCCGCAATATTATTCAGCCGAGTTGGTGGGTAATGATCGTAAAAGAACTTGTCTGCGATCGCAGAAATGATCACAAGGTTTTGTTTGTAGATATAGCGCTGCTTGAAGTAGTCCATGGTGGGAATAGCGGACACCTCCGCCTCTAAATGTTCCCGGGCAATATCCAAAATGCCTTCTATGCGGCTGGAGTGAAGGCCCGCTGGATTATTGGTCCGATGCCATTCACTGCGGCTTCCCAGTTCAGACAACAAGCGATAGGCATAGATTGGGGTTTGGGCAATCTCACTATAGATATAAGGAATGATCAAATGTCCGCGATAGACCACGGACTGTTCATACATAAGGCGTCGAGGGGAAATCATCAGGGCGATTATTGGGTAAGGGCTTTCCAGAATTGCTGCATATTGTCCAATAAAGAAGGCTTACGGACATCTTCCGTAGCCATGAGAGGAGCTAGAATCTGACCAATCCGTTCTCCTGAAGGCCGATTCTCCTCTGATGCCAGAAGTTGGTATTCGCTACCTTCTTCTTCCCCCTCGGCCCACCAAACTTGCCAATCAGAGGGATAGGCGCGAATCACGGCCCCTCGTTCTAATGGCAAAAAAGAATAACAAGAGTCAATATTATTTAGAAATCGCTCTCTTAGGCTCCGACCCGCCATGCCAATCCCGACAATTGAAACATCTTCTAGCTTGGGATTGAACAAAATGCAGACGCGATCTCCGGCCTGACTACAAATTTTCTCCACCTTGCCCACTTCTACGGGGGTAGGTGCAATAAAGACAAAGGCTTCATTCTCGGGTTGAACGGGCTCTAGTAATTCTTCAATCCCTCGCAACTCGTAGGTAATATCTTGCCATTGATGACGAGCTAAAGCGGCTGCCCCGGTATCGGAGAAAAAGACTTTGACGTTCTCCCCTAAATCGGGCAGTTGGCTGAGATATTGCTGGGCCACAGGTAAGGGCTTGAGTTCAGGGATGGCAATATCAATCTTTAGCAGGGTTTTGTGATCTGAGATCGCAGCTTTGGTTGCCTCAACGGCTTGGGATATTGACGTTTCCAAAGAATCGGGAAAGACCATTTGAACTTCTCACCGGAACAATAGACTCAGTTGATCTGAGGGCAATCCTCAAGGCCACAATGCGTCCCTAACTATTCTTACCTATAACTCCCCTCAAACCAAATCTGTCGAGTCAAGTATCGTTCGATTACTGAATCCTTGATATGTTCAGATCATGGCCATAGCCTGTTCAAACTTGGCAGATTACCTGTGCAAATTTTAGTGACTGGTCTTCATCGTTCTGGTACTAGTGCGACTTCAAGACTGTTGGCTACCATGACTCATCTCAGCTTGCTGGACGATCCGCAATGGGCGATCTTCCAGCCGCAAATGGCGAAAGCCTATCGGCAGGTCAGCCAATATCACCAAGAACTGACGCAATTTGACATCGTCAAATGTCCCCGGATGGGAGAGTGTCTAGATTGCATCCTGGAAGATTTCCCCCAAACTCAAGTTGTGTTCTTGGTTCGCGATCCGAGGGATGTTTACTGCTCCATTGCCGAAGCCCAAAGATCCTCAGACTCAACCGTGACGACGATGGCGGATAATCAGCGCTTTGGCCCCCATGAGTATCTATGGCAGGGTGTCGCCCTAGCCTTTCAAGCTTATGCTCAGCAAGCATTGCAGGCCCTCAATCGTGCCCCAGGACGGCTGACCCTCCTTAACTATGTCGAGATTTACCAGCATCCTCAACAAACCCTGCAAGGGCTTTGTCATCACCTTGGCCTGACGATCCACATATCTAACATCGCCTCCTTAGCGGGGCAACAATTAGGACCGACTCGAAATAAGCGTCAGAGCGATTTATCCATTAAAGGGGCGAATCGATGGCAGCAAGAACTCGATCCTGTAGAGGCAGATGATATTTTCGAGCTGTGTGGAGATGACTTTAAGACCCTGCTTACCCACTGCCGTAAATTCTCATCATGATCTTGGCCTCGACAACCTCAGATCAGGGCTAGCGGAACCTGCCACTCATACCAATTAGCACCTAAGAGTGTAATTTTAATTATTTGCTAAGCCAACTCAGTATTAGGTTTCACGAATTTGAGAGTTACACCTTCAGGCACAGCTTGGTATCAGTGCAATTCTTGAATTGGGTATTTTCATGAACAAGGGGACAGTCCGAATGGGTTTCTTGCATCGTTTTGCATTTTCAGCCACCAGCATTGTGCTGTTGTCCTTAGGTAGCCCCACCCTTGCCCAGTCTCAAGACTTCACCAATCACAGATAAACCGGTGCGATTCTTGCTGAATACCCACTGGCATTTTGATCACACAGGCGGTAACGAAAATTTCGGCAAAGCTGGGGTCGTTATTATTGCCCATAACCATGTCCGAGAACGCTTAAAAACCGATCAGTTTCTCAAGGTTTTTGACCGTAAGATTCCTGCTTCTCCCGCCGCTGCCCTTCCGATCATTACCTTTGGCGATACGGTGACTTTTCACCTCAATGGTCAGACGATTCATGCCTTTCATGTCGAACAGGCCCATACGGATGGCGATTCCGTGATTCACTTTCGAGAAGCTAATGTGATTCATGCCGGAGATGTCTATTTCAACGGTATCTATCCTTTTATCGATACGGAGCATGGGGGATCTCTCGATGGCATGATTGAGGCCACTGAGCGTATTTTAGCGATCGCAGACCGCGATACCAAGATTATTCCAGGCCATGGTCCCCTCTCTAATCGGGCTGAATTGGTGACCTATCGGCGGATGCTACTGGATGTGCGATCGCGCACCCGTACTGCGATTCAAACAGGCATAACCTTAACCGACTTTATTGCCAGTAAACCCACCGCTGACTACGACAAAACCTGGGGGAAAGGATTTTTACCGCCCCAAAAATTCCTCACCATCGTTTATCAAGACTTAGCTGCAAGGTCGACCCCCTAGTTTGAGATTGACCTCGCAGTTTTTGGAGCCTATAACTCAGCGTAAGATCGTTCAATCAACCTTCGGGCTAAGGTTTGCACCCCTGTATGCTCGTAGTATTTGGCGGAAATATCTAGAAAAGCCCCTAGATAATCAAGCTTGCTTTGGGATCCCTCAATAAATCGGGATAGTCCATCCACAACCCCACCCTGGGTAATTCCCTTATCGGCTACAAACTTGTCCATCCAGCCTTTGCTGGACTCGAAACTCTCGGTCATAAAGGCCAGCTTGCCCTTAGAGTTATCCCCTGGAATGGCATCTTTAACCCCCTTAAAGGTGCGGTTGTTGTCTAAGTCTGATGGCCCCATGCCCTTAATGCTGGACAACACCTTGGTCGAAAATTCCGCTCCTAAAGGAATGACGCCATCAAAGGAAACCAAAGCCGCCATTCGCATGATCGATTCGCCACTATAGTCTCCCAAGGATTTGAGAAAATCCCCCAGACTATCCCCCGGAATACCATTGATATGGCAGAACGCCACAATCTCAGTCACTAATTTGACACTCAGATCAATGGTCTGGGCTTTTTCTGGCTTAGGAGTAATATTTTTCAAAAACCCTAAAAATGTATCCTGCCCCAGTCGATTGGCGAGGGCAGCGGTTCCCAACATGCCTGATGCCGAGTCTACAGACTGGTACAACCATAGGGCTCGCTGATAGCCCTCTCCCTTGTCATTAAACAAAGTGATTGCCCGCTCACCAATGGCCTGAACCATCGCCGGATCCGTCTCTCCGGTGACGGCTTTGATGGTTTGATCAAAGCCCACTAAGTTCTCCCATTGCCCTGGCACAAACTTATCTAGGGACTTGAGGGCCATCACCGTGATTCCCCCTTTGGGCAGCTTATCCACTAATTCATAAATTTTCTTACTCATGACTGGCTCCTCAATATCTGCCAACACTATTTTGGATAAGGACTTGGTCTACTTATGTAGTCAAGATGACTCTGGACGCCAACTTAAGCGGCTGGCTGCAGCACTGGGTTAAGTGCGGGGGGCGCATTTAGCTTAGGAGCCTGCTTAGTATCAGAACTCTTATTGGCCGTCACTTCTAGTTCAGCTAATCCTTGCAGATCAAACTTCTGCAACCAGTCCACCCGATCTGCTTGGGAAAATGATGTATCTTTCGACAGGACTTTGACCTGGTAGCGACCATTAACTAGCAAGCCGGTCGTGGTTGTGCCCTGATTAACACTGGGATAACCCGCAATCTTGTCTGTCGCTGAGCTGTATTTGGTCACCGCTGCAGGCAAGCTGATGGTGTCATTAATACTGAGGGTGGCCAACGTGGCCCCATCTTTATTTAATTTGTAAGCAGCAAACCCCTTCTTTTCTTGGGATGGAACAACATCAAAGTCTCCTTCACTCTTGGGAAAAAATTGATTGAATGTGCCACCTTTTTGAGCCTCTTTACTAACAGCTGCAGGCTTTCCAAAACCGGTCGTGTCTTTTTGGACTTGGTCATATTTATCAGGGGCAGATGAACAAGCAGTTACTAGAAATATCAAGCCGACAAGCATAGGAGCAAGTCGTCTCAACCACCGAGTGGGGAGCATTAGAGACCTCCATAAATAAGTAGTGTCGTTAGGATATCTGTTGCATTGTCCAGGAGAAGACCGACAACTTGCTAGGTTGTCTTACGAAAATTAATACCGTGAACAGCCACGAATCCTAGCTTTGAGCGGCTCTTAAGAGTCTTTTTTCTTGATTTCTAGCTCTAAAGCTATAAAAATAGGGATTTTAGCTTCTATCCCTTCAAGTAAAGGATGTAGGTTTGATTATTGTTTTGCAGAAATAAAATTATCTCTTATTTCTTTCCTTCGAATCTCATTTTTGGGGAACAAATTTCCCTAAAAATGCAACAATACTTGTTCAAGCTAATTTTGTTTTAATATTTAGACAAATTAGTTTATAAAGTTTTGTAGAGGATCGATCTGATCCCTTACTTTCCAGCTTGGTCTTTTGATGATCATTGCTGTTCTCGTTCAGTAGCGTTTTGTGTGTCCTAATGAAAACCAAGTGTCTATCAATCGTTAGCCTATTTCTATTGGCTACTACTAGCATTGCTTCCGCTCAAACCAGTGGCTCTGAAGCTCCTGCTGAATTAAGCCCAGCAATCATGAAAGTCCTCTGTAAGCACTTTCCCCTTAACTCTCGGTGTACGGGTGAGGCTGCTCCTGCTGCCGTTGAGGAGACTGCCCCTGCTGAAGCAATGGATTCTGAAGCACCTAGTGCAGAAATGGAAGACTCCTCTGATGCCAGCGCGGCAGAAGGCACCATTGTTGAAGTTGCCAGTGCGAATGACTCCTTCAAAACGTTAGTCGCAGCCATCAAAGCGGCAGAATTAGCAGAAACTCTATCGGGCGAAGGGCCATTTACGGTTTTTGCACCGACTGAAGAAGCTTTTGCAGCTTTGCCTCCTGGAACAGTGGATACTCTACTGAAGCCAGAGAACAAAGAAACGCTGATTAAAATCTTGACTTATCACGTTGTACCGGCGAAGGCAGTCTCAACGGATTTAGAATCTGGAGATGTGACAACAGTTGCGGGTGATCCTGTGAAAGTAACGGTTGAATCCGGTGCAGTCACGGTTAACAACGCCAATGTTGTTCAGGCTGATGTGATGGGTAGCAATGGGGTTATCCACGTGATTGACAAGGTTTTGCTTCCTCCTGATCTCTAAGGTGAGTCCTAGGCTCAATCTCTAAATCTCGAATCAAGTCATTGATGATAAAAAGGCTGGGATCTTCACCCAGCCTTTTTGGTTGAAATTTTCCGGATTGCAAGGTCGAACTGGCGAATATCTGGATCACAATATTTCCCACATTTCCGAGGGTTAAAGTTTGAGTTCCAAAAACTCATAATAATTTTGTATTTGTATCTTTGTAGCTTGCTATAAGATTGTAGCCATAGATGTTTTAGACTGCCCGGAAAATACCTTGTCATTCTCAGCCGACGATTTTGCCAAAGCACTGTCCCAGCACGATTATTCTTTTGAAGTGGGACAAACAGTGCAGGGAAAAACTGTTAATTACGACAGTGATGGTGCCTATATAGATATCGGGGGTAAAGCCACTGCTTTTCTCCCTAGCCAAGAGGCCTCTCTTCGTAAACAATTCTCTCTGGAAGAAATAGTTCCCTTAGAGGAAGAGCGTGAGTTTTTGATCATCAAAGGCCAAGATGCCAATGGTCAAGTAACGTTGTCGATTCGTCGTTTGGAACTGAAGCATCTCTGGACAAAATTATTAGAGTTGCAATCTCAAGATCAAAGTATTCAGGTCACGATTACAGGGGTCAACAAAGGTGGTGTAACTGCTGATGTTGAAGGACTACGGGGATTTATCCCTCGGTCTCACCTGTTAGACCGAGATAATTTAGAGGGACAAATTGGTAGTCAATTGACGGTCACCTTTCTAGAAGTGGATTCCGAACGGAAAAAGCTGGTGTTGTCGAATCGGATGGCCGAACAATCCAGCCGTATTGGCGAATTGGAAATTGGGCAATTGGTTAGTGGTACGGTATCTGACCTCAAGCCGTTTGGTGCCTTTATTAAACTCCAAGGGCTGACCGGTTTACTGCACATCAAAGAAGTGAGTCAGAACTTTGTCCCTAATCTCAGTTCAGTTCTTAAGATTGGGGAACCGATCAAAGCCATTGTTTTGGATCTTGACCCAGGACGGGGGCGAGTGTCTCTATCTACGAAAGTGTTGGAAAATCGCCCAGGAGAAATAGTAGATAGCTTGGAAGAAGTGATGGCAGAGGCCGAAATTAGGGCTAATCGCTATCTTGAAAAAATGCGCCAGCAATAAATTTTCTGTCTGTTCTCCTTGGTCTGGCTGAAACTAGGGCATCCTAGCTAATGTCTTCAGTTGATGCCCCTTTAATCTATGGCTGAGAATATACCGAATGATGCTGGCGGAGCTGCCTATGGACAGGGCTTTACCAGCAGTCATCGCATCCACTCTGTGCTGACGGCTGGGAATGTCGTGACGGTCGCCATTCAGCTTTTTCGAGAAAAAAGCGATGATTACATCACAACCAGTTTACAGTCCTATCTCTGGCTTTTTTTGACAGGTTTGGGAGCCTCCTTCTGTGCAGGTATAGGGTCTGTTATTGGCCAAACGATTGGGTTGTCTAATTGGACAGAACTTGGGATTTTGTCACTACTGTTTACTCTGCCGCTGTTGGCTTTTGGCCGGGGTCGTAAGACGGCTATCGGTGGCGTCCTCTCCCAGCTTGTTTTCAATAAACTGGTCAGCCGTAGTGAAACGAAGGAAGACATTCAAAAAAGGCTCTTCCCCCGGATATGGACATTCTTTCGAGGAGAAGTGCTGTTCTGGTTGGCCTTGGCAGGAATATATTTTGTCTTGGCTTTTATTCTCGGGCTGATCCTGAGAGTCTTTTTTTCGTCTATCCGCGACCCGGATTTTTTTGATTTCTTCACCCTGTCGGAGCAAGATTTTTCTTCGGTTCTACTGACTCTGATTACGGTTATTGTTCTATTCTTATTACTCTATATTGGGCTCTTCTTATTTTTTAGTTATTTTATCGCTCGGTTGTGGCTATTTGATGTTGTCATTGCCTTCGAAAATGTCTCTGCCCGAGAGGCAATCCGACGGAGCTGGCAACTGACCCAAAGGCAGGGGTGGCAATCTCTATCCGTCGTCATAATCTGTGGATTGCTATTAATCCCTCCTTTCTCGATGAGTATGTTCTTGTCTATTTTTAGTGTCTTCGCAATTTTATTTATTATGATTGCGGCTTTTCCGGTTTATCAAGCAATCAAAGCAGTCATTTATTACGATTTACGCAGTCGTAATGAGGGATTAACGTTTGATCTGGATATTACTGCGACGAATCCTCAGAACCATTTGCGGCGCGTTATGTTGCAAACCCCAGAAAGTATTGAGCTAGATTTAGCATTAGGAGGCATTGGTAGTCGAACCTTGGCCTGGGCTATTGATCAGCTATTGCTATGGGTGGGCATTTGCCTGTTTTGGTACTTTGGCTCGATTTTGTATCTCTCTATCCTGCTCCCCGTTCTGACTAATGCCAGTGCTGCATTTGATCAGGGTGAACTAAACCAATGGATCGAAGCCATTGCTACCTTTTTGACGTTTGTTTTATCCAATTGCTATTTCATCGCCTTTGAAACCTTATGGCAGGGACAAACGCCGGGCAAACGCATCGCCAAAATTCGAGTTGTGCGGGATACGGGGCAGCCGGTTGGTATCAAAGAAAGTAGTATTCGCAGTTTGTTGAATAGTATTGATGTTTTCTTTTTCTTTGTAGGTGTCATTCTGATTACGGTGACCCAATCAGAAAAACGCCTAGGAGATTTAGTGGCGGGTACTTTAGTGGTTCAGGATCAGCAACAGGGTGCTAATGAGACTCAACAACTCTTTGATTTCTCGCCCATTTCATCCCAGCTGGCTACAGAGTTGGTTACAAATCCTCAGCTCAAAACGATAACGCCTGATCAATTTCTGACGCTGCGAGATTTTCTAGGATATCGATCGCAACTGGTATCCCGGATGCGATCGCAAGTCACTACCAAACTTGCCGATCAAATTCGGACCCTTCTGGGGCAAAACAACCAGCCCCTCGCTTTAGGCCTCGATGATTTGGAATTAGTCGAAGCCACCTACTTGGCTTGTCAACAAGCCAACCAGTCCTAGGCGATTCCGCTGCGATCAACTTTAGAAGCCTTACTTTTTACCCTTGCCTCGTTTGACGATCTCTAACTCGGGTAGGCGAAACGTGACAATCTTGGTCCAGTTTCCCCCATCAAAAATAACGGCTGCCTGACCATCTGCAACCCGTTGGACCTGGCCTTCAAATCCAAAATAGGTATCACCCGTATTCACAACGCGAACTGCTGAACCGGGCAAAATCATGGCGCTCATTCGTTTTAGACCTTAACTGCATCACACTAGCTTTTTTATCATAATGGACTAATTCCCCTTCAAGTCGCAGAAGAGCCCGTTAAAACCTGCGTTTTTTCCGGTGATTGGCCACCGATTCTACTAAACCTATGGCAATAAAGTTTGTCAGTAGGGCTGAACGACCATAACTCAGCCAAGGCAAAGGAATCCCCGTCACAGGGGCCAGACCGATGGTCATACTAATGTTCACAAAGACTTGAAAAATAACCATCGACAGCACACCGATGGCGATTAAAGAACCAAAATCGTCTTCAGCATTCAAAGCCACAAAAATCAGGCGGATACATAACAGCCAAATGGCGGCTATCAGAGCTAAACTGCCGACAAAGCCAAATTGCTCCCCCACCGCCGAAAAAATGAAGTCGGTATGTTGCTCGGGGATAAAACTTAACCCCGTCTGCGTTCCTTGATCTAGCCCTCGCCCCCAAAGCTGTCCTGAGCCAATGGCAATCCGAGACTGAATTAGGTGATAGCCTCCCCCCAAGGGATCTTGTTCAGGATCTAGAAACAGAATGATCCGAGCTTTTTGATATTCCTGAAGAAACCCCCACGCGACTCGGCCCAACACGCCAGAGCCTAAATTAATCAACAAGGCGCCCATTCCCCCGATCATCCGGAAGGGAATACTGAGCCAACCGATAAACGCAATCGAAACCAACCAAATAGCCCAAATTATCCATAGCCAATGGGAGGTTGGGGGAATATTGAATAAAATTCCAGAGATTAGCGGTGAAAATAGGAGAACAATCCAACCCAAATTGGCATTGGCCCAATACATCATGCCTAGGGTAATGGCTGCAAACACCAAAGATGTTCCTAGGTCGGGCTGAACCAGTACTAACGCCCAAGGAATAAAAGTAATAGCCAGAATCTGGAGGACTGAAGATAGCTTAGTGGCGGGACGATGGTGGAGTAGGGCAGCTAAAGAGATAATGACTCCGATTTTGGCAAATTCAGACGGTTGAACATTAAAACCGGCCACGGAGATCCATCTTTGAGCCCCCAATTCGCTGGTTCCTATAGCGATAACGGCGACCAACGATAAATTTGTCACCGCATAAATGAGCCAGTGTAAACTCAATAGAATTTGATAGGGCCAAGTGGCAATCGTCATGGCAATAGCCACCCCAATGGCCCCAATCGTCCAATGCTGGAGCCAGTCTGTCCAACCTTGGGTTGCTTGGGTACTCCGAATCAAAATGCCGCCAAAAACCGTTAACCCAATCGCTAACAGCAGTAACCAACGGTCGATATTATCCCAAGGCTGAATCCAGGTTCGCCATGGAAACCATTTGCGCAGAGTTTTATTGATCAGCATGGAAGAATCGAAGCTTAAAGGCTGGATAAAAAAGAGTGGTCTAACAACTTAAGTCAAAGCCGCAACCGAAACCTTCGCCGCAACATCCGTTGCAATCTTCTTGAAAGCTAGGGCAGAGGCAGATGAGCCACTGAGGACAATCGGCTTTCCTTGATCTCCACCTTCGCGCACCGGAATCTCTAGGGGAACACAGCCAATTAAAGGAACACCTAATTCCTGCGCTATCTTTTCACCGCCCCCAGAGCCAAAAATATCGTATTGGGTTTCAGGCCGATCGGGAGGGATAAAGTAACTCATATTTTCTACGACTCCCAATATGGGCACACCCAACTGTTGAAACATTTTTAGTCCCTTGCGGGCATCGAGAAGGGCAACATTTTGGGGGGTACTGACAATCACCACCCCTGCCATTGGCACTGCTTGGGCTAGGGTGAGTTGAGCATCCCCTGTGCCGGGGGGTAAATCGATAATCAGATAGTCTAAGTTTCCCCAATCCACCTGATAGAGAAATTGGCGAATAATGCCGTTCAACATGGGACCCCGCCAAATGACGGGCTGGTCTTTGTCGATCAAAAAACCCATGGAAACGAGCTTGATACCCTGTGCGATCGCAGGCTCCATCACATCACCATGAGCCTCTTTGCGGACCTCAACCACAGCATCTTCTAAGCCCAACATAGTAGGCACATTGGGACCATAAATATCGGCATCAATCATGCCAACACTCGCGCCTGACTGGGCCAAGGCCGCGGCAATATTCACGGCAACGGTGCTTTTGCCCACCCCACCTTTACCGCTAGAAACCGCAATAATATTTTTGACCCCAGGCACCCCTGTGCGATCAGGAACACTCTTTTGCTGGGGCGTTTCTGCCGTGACTTCAACTTCTACAGACTCAATGCCCGGTAATGTCTGCACGGCTTTCTTACAGTCGTCAACAATCATCTCGCGCAGTGGGCAAGCAGGAGTGGTCAGGACCAAGGTAAAGGTTGCGATGCCATTCTCAACTTTCACATTGCGGATCATATTCAGATCCACCAGGCTCTTTTGGAGTTCAGGATCTTGAACAGGTTGCAAGACCTCCAAAATTTTTGCGGCTGAAGGGGCTATCGTGTCGGGCATAGTGTTCTTTATCAGAGTGTCTTATCGGTTCTTACTGTATCAACTTTGGAGGAATACCTTCATCCTCAAGAGATGACTGCACCGTCAGTGGCCAGCCGCTAGCAACAGCGTTGCTTCCTCCTTCACCATCAGATTGAATCTGAGCTATGTCAGAAATTTAAGCTTAGAAATGGCTAGGACCCTAAAAGTCAAAGCAAGTATTCTTCCGAGCGGGTAGATAGCCAGAAACAGACTGCAACGTCTCATTCTCTGCTGCTTCTGCTAACCTTTGGGCCACTTTCTCTGCATGTCTCTGCATCATTGACCATACTAAGGGGGATAACCAGCCTCGCATCATCACTGAATAAGAGACACAGGTGCCACAAATGCTGGACTCTACCCGATACACCACTCGTTCCTCAACCCCTGGTAACGCAATAATGCGGAAACTAACGAGTTCCCCTGGATTGACCCGCTCAACAAAAATTCGAAACGGTAAGGGCACCATGCGACTCACCGCCTGATAGATCAAACCGGGCTTTGGCACTAAACCATAAGGAACATTGGTGCTGGTAATTAGAGGATGCCAAGATACATCTGCTAAATCAACCACTTTTCGCCAAATCGAGTCCACGGATGCCGAGCTAATGGCTTCGTAGCTTTTTACCAAGGACCAGCTGGGTTGGCGTCGCTTCCAGACGTTGAACTTAAGCAACCAGTGAGGAGTCAAAACAGCTCTCCTAGGGTGTTGATGAACATGGGATTGGGGGAGTTTTTATCAAAGCTCAATGACCTGAGTTGACCTGAAGACGACGACTCATTCGTCCTAGACTCATCCTATCGGGATCCGAGTTGAGATGCTAGTTCAGTCAATCTATCGAGTAAATCATTAGGAATTAGCTTACTCCCATCCCTATAGAGACAGGTGCGAATTTAACTATTTTCCAAAGAAAATGAGTCTTTGGTTGTTCCCAAGCCCAGCTGTTCGACTCGCTTTTGGCTCAATGATATTCCTAGACAATTTTCATTGAATGCTGCTAACGGCCGAAGTCGTGGCAGACAACTTCTCAAATGTTAGCCAAAAGGGGAAAATTTATTAATCGTAACAATCCTAGTTTTCTCTAGATCAGGATGAATTGAACTCCTGGCTGTTGATGGATTGGCAATAAATTGCTTGCCGCCCTAAGTCCTGCAATGTCTGAGTAATACTCTGAAGGCTCAATATTGAGTATTTTTTCTCAGGCCTTCCAAATCTGGTAGTGATTAATATGACTCAGCTTTAACACCGATCAGGATGGTGTTTACATGGCCCAGGTATCAATACCTAAGACAAACCTCAGTTCCTGCTCCAGCTTGAATAGTCAAGATGAAATGGTTATCTGGATATCCCGGATTGGAATGCTAAATCTAAACCCTTAGCTTGATTGGTCTATGTCTATTGCATTGAGCTGAGCATTTAGCGCTCACTAAGAGTCGTGGACCTTAGCCCATATATATTGGGCCATCGGAGGTGCCATAGGGTTGAAATTTGGTTCGGTTCTGTAAACAAGATGGCGGTTTGAGTATTATTTGTCTGTTGTTCTTATTTTTATAAAAAATATAAGCATATATAAATTTATTAGCTAAATAACTTCTGATGCCCTTCATAAGGTCTTTTATGCTTCTATAAATCTCAATAAAATCTAAAAATAATCTTTTAATTGATTTTTTGAGACTTTAGCACCTTCCCAATTGTCTGGATATGCTCAATAATTCATACAGAGCTTCAGTTAATAAATTTGGCGTTTGCTACTGACTGGATAGAAAACATTCGGTGCTCGCTGCTTCAATCACAACCATAGGAGAATACCCACTGTGAAACTTGCAGTTTACGGAAAAGGCGGAATCGGTAAATCTACAACCAGTTGCAACATTTCGGTTGCCTTAGCCAAGCGAGGCAAGAAGGTTCTACAAATTGGCTGTGACCCTAAGCATGACAGCACCTTCACTTTGACTGGTTTCTTGATTCCGACAATCATTGACACACTGCAAGAGAAGGATTACCACTACGAAGATGTCTGGCCTGAGGATGTTATTTACAAAGGCTATGGTGGTGTCGACTGTGTAGAAGCAGGGGGTCCTCCAGCGGGCGCGGGCTGCGGCGGCTATGTCGTTGGAGAGACCGTCAAACTCCTAAAAGAACTCAATGCTTTTGATGAATATGATGTCATTCTGTTTGACGTCTTAGGTGACGTGGTTTGCGGCGGATTTGCTGCTCCCCTTAACTATGCGGACTACTGCATGATCGTCACTGACAATGGTTTTGATGCTTTATTTGCAGCTAACCGGATTGCAGCTTCTGTTCGTGAGAAGGCTCGCACTCATCCCCTTCGTCTTGCAGGACTGATCGGCAACCGCACCTCTAAGCGTGACCTAATCGACAAATATATCGATCATGTCCCCATGCCTGTGCTAGAAATCTTGCCTTTGATTGAGGACATTCGTGTATCTCGTGTTAAAGGTAAAACAATGTTTGAGATGGCAGAAAGCGATCCATCTCTCGCACCTGTTTGTGATTACTATCTCAATATTGCCGACCAAATCTTGGCTGGGCCTGAAGGCGTTGTTCCTGAAGATGCCCCCGATCGCGAACTCTTTGCGCTGCTATCTGACTTCTATCTCAATCCTGCTGAACCTAATAAGAAGACTGAGGAAGAAGAGCTGGATCTGATGATGGTTTAATCTCCATCTAACTAATCACTGTGGGCTGTGATGGCTTGCAGTGATCTTGTTTCTCCCCTAAATAGCTGCCGAACTGAGAAAAGGATTTAATAACTATGACGCGTGCTGACACTCAACCACAAGCTCTCGATTTTGAGTGCGAAACTGGGAATTACCATACTTTTTGTCCCATTAGCTGCGTAGCCTGGCTCTATCAAAAAATTGAAGATAGCTTCTTCCTTGTGATTGGCACCAAAACCTGCGGCTATTTCTTGCAAAATGCCATGGGTGTGATGATTTTTGCTGAGCCTCGCTATGCTATGGCAGAGCTAGAAGAAGGGGATATTTCCGCCCAGCTCAATGACTATGAAGAACTGAAGCGGTTGTGCGTGCAGATTAAACGCGATCGTAATCCCAGCGTCATTGTTTGGATTGGCACCTGCACCACTGAGATCATCAAAATGGACCTCGAAGGTCTAGCACCTCGCCTGGAATCCGAAATTGATATTCCCATCGTGGTGGCTCGGGCTAATGGTCTGGACTATGCCTTTACCCAAGGGGAGGACACCGTCCTCGCTGCAATGGCCCATCGCTGTCCCAAGGGTAATGCAGTGGTCGAGGAATCAGAAAAACAAGAGCGTGGCAACGCTATTACCTCGCTGCTCAATTTCGGCAAGAAAAAAGAAGACGTTGTCGCCGAAGAATCGGAATACCATGACCATGCTCCGCTGGTTATGTTTGGCTCTCTTCCTGATCCAGTGGTGACCCAGCTGACTCTAGAGTTGAAGAAGCAAGGAATTAAAGTCAATGGCTGGCTACCCGCTAAGCGATTTACAGAATTGCCCGTCATTGATGAAGGTTACTATGTGGCAGGTGTCAATCCTTTCCTCAGTCGTACTGCGACAACCTTAATGCGACGACGTAAGTGTAAGCTCGTTGGTGCACCATTCCCCATTGGTCCTGATGGGACCCGTGCTTGGATCGAAAAAATATGCTCAGTGCTGGACGTTGAGCCTAAAGGTTTGGCGGAGCGCGAAGCTAAAATTTGGGCAAACCTAGAAGACTATCTTGAGATTATCCGTGGGAAATCTGTCTTTTTTATGGGAGATAACTTACTGGAAGTTTCCCTGGCCCGCTTTTTAATTCGCTGTGGCATGACCTGCCCCGAAATTGGCATCCCCTACATGGATAAGCGCTATCAAGCTGCAGAGCTGAAGTTCTTAGAAAAGACCTGTATTGACATGGGTGTGCCCATGCCCAAGATTGTCGAGAAGCCTGACAACTACAATCAGGTCCAGCGCATCTATGAACAGGATATTGATTTGGTGATTACCGGAATGGCCCATGCCAATCCACTGGAAGCTCGGGGCATTAATACCAAGTGGTCTGTTGAGTTTACCTTTGCTCAAATTCATGGGTTTACGAATGCCCGCGACATCCTAGAGCTAGTTACCCGTCCATTGCGTCGGAACAACTCTCTCAAGGATTTAGGTTGGGATAAGCTCGTTAAGGAAGAAGCTAAAGTTTAGAATCCTTCCCTTTACTGCCATAGCAAAAGCCCTCTGCAGAATTGCAGAGGGCTTTTGCTATGGCGACGAATACTTGACTGAGCTGAGATAAACAAGAAAAGAGCCAGATGCGTAAGTTTTTATCTAGCCATCGTAGATAAAAGGCGATCTGACAGATTAAACGTATATCTGCAAAGGGAGAAGACTAGGCAGCCTTCTCCTTGCTATTGGCTTAAAGTCTATACTGACTTGACGTTCACAGCGCAAGGACCTTTCCGGCCTTCGCCTACTTCAAATTCAACCGTTTGGCCCTCTGCTAGAGATTCTTCACTTAGTGCTGAGTGGTGTACAAATAGATCCCCACCACTTTCTTGTTCGATAAAACCATATCCTTTTTGGGCGTCGAACCACTTCACTTTACCTTTTGCCATTATTTCCTCTTTAGTTACCCGATGTTGTATTTATCCCTTCTCAAGAAGTACGAATCTTCTTCAATATTGGCTATGGGGTTCGACACTGAGTCATTCCATAGGATCAGAGACTCAGCACATTATAGGAGAAAAAACTCGTACACAGTGGTATAGACGGAATAAATGTCTATGTTTATCAGTTCTTTCTTGATTTTTTTATGAATCGTCAGCGTTTTTTGATGTTGGTTGCAGCAATTATACTCATTGCAATCTCTTGGTTCGGAGTTTTTAAAGCCCGCTCAGGACTGGTGGTTCGTTCCTTGACGGCGAATGATATCCCCATGATTTTCATCGCGCCTAAAAATAGTGATCCGGTACCTGGCGTTTTAATTGCCCATGGCTTTGCCGGGTCTAAGCAACTGATGCTGGGGTATGGTTACACCTTTGCCCAAGCAGGCTATAGCAGTCTTTTGTGGGATTTTAGTGGACATGGTGCTAATCCTGCCCCGTTGAATATGGAGACCCTACAGCCGGATTTAGAGGTTGCCTATCAGGCCCTACTCGAACAGCCAGAAGTGGATCCAGAACGACTGGCAATTCTGGGACATTCCATGGGGAGTAGTGCGGTGATGACGGCCAGTATCGAACAACGAGATCGCTTCGACGCTACCATTGCCGTCTCACCCACCCGTGCAGGGGTGACTGCTGAGAAACCCGCCAACTTACAGCTCCAAGTGGGGAGTGGAGAAGGTCAATTTGTCGAGAGTGCTCGCAAACTGCTGCAAACTGCCGGAGGAAACAATCAAAACCTAGTTGAGGGTAAGGGAAGAAAGCTGATTGTTGTGCCTAAGGTTGAACACATCACCATCTTGTTTAGTGATATTAGCCACCAAAGTGCTCTGCAGTGGTTAAACCAAACCTTTAGCCAATTGAAGACCAGCAGCTATATGGACCGACGGATAGGCTGGTACGGCTTACACCTAATCGGCGGTTTGATGGCCCTTGCCGCCATTGTCCCTAGTGTTGCGGCTCCAGCAACTCCAATCACATCCCTCAAGCCTTGGCAAAACTGGGGAGGATTACTAGCTATGCCCCTAGCCGCTACTGCTGGCGTACGCCTTATCAGCCAGGGAGTAGAGTTGGAAAATTTGGGTGGACTAAAAGTAGGGGGAGCTTTAGGCATCTGGTTTTTGTTGGGTGGTCTGTTTTGGCTAGGGGTGCAAGGTCTATGGCCTGCTAGAACACGCTGGCAAGGTCAATTTTTCCCATCTAAAACCGTAGGGATAGGATTGCTGGTGTTTATCCTCTTATGGTTGGCCTTTGGAGCAATGGCTCAAGTCGTCTGGGTGCAATGGTGGTTAATCCCTGCCCGCTTGCAGCTATGGCCGATATTGTCTCTGGCCTGTTTACCTTGGTTCTTGGCCTCAGGTATTGCCCAACAAGAGATTGGGATAGGCAAGCGTATTTTATGGTGGCTAGGCCAGACCATTGTGTTGATTGCAGGATTAGTGTGGACGATTAGCCTGGTTCCCCAATTGGGATTTGTTTTTTTGCTGTTACCTGTCTTCCCCATCTTTTTTGGCATCCTCTCTTTTGTGGCTGCTTACGTGAAGGATGCTTGGAGTTATGGAATTGGCAGTGCATTGTTTTTTGGCTGGTCCTTGGCGGCTGCATTTCCGCTGGTTGCATAAGGTCCGCTGACTTTTGCTTAAATTCCTAGAGTTGTTTTGTGTAACGGGGCTGAGCGGAGCCGAAGCCCTCGACTGGTTCAAGATGATGTTGTTTTAAGGCTGTTTCTTCGCCTTTTACCCTAGGGCAACATCTAAATACATCATGACTACAAAACCTAGCATGATGCCGAGAGTCCCTTCCTGTTGAATGCCTTTGCGGCTGGTTTCAGGGATAATCTCATCGCTAATCACAAACAACATGGCTCCTGCAGCAAAGGCCATTGCCCAGGGTAAAAGGGGTTGGGCCAGACTGATAATACTGGCGCCAACGACACCGCCTATGGGCTCCACTAGGCCTGTGAGAAATGCTACTCCTAGGGCGTAGAGAGATGAGTAGTTAAGCGACTGCAGAGCGACGGCCACCACGAGTCCTTCTGGCATATTTTGCAAGCCTATGCCAATGGCAAGGGCGATGCCGCTGGATAAGGAGCCTCCACTAAACCCCACTCCTACTGCCATCCCTTCTGGGAAATTGTGCAGGGTGATGGCGACCACAAATAGCCAGATGCGAGTCATGTTAGAGGTTGACGGGCCTTCCTGACCTTTGAAGAAGTGCTCGTGGGGGAAATTATTGTGGGCCAGCCACAGGAACCCACCTCCCAGCAAAATGCCCAACACCATGATTAAAGCTGCCTGGGTTTCGGTATTGCCTTGGCCCACTGCTAAGTCTGTGCCCGGCACGATGAGGGAAAAGGCGGTGGCTGCCAACATGACGCCACCGCCAAAGCCGAGAAAAATACCTTGTAGGCGATCTGTCAGAGTTTTAACGAATAATACAGGCAATGCACCGATACCTGTTGCCAGTCCAGCTACTAAGCTAGCGACTGACCCCACCACGATCAGATTCATTCAGCGTCAAGCTCCAAAGGTTATGGCATTCGGGATTACCCTTGGTACAATTCCATCACTTTAGAGATGGGCATTCGGGATAATGCAGCCAAGGTAAGAGGTGAGGTATGGCCTCGATCTAAATGTTCCGCACCTGCACAAGCGATCATAGCGGCATTGTCTGTACAAAGAGATAGGGGCGGAAACAGGACTTGCAAACTTTTGTCTTCGGCAGCTGCTAATAAATGTTGTCGTAGGGCACTATTGGCGGCCACACCACCGCCCACTGTAATGGTCGATAAACCATGGTCCAAGGCACATTTGATGGTTCGTCGAGTCAGCCCTTGAGCAACGGTCTGTTGAAAGCTGGCTGCAATATTTGCAACGGGCACGTCTTCCCCTTCCTGCTGCAAGGATTCTACTAAGCGCAGAACGGCTGTTTTTAAGCCGCTAAAGCTGGAGTCATAGGGATGAAAGCCCCCTTCTGGTAGAGAAATTTTTCCTTCAGGTAGGGCAAAAGCTTTAGGATTGCCTGACTTGGCAATGTGATCAATGGCGGGTCCACCGGGATATCCCAGACCCAGTAGGCGAGCCACTTTATCAAAGGCTTCTCCAGCTGCGTCATCTCGGGTTTGGCCTAGGGTATGGTACTGGCCACAGTCTTCCACCTTAATCAAGCTGGTATGGCCACCAGATACTAGTAGGCAAAGAAAAGGAGGGACTAAATCAGGATTCTGAAGATAGGACGCATGAATGTGCCCTTCTAAATGGTGAATCCCAATGAGGGGTTTATGGTGCAGTAGGACCAAGGTTTTGGCTGCGGTTAATCCAACTAGCAGAGCTCCCACCAGCCCAGGGGCACAAGTGACAGCGATACCATCAATGTCTAGCCAATCTATATTGGCTTGGGACAAGGCTTTGCTAACGACATCATTGATGGATTCCACATGGTGGCGGGAGGCGACCTCTGGTACTACACCGCCATAGGGCCGATGAATTTCGATTTGGGACGCAACAATATTACTTAAAATGTGACGTTTTTTTACAACTGCAGCGGCAGTTTCATCACAACTCGTTTCAATTGCTAAAACTGTTGCCATAAACTGGTAACTTTTTGATGGTGTATGCGTGTATTTAGGGGCTTCAATGCTTTACCAAGACCCTACTCAAAGAGTATGATGGCTTCTTAAGTCTATGCGTCTACGCTGGCAAAAAGTTAATGCTTTTTGTTACGTAAAAATTCTTGTTTCGTTATAAGGGAAACAATTTCTATGCGTCGATTGTTTGCTGTCCTTGTCGTTTTGACACTCTGGCTTGGTGTTGTCCCTCCAGCCTCTGCGGATATTGGTGGACTCGTTCCCTGTAGTGAGTCCCCCCAATTCCAAGAGCGGGCCGCTAAAGCTCGTAATACTACTGGTGATCCTGAATCTGGCCGGAAGCGTTTTGAAATGTATAGCAGCGCTTTGTGCGGTGCTGATGATGGTCTGCCCCGAATTATTGCAGGCGGACCTTGGAGCCGTGCCGGTGATTTTCTGATCCCTGGTCTGCTTTTCATCTACATCGCTGGTGGTATCGGTAATGCTAGCCGCAATTACCAAATTGCTAACCGCAAGAAGAATCCTAAGAACCCAGCAATGGGCGAAATCATTATTGATGTGCCTTTGGCTCTTTCTTCTACCATTGCCGCGTTAGCTTGGCCTCTCAAAGCTCTTGGGGAAGTCACTTCTGGTAAGTTGACTGTTCCAGATTCTGATGTTACGGTCTCACCGCGCTAAATGCATGGGTTTATGACCCACCCCAAATTGATTCGGAGAAAGGTTTTATGAAGTTTTTTAGTACGGCTCCTGTGATTGCTTTTGTCTTTTTTACCCTTACAGCAGGGTTCTTGGTTGAGCTTAATCGCTTTTTCCCAGATATCTTGTTTTTCCCTTACTAAGGTGAAGCAATTAGGTTGGAATTTATGTTAGGCGTGAGTCTAACTAGCTCAAATGTGAGTTGCTCAACCTCTCTCGTTCGCATAATTGGATTTGATGCAGTGTTTCATATCCTGACGGGAGATGCAGGCTAAAAATTTAGAACAACACATGAGCGAGCGTCATCGTCAGATTCAAGAAGCTGTGGTGACTGCTCAGCAGATGCGAGAAATTGAATCACGCATCTTTAAGGCGGGAATGCCTGTTCCCGCTCTTATGGAGAAAGTGGGGGGTCTGATTGCACGACGCATTCAGGCCCTTTATCCATATGGAGACGTACAAAGACTTGGGATTTTAGTCGGTCCTGGGCATAATGGTGGCGATGCCTTAGTGGTAGCCCGTGAGCTGTATTTTCAGGGGTATCAAGTTCAGGTCTGTCGTCCCCTGCCTCGGGCAAAAGATCTAACTGAACAGCATGCACAGTATGTTGCCTCCCTGGGGGTGGAGATTGGCCAGGGAGTAGAAGCTTTACAACAGTGTGATGTGATTGTAGATGGATTGTTTGGGTTTGGCCTGGAACGAGTCATTGAAGGTGCGATCGCAGATCTAATACACCAACTCAATGCCTGGCCGCAACCGATTGTCAGCATTGATTTACCCTCGGGGCTGCACACCGATACCGGAGCCATTCTAGGGACGGCAATTCAAGCGACCCACACCCTCTGTCTGGGGTTGTGGAAGCTAGGGCTCTTGCAAGATCAAAGCTTGCCCTACAGTGGCCAGCTGCATCTGATTGATTTTGATATTCCTGTGGCGGATATTAAGGCCGTCTTGGGCTCTCAGCCAGAGGTGTACAGAATTACCTCGGTGGCTGCCCGAGCCGGACTGCCCACCCAGCGCCATCCCAATACCCATAAATATCGGCAAGGGCATTGCTTGTTGATTGGCGGTTCACAAAAATATGCTGGCAGCATTCTCCTTGCTGCTCTGGGAGCACGAGCAACAGGGGTAGGAATGATGACCATTGCTGTGCCCGCCTCTTTGAAACTCCTGGTATTGCAATCTGTTCCAGAGGCTTTGGTGATGGGTTGTCCTGAGACGAAACGGGGTGCGATCGCAAGTCTGTCTCCAGAACTATCCTTAGACTCATTTGATGCCATTGCCTATGGCCCTGGCGTGACAACAGAAACAGATGCTGTCTTGAGGGAGGTGTTGACCTGTGCCTGCCCTCTCGTCATCGATGCTGATGGGCTTAACCTTTTAGTGCAGCATCGCCCGGAGAGCCTTCAATCTAGGTCAGCTCCCACTATCTTGACGCCCCATCCAGGGGAATTTAAGCGCTTGTTTCCGCATGAGCAATCCCAGGATGTGCTGTCGATGGTGAGGCACGTTGCCCAGTCTAGTAACACTTACATTGCTTATAAAGGGGCAAGGGTGATGCTAGCTCCTCCCCAAGGTTCGATATGGATTAACCCTGACAGCACTCCCGCTTTAGCGCGTGGAGGCAGTGGAGATGTGCTCACGGGCATTTTGGCAGGACTGTTGAGCCAGCAACGAGATCAGCAGTCACTCTGTCAGAGCTTGTGTAGCGGTATTTGGTGGCATGCTCAGGCGGGATTATTTGCTGCTCACCAGCGCACAGAATTAGGGGTTGATCCCCTAACTCTATGTCAATCTTTGATTCCTACTATTACCAGTTCATAAGAGAACCCCTCTTTGCTTCTGCAGAGAGGGGTTCAGCTAGCTACTCAAATCTCTAATCTTGGGGATCAGGGATTGACAGCGATCGTTGAGTGAATAGATTCTTATCCAGCAAATATGGCAATCGCATAGGAAAGAACGCCAGCGATAACCGCACCGCCGCAGCCGCCGATGAGGAAGCCACTACCAATTGCACTCCAACCTTCTTTAGTGCCAAAGTCGCTGCCAGGGTCTGCCGTGGTTACGGATGGGCGGGGCTTGGGTACAGAGAGACTGGAATAGAGCTGCATTGCCACGGTTAAGACGATAATGACGCAGCTTGCGGATAGTACACCCGATACAAGCGCCATTGTGGTGCCTCGAACAGGGCCTGAAGTGGCAAAGGGACCGTAGAGGTAATAGCCATGGGCCATCCCAATTTCTAAACCCCGAGCATTGGCAGACATGCCTTTGCGGTAAGCCGGTAGGTTATTGATCCAGGCTTTTACAATCCCAGAACTATTCACAGGTGTAGCGAGATCCCCAACAAAGGGGTCGCCACCATGTTTGACCATTTCCATTGTCATTGATATAAATCTCCTCTCAAATCTTAGGGTCCCCTGTAAATGGCTGGAAGCTAGGGGTAATAGAATAAATGAAAAGATAATGCTGGCAATCATCATCTCATAGAACAGAATTGTTTCGGCTAATCGCCACGAATAAAGGTTTGCCAGTAGAGAGTTGCGTTAAATTTCTTAGTAAAAAGAAATCTTTTTTTGTATTTTTCAATAACCTGTAAACAACGCTAATGATTTAGCCCTCCTTTTTCACTGAAATAATAAAATCAAGCTTGCCCAAGGAATAACGGATAAACGCCACGATGTCTGAGACCTTACAGGACTGTCAACGCCGAAATGGAGCAGTATGGGCTGAGGATAAGAGCTCCATCCTCAGTTTTGATAATGATGAATTCGCTTTAAAGGCGATTCAAGATGGGGTAGCCCTCTGTGATCGCACCCATTGGGGTCGTCTGCAGTTCACCGAGCAGGATCGGCTGGCTTTTCTCCATAACCAGACCACCAATGTCTTCAAAACTCTTAAACCCGGTGAAGGCTGTGAGAGCGTGTTTGTCACTTCTACGGCTCGCACGATTGATCTGGTTAACGCATATGTGACAGACGATTCTGTGTTGCTATTGGTCTCACCGACTCGCCGAGAACAATTAATGAGCTGGTGCGATCGTTATATCTTCTTTGGAGACAAGGTCAAGATTGAAGATATTACGGCCCAAACTATTACTTTTAGTCTCTTGGGGCCTGAAAGTTCATTACTCCTGCAAAAACTGGGTATTTCAGCACTACCTGAACCCACTCATCACCACATCACGACTCAAATCAAAGGTCATACTGTTCGTGTTGCCTCAGGCAGTGGTTTGACAACACCGGGTTATACCCTGTTTGCCGATGCTGAATGGGGAGCTGAGTTATGGCAATCCCTAACGGAACAAGGAGCTTGTCCCTGTGGTGATACGGTTTGGGAGCAGTTAAGAGTCATTGAAGGGCGACCCAAGCCGGATGCTGAGTTGACAGAAGACTTTAACCCTTTAGAAGCGGGGCTCTGGCAGACCATTTCCTTTGATAAAGGCTGCTACATCGGCCAAGAAACGATTGCTCGCCTCAACACTTATCAGGGAGTCAAACAGCGGCTCTGGGGAATTCAACTGAGTGAACCTGTCTCTGCGAATACGCCCATTACGGTCGGGAATAAAAAGGTGGGTGTGCTGACCAGTCTGGTGGAAACCTCTGATGGTCTTTTGGGGTTAGGTTATGTCAAAACAAAAGCGGGGGATGCAGGGGCTAATGTTTCAGTGGGATCTGGAACTGGAACGTTGCTGGAAGTTCCTTTTTTGACCTATCCTCAACCCACCTCTAATTCAACCCCTTAGACCGGGTATGAGTACTGTTTTTCCTAGTCTGTTGGTGCTCTGGATCAGGTACATTCAAAAGGAACGCTATGCATGTGGGAATCGTGACACAAACCTATCAGGCCAAAATCTATGTGACCTTGAGGCCATCGGTCTTAGACCCTGCGGGTACAGCGGTCCAAACGGGGTTTAAGCAATTGGGATATGACAATGTGGGTCCCACTCGGATTGGTAAATATGTTGAGCTAACGGTCACCGCAGATGATGAGGCCGCTGCTAGTCAGCAGATTGATCGCATGTGTGATCAGCTCCTTGCCAATCCAGTGATTGAGAATTACCGCTTTGATCTGCAAGTAGTCCCCACAGCAGGAGCAGCAAAATGAAGTTCGGTGTGCTGGTATTCCCGGGATCAAATTGCGATCGCGATGTCGTATTGGTGACCCGTGATCTGCTCAAACAACCTACTCGTATGGTCTGGCATCAGGAAACAGATATTAGCGATCTAGATGTGGTGATTATCCCTGGTGGATTTAGCTACGGGGACTACTTGCGCTGTGGAGCCATTTCTCGGTTTTCTCCCGCCATGCAGGCCACCATTGCCCATGCTGAGCAGGGCAAGCTGGTCTTGGGTATCTGTAATGGCTTTCAAGTGCTGACTGAATCGGGGTTACTACCAGGAGCCTTAGTGCGGAATCGAGATCTGCATTTTATTTGCGATCGCGTTCCTGTTTGCGTGGAGAGAACTGACCTACCCTGGACCCAAGCCTATCAGCCAGGCCAAGTGATTACCCTGCCCATCGCCCATGGCGAAGGCTGTTACTACGCTGATCCAGACACCCTCAATCAGCTCCAAGCCCATCAGCAAATTCTGTTTCGATATTGCACCCCCAGTGGCGAGGTGGGCGCAGAGGCCAATCCTAACGGCTCGGTGGAGAACATTGCGGGTATTTGTAACCGTCAGGGAAATGTTGTTGGGATGATGCCTCATCCAGAGCGCGCTTCCGATCCGACATTGGGCTATACCGATGGTCTCTTACTTTTTCAAGGGCTATTGAATAGCCTAACTTTGCAAGGTGTTACCGCCTGACTCAACGAAATGAAGCAGCCCTTATCCAACACTCTCCTGCCTGCATCGATCTTTGAACGACGATTTGTTTCTTAAATCTATTAGATCAAGGCCTGCTTGCTTCTATAGGGATGACTTACAGTTAGAGGTAAGGAGATAGGCCTTCGAATGGGGCTGCTGTATCTTTCTCCTGCGTTGTTATTTGCACCTCTAAATCATGAGTTCTGATCCTTCCGTAACTGACGAAACCAGCACTAACCCTGTCGAAGTGGCAAGTGCCGAGCCTACACCTGCAAATGACGCCGCTCCGACCCGCCCCCCCGGAGGGACTTACACCAAAATGGCGATGCGAAATATGGTGCGCCAGCCTAAACGGTCGCTCCTAGAATTTGGATTAACCACGGTGGGTTTATTAGCATTGCTGATTGGGCTATCCTATTTGACTCGTTAGCGAGTCGTCTTAGGCAATATGCAAGTCGACGTTCATATTCAATGGGATCTTGACGGAGTAGTTCAATCCTCTACTCCGTTAGCTGAGGATGTGCTTAGACAAGCCCATCAAATTACCGCTGTAGCCTGGCAGTCTTGGTTTCAGCAATGGTTTGAGTGCTTGCAGCCCTCTATCTCTCCGATCCAAACCTATGAGTTGAGCCTGCTGCTAACGGATGATGCGGCCATCCAAAATTTGAATGCAACCTATCGGCACTTAGATCACCCCACTGATGTACTGGCCTTTGCCACCCTTGACTTAACTGATCAACCTACGAATCTATGGTCGGAGATGCCCGTAGAACTGGGCGACATCATTATTTCTGTAGAGACCGCAGCGCGGCAAGCCCAGGAGCAACAACATACCCTACAGCTGGAGTTGGCTTGGTTAGCGACCCATGGATTGTTGCATCTACTGGGGTGGGATCATCCCACCTCTGAACGACTTCAGGAAATGTTGGCACAGCAGCAATCATTAATCAATGTCATAAATGTGTCGGCTGTAACTGGCTAGACCTAGAAGAGTTTGCTAGAACTGTGGGTAACCTAAGCCATAGCAGGTGAAAATTACTTCTCTGATTGAGGAATAGACAATTTAATAGTTGATTCAGGCCAATCGCTTTCAGATTGATTGCAGCAATGTCCTTTGCGGTCATAGTGTAGAATCGTTAAAAAGATTAAATTTATGTCAAATAAATCTATAATCTCTTCACAAAGTAGTACTGAGCCTGAACCTGCGCGGCTTAAGCGTGAGTTGTCATTCAAAGTCGCTCATAATCTATTCGTAAGTTTTAAATACGCCTGGGCCGGATTGAGTTATACCTTCCAAACCCAACGGAACTTTCGTATTCATACCGTTATCGGTAGTGTGGCCTTAAGTATGGGGCTGTCCCTCCAGCTTGAACCTGTAGAGTTGGCGGTTATTGCTTTGACCAGTGGTTTAGTGCTGGTGATGGAGCTACTGAATACAGCCTTGGAAGCAGTCGTAGATCTGACCGTAGAGCGGACTTACCACGAGTTGGCCAAGATAGCCAAAGACTGCGCAGCCGCAGCTGTTTTGGTATCAGCAATGGCAGCAGTCGTGATTGCCGCGTTCCTCATTATTCCGCCCTTTCTAGTTCTCTTGCAGGCTTAAAAAGAGCTTGGATAGCATGGCAGCGCTGTTTGCAGTTGGGTTTGTAGCTGCAAAGTAGGATAAACACGCTAAGTTGGAGAGATAACTTTCTCTTGGGACAGGAGCGAAAGCCTTGCTACTGGTTGTTGATAATTACGACAGCTTTACTTACAACCTGGTTCAGTATTTGGGAGAACTCGCCACTGAATTTGAAGTGGCCCAAGATATTCAGGTTTTTCGCAATGATCAGATTACCCTAGCCGAAATTGAGAAGCTCCAGCCGGATGCGATCGTCATTTCTCCGGGGCCAGGACGGCCTCAAGATGCCGGCATTTCGCTAGAGCTGATTGAGCAGTTGGGGGCAAATGTGCCTATCTTGGGGGTTTGTCTAGGCCACCAGAGTATTGGCCAGGTGTTTGGGGGCGATATTGTGTCCGCACCCGTGCTCATGCACGGTAAAACATCCCCCATCAGTCATAAATCCACGGGGGTTTTCTCAGGGTTAGACAATCCTTTTACCGCAACTCGGTATCATAGTCTGGTGATAAAGAAGGAAACCTGTCCACAGGTCCTGGAGATTACGGCTTGGACTGAGGACGGCACGATCATGGGGGTGCGTCATCGGAACTATCCTCACATTGAAGGCGTCCAGTTTCACCCAGAGAGTATTTTGACAACATCTGGGAAACAGCTGCTCAAAAATTTCTTGAGCCACCTTCCCACCGATGACTAATACTGATCGGGTTTCACAGGACACACATTCAGGGATACATCACAGAGAACTATGAACCGTCGCCGCTTCATGCACTATGTGCAAGCAGGATTGATTACCAGCTTGGGAGCTGGTCTTGCCACCCAATGGCAGCCTTCTCCCGCCCAAGCCGCAGGCTCTTTGAGCATCCGTTGGCTAGGCCATACTTGTTTTTTGTTCTCCGGTAGCGGTATTCAGGTATTGGTCAATCCTTTCCGCCCTTCAGGCTGTACGGCTAAGTATCCGTCACCCCAAACGTCGGCCAATATTGTCTTAATCAGTAGCCGATTGCTAGATGAAGGGGTGGTTGAAGGTTTACCCGGAAGACCAAAGCTCTTGTTTGAACCTGGGGCCTATAAAACCAATGGTTTGCAGTTTCAAGGCATACGGACGCTCCATGATCGGGTGAATGGGTATCGGTTTGGTACTAATGTGGCCTGGAAGTGGATTCAAGGTGGCGTGAATGTGGTTCATTTAGGGGGAATTGCCTCTCCCATTAGTGTGGACCAGAAGATCCTGATGGGGCGGCCTGATGTGCTGTTGATTCCTGTGGGTGGGAGTGCGAAGGCCTATACCCCGGAAGAAGCCAAGGCAGCGGTCCAAACCCTCAACCCTAAAATGGTGATTCCGACCCATTACAAAACGGCTGCTGCTGACGAAAGTGTCTGCGATCTTCAGTCGGTGGATGCGTTTCTTTCCCTGATGCAAGGGTCTACCATTCGACGATCAGGTGGGAGCGGTCTCACGGTCAGTTCAGGTAACCTCCCTAGTTCAGGTCCTGTTATCCAAGTGTTGAACTATTGAAGCCAGTTCGATGGCCTTTAGTAGACCCCAGCACTAGTTGCTAAAAGCTTTATGAGTAGAGGGTGAACACTATCTTCCTTTGTGGGTGGATAGTGTTCATCTCATCAGTGGATGTTCTGGACAGCACTAGAAGAGGGACTGTCTTCTCCCAAGACGGCTGGCTGGCGTACCTGTGCATATCGTTAAAATGGTGACTAGAGATTCCTTGTGTTACGGGATTATTAGTCTGTTTTTTTGTAGGTTCTAGCGTTGCTGGGAGTTTGGCAAGGCGTTATTATTCAGTTTTATTCTCTGACTTTATAATTTTTTCTAACTTGCGTTTCTATTGGAATCACGTATGGTGGGCACAGAGATAGTTCTATTGCTCAATCAGATTGGTATGATATCTCCCCTATCGACGGTACTTCTGAATTCTTCTCCTTGATTTTTTATGTCTGCTATTCCCGACTTTTTAAGTCATCTCAATCCTTCCCAGCGGCAAGCGGTGGAACACTTTTGTGGTCCGCTGCTGGTGGTAGCGGGTGCTGGATCCGGCAAAACTCGAGCCTTGACCTATCGCATTTCCAATTTAGTGATGCGTCATCAGGTCAATCCAGAAAATATTCTGGCCGTGACTTTTACGAATAAAGCGGCTCGAGAGATGAAGGAGCGGATTGAGAAATTATTTGCGGAGCAGTTGGCCCAGCAGAATCATGGTAAAGCCTTAGAGTTATTAGCGCCTCAGCAGCAGACGAAGTTGCGATCGCAAGTCTATAAAACCATTACTAAACCTCTCTGGATTGGTACCTTTCATAGTCTATGTGCCCGTCTGTTGCGGATCGAAATTGAGAAATACCAGGATGAGAAGGGGCGTAAGTGGCAGCGTAACTTCTCTATCTTTGATGAATCAGATGTGCAGAGTCTGATTAAAGATATTGTCGTCAATCAGCTCAATCTTGACGACCGCAAATTTCAGCCCCGTTCCGTTCGCTTTGCTATTAGCAATGCTAAAAACCAAGGCTGGAACCCCCAAGAGCTAGAAGCGAATCAGCAAGACTTTCGAGGCCGTGTGGTTGCCCAAGTCTATAGCAAATATCAAGATGCCCTAGCAGCTAATAACGGCCTTGATTTTGATGATCTGATTCGGGTGCTGGTGCAATTGCTGAAGCAGAACGGTCAAGTTCTAGGCTATTGGCACAAACAGTTTCGCCATATGCTCGTGGACGAATATCAAGATACTAACCGTACCCAATATGATTTGCTGCGGTTGCTGGCAACCAATGGTACGGACACTCAAAATTTTAAGGATTGGGATCATCGCTCTGTATTTGTGGTGGGTGATGCTGACCAGTCCATTTACTCCTTTCGGGCAGCAGACTTTAAAATCTTGATGGGGTTTCAGCAGGACTTTGGGGATGGTCTGCCGGATGATGATACCCGGACAATGGTAAAGCTAGAGGAGAATTATCGCTCCACGGAAAACATTCTCCAGGTTGCCAATGAGCTAATCGACAACAATACCGAACGTATCGATAAGATCCTCAAGCCGACTCGGGGGGCTGGAGAACCCATCTATTGCTATCGGGCGGATGATGAACTGCACGAATCCGATTTTGTGGTGCAGCAGATTCGGACCCTAGAGCAATCCCACCCCGAGCTTAGCTGGGGCGACTTTGCTATTCTTTACCGGACCAATGCCCAATCTCGGGCATTTGAAGAAGGCTTAGTTCGCTGGAGTATTCCCTATACCGTGGTTGGGGGCCTGAAGTTCTACGATCGCCGAGAAATCAAAGATGTTCTGGCCTATTTGCGCCTGATCGTTAATCCAGCTGATACCGTCAGCCTCAAGCGGGTGATCAACACGCCTCGACGGGGAATTGGCAAAACTACCTTGGATCGAGTCACTAATGCGGCTCAGGAACTAGGAGTGCCCCTATGGGAAATGCTGACGGAAGAAACGGCGGTCAAGACTTTAGCTGCCCGTAGTGCGAAGCCTATTTTGCAGTTTGTGGAAATGATGCGGCATTGGCAAGAACAGGTTGAAACTCAATCTGCAGCCCATATTATCCAGGGGATTTTAGAAGATTCTGGTTATGTTCGGGACTTGAAAAATCAGGGAACCGATGAAGCGGATGATCGGATTGGTAATGTCCAGGAGCTGCAAAATGCGGCTTTACAATATGCGGACGAGAATACTGACGAGTCTCTCCCTTCTTTCCTAGCCAATACTGCTCTGGCATCTGATTTAGATGATCTAGATGAAAAAACGACAGTGTCACTGATGACACTGCATTCAGCTAAAGGGCTGGAATTTCCTATCGTCTTTTTGGTCGGCCTAGAACAGGGCTTGTTCCCTAATTTCCGCTCTTTAGAAGATCCTGCTGCCATCGAAGAAGAACGTCGTCTTTGCTACGTTGGTGTTACGCGGGCGCAGGAACGACTCTTTATCTCCCATGCACGGGAGCGACGATTGTATGGCTCAAGGGAGCCAGCGATGCCTTCTCTATTCCTATCAGAACTGCCTCGAGATCTCTTGCAAACCAATTCTTTGTCGGCCATTCCATCTGAGCCACCCCATTCTGCGATGAGTCCAGGGGCTAAAAAGAAAAAGATGCCTAATACCCATGCTATGGATTGGGCGGTAGGTGATCGGCTCGTTCATCGTGGTTTTGGCCTTGGAGAAGTGACCCATATTTTTGGGGGTGGAAATAAAATCTGCTTGGCAGTTAAATTCTCAGGGATTGGCAAAAAGATTATTGACCCAAATATCACGGTGTTGGATCGGGTGGAATAATGTTGGAGTTCACTGTTACTCAAGTTATGGGGATACGAACATAACGAAGTATGCGCTTGATCGTTTTTGATTTTGATGGCACCCTTGCCGATTCCCTTGGCATATTTATCGAAGCTACCAATCGCCTAGCTGAAGATTTTCGATATGAACCTCTTTCCCCAGCTCAAATTGAGCTATTACGAAAGTTAGGGATTCAAGAAATTGCTCAAGAATTGGGGATTCCCAAATGGAGATCCCTTTGCTATTTGCAGCGTTTTCGGCAAGAGCTGACTCGTAGTATTGACGATTTAGCATTAGTCGAGGGCATCGAAACTGCCCTCCATAATTTAAAGGCTGAAGGCTATCGGTTAGGGATTGTTACTGCGAATTCTCGACGGAATGTTGAGTATGTTCTACAGAAATATGCCATCGATCATCTCTTTGAATTTATCTATGGTGGTCAGATTCTATCGGGGAAGAGACGGACCCTAAAAAAATTGGCTAGACTCAAGGCCATCGACCCCAAAGAATTAGCTTATGTTGGCGATGAAATTAATGATGTGAAGGCAGCGCAACAGGTTGGTTTGATCAGTATTGCCGTTAGTTGGGGGTTTAATGACCGAACAGTACTTGCAGAAAAAACCCCTAACTTTTTACTGGAGCACCCTGATCAGATTCTGCAAAGCTTGAGTCAAGGGCATCTATCGTTTGGTTCTGCCTAGGGAAGGGGCTGCCGACGTTCTCATACTTAATCAGTGGATTTAAAAGGACAGATGGGTATGCTGGGAATGCAGCCTTACCTTCCTTCACTATGAGCAATCCTGTCGAAACCGCTAGCTTCCTGGAAGATTTAGATCGAATTTCTCAGATCCGTCAGGAGATTGCCTCTCACCTATCCAGCATTGCTGAAACCTTAGAAGATGCGGAACGGGCAGGGCAGTCTGCCTCAGGATCATTGCAGCTTCAACAAGAAATTGAAGACGTTAGCGTTGTCTGCCGCAATTTAAAGCAGGGTGTATTTCGGTTGATGGTTCTGGGAGATATGAAGCGGGGAAAAAGTACCTTTCTCAACGCTCTTATCGGTGAAAACTTGCTGCCTAGCGATGTCAATCCCTGTACAGCGTTACTGACTATTCTAAGATACGGGCCAGATAAAACTGTGACCGTCCATTTCAATGATGGTAAATCCCCCGAACAAATTGACTTTGATAGCTTCAAAGACCGCTACACAATCGATCCAGAAGAAGCAAAGCAGCTAGAAGAACAAAAGCAAGTTGCCTTCCCAGATGTAAGCCATGCTGTTGTTGAATATCCTCTCCCTTTACTAGAAAAAGGGGTTGAGATTGTCGATAGCCCAGGCTTGAATGATACGGAAGCGAGAAACGATCTCTCCTTGGGATTTATTCAAAACTGTCATGCCATTCTCTTTGTATTGCGTGCCACCCAGCCTTGTACCCTAGCCGAACGTCGCTACCTAGAAAACTACATTAAGGATCGGGGACTGTCGATCTTCTTCTTGATTAATGCTTGGGATCAAATCAAGGAAAGCCTGATTGACCCCGATGATCCAGCAGAACTAGAAGATGCCACCCGCAAACTCCATAAAGTCTTCCACGCTAATCTCGCGGAATACTGCCAAATCGATGGCTATGACCTTTATGAAGAGCGAGTATTTCCCGTCTCAGCCCTACAGGCTCTGCGGAAGCGAGTCAAAGATACCGATGCTAACTTAGATGGCACGGGTTTTCCTGACTTTTTATCTGCCCTCAACACCTTCCTTACCCAAGAGCGTGCTATTTCTGAATTGCGGCAAGCTCGAACTTTAGCCCGTCAAGCGCTGAATCGAGTCCAGGATGCCACGACTCGACGAATTCCGCTTCTAGATCAGAGTGTTCAGGAACTAGAGCAACGCATTGAGTCCGTAGAACCTGAATTTGAGGACTTGAAAGAGATTGGCGAGAATTTTAGAGAAGATATTCATCGGATGCGAGATCAGAGATCGCGTTCCGTTGCCGATTCATTTCGTACCTATATATTCGATTTAGAAATCACCTTCGATCAAGACTTCCTCAAATATCAACCCCCCGATTTAGAACTGCTAGATCTGTTTAGCCAAGGACGTCGTGAATCTTTTAATGCTTCGTTCCAACAAGCTTTTCAGCAGTATGTGAATGATAAGTTTTTTGCTTGGAGCATCCGAGCTGAGCGCGATATCAAAGGTGCCTTCGAAGAATTGTCCAGAAGTGCTGAGCAATACGGTAACTCCTACGCCCGAATTACCGATCGAATCACCGAAAAATTGACGGGCCAAAATGTCAATGCTCGGGGGCCGAAGCGCCAATCGAATGATAATGTTCCTGGATGGGCCAAATGGGCGATGGGCTTGTTCTCCTTAGCCTCTGGCAATATTGGTGGAGCTGCCATGGCTGTTACGGGGTTCGATTTCCAAAGCATTATGCTCAATTTCTTTACCTCTGCTGGTATTGCCCTGATTGCCTCATCGGTCTTTGGCATTATGTTGGGGCCAATCACCTTTGCTCTGGTGGGATTAGGGATCGGGGCTTTGCAAGCTGATCATGCTCGCAAACAGTTGACCAAGGCGACGAAAGAAGAATTCGTGAAATGTCTACCCCAAATTGCCCAGGAAAAATACCAGCCCATTTATAACTCTGTTCAAGACTGTTTTGATGCCTACAACCAAGAGGTGATGCAGCGCTTGCAAGAGGATATCCAATCTCGCAAACAGGAATTAGATAACCTATTAGAGCAGAAAAACTCCCGCGAAATTGATCGCCAAACTGAAGTGGCTCGTCTAGAAAATTTAGAGCAAGCCGTTTCTACTGACTGTGAGTTGATTGAAACGGCGTATCAAAATTTACTGGCTACCGCTTGATGTACACAGCCCCTATTCTCAAGGGCTAATCTTTTTTGGGTGCGTCTGATTACTTTCAATATTTCTGAATCCAGAAAAGGCTAGTGTTCTATCGCACCTAAAGTCTTGAGCGTTTGCCGTTCTACTGCCGTTAATCCAGTAGCCCCTGAAATATTCATACCTTCATACAGTCTGAGAGGTTGCAATGTGTGTATGCACTCACCAGTGTTCACATCCCAGACTCGGACGGTTTCATCGACTCCACCACTGACAATGGTGTTGCCCTCGGGTGCGAAAGAGACTGAGAAAACCCCGTCAGAGTGACCTTCCAGCACTTGGATACATTCACCGGTCCGTCGATTCCAAATGCGAACCGTTCGATCAAAGCTTCCACTTGCAATGAGCTGACCATCGCTACTAAATATTACAGACAAGATAAGTGCACCATGATCTTGCATGGGACAGATGCATTGGCCTTGATTGAGATCCCAGAGTTTGACGCTACCGTCATTCCCGCCCGTCACCAACAAGGGCTCTTGAGGATGGAAGGCAACGGACCAGACCCACTCTTCATCCCTCAGGGTTTGAATGCACTGTCCTGAATCCAGATCCCAAATTTGCACAATATTCATTCTGGAAGTAACCAGAAATTTTCCTGTAGGACTGAAGGCTAACCCCAATGCATAATGTTTTTCACCTACTAGGGTATTTAGTAATTCGCCTGTAGGAACATGCCATAGATGAATACTGTTGTCTCCACTAGAGATAGCCAGGGTTTCTCCGTCTGGACTTAAAGCGATATCCCAGCACCATTCTCCTGGCATTTGGAAGGTATTGAGGCAAATTCCTTTTGTAGGATCCCAAACTTTAATCTCATAGGAATAGGTTGCACTCACCAGAAGGTTGCCATCGGCACTATAAGCTACTGATCTAACTCGACCAACATGGCCTTCCAATGCTCGCAAACATTGACCCGATTGAGTATCCCAGAGTCTTAACCCCCGATCATTACTCCCACTGGCAACGACTGCTTGAGTGGGGCTATGGGCCACTGACCAGACATAATCGCTATATCCATTCAGACGCTTGAGTAATTGCCCTGTTGGCACATCCCAAACCCGCACCGTTGAGTCTTCACCGCCACTCGCAAGGCATAGATTGTCTGGATGAAAGGCGACGACAGATACCCTTGATGTATGACCTTGCAGACATTTGAGACACTGTCCTGTATGTGGATCCCAAATTCTGACGGTGTTATCGCCAGAACTACTGGCTAACATTTGTCCATCGGTGCTGTAGGCCACCGAGAAAATTTGAGTGGTATGGCCTTGGAGAATCCTGATTAATTGCCCTGGCTGCACATCCCACAGATAAATCTGTCCGTCACTGTAGCCCACTGCTAAGGTTTTATCATCAGGACTAAATGCCAAGGGTGACTCTTGACTGTTGATCTCTGAGGGCAGCCATTGCTGCTGATTGGACTGTAAGTTCACAAGACTGACCTGGCCATCAAGATAACCGATTGCTAAGGTATCACCACTGGAATTGAACGTAACTGTTCGAACGGACTGTTCTGTATTCTCCAGGGTGTGAATACAGTCTTGAGTGCTAATATTCCACAATTTGACACTGCCATCTTGGCTGGTGCTAGCCAGAATATAGTCTGGTCCAACTCCTTTTTGGGGCTGGAATGCCACAGACAGCACGGCCCCTGTATGGCCCCTCAGAGTTTGGACGCAACTCCCTGATTTAAGATTCCAAACCTTAATAGTGTGATCAATACTGCCGCTAGCTAGCAGGCAGCCATCATCACTAAAGGCAATCGTCCAGATCAGTACTTTATGGCCAGGTAAGGTGAACTGATGTTGGTAATGGGGAAAATCATAGAGTTTTATCTCTCCGTTATTGGCAACGGCTAAACGACTGCCATCTGGACTATAGGCAAGGCCAAAAATACTGCCTAACGTTTCTGAGAATAAGGTTGTTTCTAAATTGGCATGAGAGACATTGACGTGATGTAGCTTGATCTCTCGCAGATCTGCTTGCCGAATGGTCAGATGAGATAAATCTAAATGAGTAAAATTGGCCTGGCAGAGTCGTAAAAGATTCAGAATATTCCCCGCTGCATAGGTGGGCTGATTTTGGATATGGAGCTCATTCAACCGTTGTTTGAGATGTTGCTCTAGTGAGGTGAAATCTTGATAGGTTGCCAATAGGTACCGAAAAACTGGCTTAAGAATCAGCCGAATTTGGGCTTCTCGTAAGTAATCTTTGGCCTGCACCAAGACCAGGGGATATTGATGTAGATAGGTCAATTGATCTCCCATCATTTCTTGACTGATGTGAGAGATCAATCGATCGGTCATATATTCCATGACCACTGGCTGCAAGGTGAAACTAGCCGGGCGAGTCTCATCAGGCAAGACTTTTTCGATTAGCGAGCGGCGACCCAGGAATTCTAGGGCTTCGAGCAAGGTGGCAAAGGATGGGAGATTTATGACATCATTGGCCAGCTGTTGAATCGTGGCGGGTTCACGATGAATTGCCAACCAGGTCATCACCTGCAGTTCAAACTTAGATAACCGCTTCACCTGTTGATCCAGCAATCGCCGAATCCCGTTGAATGCAATGGTGCCATGGTGAACAAACTCTGCTACATTCCCTGCAAATACATCCTGAATGGATGTTGCTGCAATCTTGAGTGCCAGAGGATTGCCTTGATAGCAACGGATCAGGGATGTGGTTTCGGGCGTGGAGCTTGATAGTCCTTTACTGGTGAGAATTTCTCGGGCTGCAGTGGCGTCTAATCCCTCTACTTTGAATACCCGAACGGGTAAGCGAGTTCCAGTCTGAATGGCAACTTCTTCAGGCAACTCTCGACTGGTCAGGATCAAGCAACTATGATGAGCAACTGCACCGACCCGATTGAAGAATTCGCCATACTCTTCATAAGTAGGTTGATAACGCCCAAACTTTTGCCCACTTTGTAATAAACTTTCAGCATTATCCAGAATAATCAGACAGCGATGTTGCCGTAAATATTGGATGAAAACCGAGATTCGCTGAGAAGGGGTATTGGGTAATTTCGGTAAGCTTTGATTGGATAAGTAGAGGATTAAGTCTGCCAGTAACTCCATAAGGGGAGGCATATTCTTGAGGCTCCGCCAGAGCACATAGGCAAACTGGTCTTGGAGTTGCTGGGCTATCTTTACGGAGAGTGCAGTCTTACCCACTCCCCCTATTCCCAACAGGGTAATCAAGCTACATTTATCAGCGAGTATCCACTCATGAAGTGTGGCTAATTCTATTGACCGCCCCCAAAAGGAAGAGACATTGATCGCTTCCCCCCAATCTTGATAGACACTTGTATGGTCAATGGTTTTAGCTGTCAGAACAGTGTCAGGTAGAGGATGTTGCTCAACATACTCCCTGAGCGCAACTTTGAAGTTGTTTTTTGATACTTTTGTGCTTAAAACTTTGGATAGGTTTTGCCATAAATGGGAACCCACTTTTTTGATATAGCCCACTTCATAGCCAACGCTATCCGCAATTTGACGATAAGACCGACCTTCCCAGCATTGGGAAAAAACTTGAATTTGGATATCACTCAGACCATCATTGGCGTTGATATTTTGTTGGATGAAATGGAGGGCGCGAACAGCATCCTCTGCGTTAGAAAGCACGATGATTTTTTAAGCCGGAAAAGTAACTTGCACTCTTAATCTTTCCTATGGTCTGTGAATATTTCTGGAGAGTCAAATTATTGACCCAGTTTGCTGTATTCGACATAGCAAGGGTTGCCAGATTTGAGCTTTTACATAACGTTGAGATATTTGAGTGGTTAAAATCACACGCATAAATTTATGGTGAAAGCTAAGTTCAAGTGAGTTAAACCCTCTGAATGGGAAAGCTAGAGGAGATAATCTTTATCAACTTGTTCGTTAGGATCAGGGAGGAGCGCTGCTTATTTCTCGCTGTGGACCAACTTAGAATTGAATTGTAAGGATACGTACTCTCAACATAAAGTTCTGGATTTAGCAGAAGACAGCTATTGATCTAGATCTGTGTTGGGTCTTTTTCCAATTTTATGTGTGCTTTAACTTTTTTACATGACTCAACAGGATACCTACCGGAATTTGACTCAGGTCCTACAAATGACAGTAGGGGTGTTGGAGCTTCAGGAGACCGATGAACTGCGGCGAGAGGTGATTGCAGTTTCTGATTGTGTTCAGAAGACAGCTCTCAGAATTGCTATCTTTGGTCCGTTTAACTATGGGAAATCTACGTTACTCAATGCTGTATTAGGGGAGAAAGCCCTCCCGATTGATTTGATCCCGACAACGGGAGCAGCCATTCGGGTTTGCTATGGTCCTCAACTCCAAACTCGAATTAGTTTGGCTAGCAGTCAAGAGATTGTTGAATCTGGCACCGATATCCTGAAGCAATACGCCATTTTGGATGATAACCGGCGGATGCGGGAAGATGTGGTGTCTGTGGAAGTGAGTTGTCCTCATCCCCTCTTGCAAACGGGGGTGGAGTTGCTAGATTTGCCAGGAACCAATGACCGTGAAGCTCAGGATGCTTTGGCTAAGGAGCAATTGCTGACAGCAGATGTAGTCATTCAGATGCTGGATGGCCGTAAGTTAATGACTTTAGGCGAACGAGAACATCTCCGGGACTGGCTGCTGGATCGAGGGATTGACAGTGTAGTGTTTGTCGTTAACTTTTTGAACCTGTTGGACCCCGATGAACAAAAACAGGTGATGAACCGAATGCGGTTTGTGGCAGAAAGCTTTCGGTCCCAACTCCCCTCAGGAATTAGCAATCTTTACCGTGTGGATGCCTTACCCGCGTTGAGAGCCCGCCTTAAAGGAGATATGGCTGCTGCCCAAATCACAGGGCTACCTATGCTAGAAACGGCTTTGCAGAGTATTGTCCAGACTTATCAAACTGAGGGAATTCCACTACAGTCGAAGCGTGCGATCGCACTCGCGAAACAACTCCAACTCGCCCTCCAAGAAAAAATTGCCTTTATCCAATCCCAAGTCCAGACTGACATTCAAGATCGAGCTCAGCAGCGATTAGAGATTAAAGAACGCGCCCAGAAACTGATTATTCAAGGGTTCCGAGAGAGTGTAGCCGATACCAAGGTCTGGCTTGATTTGCCCACCTTGCTAAGGAACCACGAAACGGGAGCCCAGACTGCTCTGCAACAAGAACGTTTCCCGGCCTGGCTCACCGAAACATTAAAACCTACCTGGCTTACGCATCAGCGTGAGGTGGTGAGTTGGGTGCATAAAGCTTGTGAATTCTTTAGCCAACCCCGACCTGCAGAACTATGGTTTGCCTTTCCCAGTGGTCCTGCACCCCAGTCACAACCTCAGCCATCTGCATCATCCACTTCCAAATCAAAAGAAGAAGAAATTGCCCCGGTGGCGATCGCCACCGGATTAGGCTGGCTGATGGGTGGCCCTTTAGGAGCTGCTATTTTTGGCGGTACTGGCTATGTCGTTAATAAATTGGAGAACATCGCTGTCTCAAAGGCAGATTTACCTGAGTTTGATAAGAATGAGGAAAGCTATCGACAAGCAGCCCATTACTATCTCACCCAGTTTCGGGCTGCGGCCTTAACCGCTCTGCAGGAGTATGAGCGCACCGCTGAGCAGATCATCTTAACCCCGATTGTGGAAGAGAACGCAGAACCTAAGCCCTATCAGAATCAGCACCAACTCACCCTCCTGAAAAATACCCTGACGTCTTTAGAAGATGTGATTGAAGCAATGTAAAAGAGGATTGATCTTAAAAACGCCATGGAAATCCTTATTAGCCTTTCCCTCGGGATTACCCTTAGTGCAGCTAGCGGTTTACGAGTCTTTATTCCGCCGCTGATTATGTGTATGGCGGCCCTGTTTGGTGATCTGCCCTTGGCTTCCAACTTGCAGTGGATTGGTACCTATCCCACCCTGATTGTCCTGAGCACTGCTGTAGTGGTTGAGGTATTGGCCTATTACATCCCCGGGGTCAATAACCTGCTGGATTTGATTGAGATACCCACTGCGATCGCAGTCGGTTCCGTTCTTACCGCAGCCACATTAGGTGATCTCAATCCTGTCTTGCAATGGACCTTAGCCATACTGGCCGGAGGCAGTGCCGCTGGAGTTGTGGAAACAACCACCTCCGTTACCCGTGTTGCAGCAACCACTATGACAGGAGGGCTTGGTAATCCCGTTCTCTCCACGGCTGAAGCTGTGTTATCTGTTGTCCTAACGTTGCTGGGGCTGGCTATTCCTTTGCTTGCCGCTGGCATTGTCTTATTAGTGATCATCTGGCTCATACGTCAAACCAAAGCCATCTTGGTTGAACGGCGGCTTCGTCGGCAGGGTAACCGAACGATAGAAAGCAAGTATAGAAGCCAAGCTCGTTATCGCTTGAGATAGACAGTCAGACACCTCGCCCTCTAGCAATCTATATATAGGCTGCTACAAGGCTGTTGTGGCGCAACAAACCCTAGAATTACACCTCTAATTCACCAGCTCTGAAGGGATGCCAAAATCAACTTATATGAAGCTAATTTGGCCAATAAAAAAAAAGTGTTGACAGTCCAATGCAGTGTTGTTATATTGGTCAAGCGCTCGAAACGAGGTCCGCCTCCGGAAAGCGCCCCGAACCTAGACAAATCAATAGTTTGAAAGATTTTAAGACAATCATCCTCGTCGGAGTTTTTGAACGAAAGGAAGCTTGCTTTTAAGTAGTTTACTAACTTCAACTTTAATATAATTTCAGTACAAATTCTCACATGGAGAGTTTGATCCTGGCTCAGGATGAACGCTGGCGGTATGCCTAACACATGCAAGTCGAACGGCAGCATGAGGAGCTTGCTCCTTGATGGCGAGTGGCGGACGGGTGAGTAACGCGTGAGAATCTGCCTTCAGGTTCGGGACAACAGTTGGAAACGACTGCTAATACCGAATGTGCCGAAAGGTGAAAGTTTTTTCGCCTGAAGATGAGCTCGCGTCTGATTAGTTAGTTGGTGGGGTAACGGCCTACCAAGACATCGATCAGTAGCTGGTCTGAGAGGACGATCAGCCACACTGGGACTGAGACACGGCCCAGACTCCTACGGGAGGCAGCAGTGGGGAATTTTCCGCAATGGGCGAAAGCCTGACGGAGCAATACCGCGTGCGGGAGGAAGGCCCTTGGGTCGTAAACCGCTTTTAACAGGGAAGAAGATCTGACGGTACCTGTTGAATAAGCCTCGGCTAACTCCGTGCCAGCAGCCGCGGTAAGACGGAGGAGGCAAGCGTTATCCGGAATTATTGGGCGTAAAGCGTCCGCAGGTGGCCTATCAAGTCTGTTGTTAAAGCCCAGGGCTCAACTCTGGATCAGCAATGGAAACTGAAAGGCTAGAGTACGGTAGGGGTAGAGGGAATTCCCAGTGTAGCGGTGAAATGCGTAGATATTGGGAAGAACACCAGTGGCGAAGGCGCTCTGCTGGGCCGTAACTGACACTCATGGACGAAAGCTAGGGGAGCGAAAGGGATTAGATACCCCTGTAGTCCTAGCTGTAAACGATGAACACTAGGTGTTGGCCGTATCGACCCGGTCAGTGCCGTAGCCAACGCGTTAAGTGTTCCGCCTGGGGAGTACGCACGCAAGTGTGAAACTCAAAGGAATTGACGGGGGCCCGCACAAGCGGTGGAGTATGTGGTTTAATTCGATGCAACGCGAAGAACCTTACCAGGGCTTGACATGTCGCGAATCCGAGTGAAAGCTTGGAGTGCCTTCGGGAGCGCGAACACAGGTGGTGCATGGCTGTCGTCAGCTCGTGTCGTGAGATGTTGGGTTAAGTCCCGCAACGAGCGCAACCCACGTTTTTAGTTGCCATCATTAAGTTGGGCACTCTAGAAAGACTGCCGGTGACAAACCGGAGGAAGGTGTGGATGACGTCAAGTCAGCATGCCCCTTACGCTCTGGGCTACACACGTACTACAATGGTTAGGACAAAGAGCTGCCAACTCGCGAGAGTGCGCTAATCTCATAAACCTAGCCTCAGTTCAGATTGCAGGCTGCAACTCGCCTGCATGAAGGAGGAATCGCTAGTAATCGCAGGTCAGCATACTGCGGTGAATACGTTCCCGGGCCTTGTACACACCGCCCGTCACACCATGGAAGCTGGCCACGCCCGAAGTCGTTACCCCAACCCTTGTGGAGGGGGACGCCGAAGGTAGGGCTGGTGACTGGGGTGAAGTCGTAACAAGGTAGCCGTACCGGAAGGTGTGGCTGGATCACCTCCTTTTAGGGAGACCTACTTGCTAACGGCCAGACTCACGTATATTGGCTGTTTAGACAAGTCATCCCAAGGTCGGTCGAGGAGTCTTAACTTTCAAACTATTCTAGGTTTGGTGAAAACTCTAGATTCAGGTTCAAGAGTCTTGTACTTTTGAATCTGGTTTCGAGTTAAACACCACGGGCTATTAGCTCAGGTGGTTAGAGCGCACCCCTGATAAGGGTGAGGTCCCTGGTTCGAGTCCAGGATGGCCCACTCATTTTTTATTTGGGGGTATAGCTCAGTTGGTAGAGCGCTGCCTTTGCAAGGCAGATGTCAGCGGTTCGAGTCCGCTTACCTCCACCAAGACAAATTTTACAACTCGATATGGATAATTGCCTCTTGCAAGCTGTCTTGTGTGAACATGACAACCTGCTGGATGCGAGTCCAGCTAGAACCTTGAAAACTGCATAGCATTATAAATTCTGTCAGGTAGGTCAGTTGATTGCCTAGTGCAATGAACTGATATTTACAGACACCAATGAAAAACTTTTTGTGGTCAAGCTACAAAGGGCTAACGGTGGATACCTAGGCACACAGAGGCGATGAAGGACGTGGTTACCGACGATACGCTTCGGGGAGCTGGAAACAAGCATTGATCCGGAGGTTTCCGAATGGGGCAACCCTTAAAACGGCTGACTGAATACATAGGTCAGCACGAGCGAACCCAGTGAACTGAAACATCTTAGTAACTGGAGGAAGAGAAAGCAACAGCGATTCCCTTAGTAGCG